>NZ_JAMYOE010000004.1:0-292593 GCF_040319695.1 Mesorhizobium sp. M0898 | reverse complement strand
TCGCGATGTCCTCGCACACCTGTTCGCGATGTCTCCGGTCCAAACACCCCCTTGAGGGGGAGATGGCCGGCAGGCCAGAGGGGGGCGTGACGGAGTGCCGTCATTTCGGCAATACCTTCATTTCCCCTTCCACACCGGATCGCGCTTCTCGGCAAAGGCGCGAAAGCCCTCGAGATTGTCCTCCGAGCCGTAGAGTGCGTCAACCGTCGACAGTTGCCGGCGCGTCACCCGGTTCATCGCGTCCTGGAACGTCAGCGATTCTGCGACCCGGGCCGTCTCCTTGATCGCGGCGAAGACCAGCGGCGGGCCGCTGGCGAGCAGCCGCGCGATCTCCCAGACGCGGTCCTCCAGTCTTTCCTTGGGCAGCACCTCGTTGACCAGGCCCCATCGATGCGCCTCGGCGACATCCATCCAGCGGCCGGTGAGCAGAAGGTCCATGGCGACATGGTAGGGGATACGCTTCGGCAGCTTGATCGTCGCCGCATCGGCCAGCGTGCCGGCACGGATTTCGGGCAGCGCGAAGGAGGAGTGGTCCGACGCATAGATGAGGTCGCAGGATAGCGCCAGTTCGAAGCCGCCGCCGACCGCCATGCCGTTGACGCAGGCGATCACCGGCTTGTTGAGGTCGCGCAGTTCCTGCAGCCCGCCGAAGCCGCCGACGCCGTAGTCGCCGTCGACGGCGTCCCAGCCGGCCGCGGCCTTCAGGTCCCAGCCGGCGCAGAAAAACTTGTCACCGGCGGTCTTGACGATGGCGACGCGCAAGTCGGGATCGTCGCGAAACGCCTTGAAAGTCTCGCCCATCAGCCGCGACGTCTTCAGGTCGATGGCATTGGCCTTGGGCCGGTCGAGCGTGACTTCGAGGATAGTGCCCTCGCGGCGGGTGGTGATGACGTCAGACATTTTTGTTCTCTCCAAGCACCAGCAGCGCATCGGCGATCCAGGCGCCCTTGCCTTCGGTGCAGACGATCAGCGGATTGATGTCGAGTTCCTCGATCTCGCCGGCGTTTTGCTGCACGAAAGCGGCAATGCCCGATATCGCATCGATTGCCGCTGCGACATCGGCCTTCGGCCGACCGCGATAGCCGTCGAGCAGCGGGAACAGTTTCAGCCCGCGCAAAGCGGCCTCGATATCGTCGCGGGTCGCCGGCAGCATCAGCGTGACGCTGTCGCGCAACAGCTCGACCAGCACGCCGCCGGTGCCGAGCGTCATCACGGCGCCGAACATCGGGTCGCGGGTGAAGCCGACGAGCAGCTCGGCGACGCCGTCGCGCACCATGCGCTCGACATAAAGGCCCGTGCCGAGCGGGCCGAGATCGTGGGCGGCGGTGCTGACGGATTCGGCATCCCTCAAATTGAGCCGGACCGCGTCGAGCTCGGACTTGTGGATGACACCAAGGGCCTTCAGCGCCACCGGGAAGCCGAGCGCCATCGAGGAGATGACAGCTTCGACCGCGTTGCCGGCGCGCTCGCCCTTCGGCACGGGGAGCCCGGCCTCGATGAGCCGCGCCTTCGCCTCGGCCTCGTCCGGCGTGACATGGTCGCCGACCGGCGCGCCGGACGCCGAAGTGTCGATCGGCTGCGCCTGCGGCTCGCGCCAGGCCCAGCCGATGAAGGCCGCCGCCTGGGCGGCGTCCATGGCTTCGGAGATGCCGAACAGCGGCACCATGCCCCGCGCCATCAGGCCGGCAGTGTATTCCTCGGGCAGGTTCTCCGGCAGCGAGGAGACGATCGCGCCTTGCGCGCTGTTGGTCTTCAGCGCCACTTCGAAGGCGCGCAGCGTCGCCCACCAGTCGGTGTCCGAGCAGCGGTCGGGGCGCGGGAAATCGAGCACCAGCATGTTGAGGTCGAAGCCGCCCGACACCATCGCGGTGAAGGTGGCGGTCATCGCCGGCTCGTTGTTCCAGATGAAGGTGTGGTAGTCGAGCGGGTTGGCCACCGCGACCAGCGGCCCGAGCGTCGATTTGACATGCGCGCGGTGCTCGGGGGTGAGTGGCGGAAACGTCACCCAGCGGCCTTCGGCGCTGTCGGCCATCACCGACGCCTCGCCGCCCGAACAGCTCATCGACGACAGCCGGTAGCCGGGCAGGGGGCCGGTGACGTGCAGCAGCTTGAGCGCCTCGATGAAGGCCGGGATCGAATCGATGCGGGCGATGCCGAGCCGCTTCAGGAAGGCGCCGGACGCTGCGTCCGAGCCGGCCAGCGACGCGGTATGGGAAACGGTCGCCTGCCGCGCCTGCTCGGAGCGGCCGACCTTCATGGCGATGACAGGCTTTTTCAGCTCGCGCGCCCGTGCCGCCAGCCTTTCGAAGCCGGCTACCGAATCGAAAGCCTCGATATGCAAGCCGAGCGCGGTGACACGGTCGTCCTCGATCAGGCCGAGCGCCATTTCGGAAAGCCCGGTCTGCGCCTGGTTGCCGGCGGTCATCAGAAAGGCGATCGGCAGGCCGCGCTTCTGCATCGTCATATTGATGGCGATGTTCGACGACTGGGTGATGATGGCAACGCCGCGACCGCCTTCTGGCAGCCTGATGCCGCCATGCTGGTCGGGCCACAAAAGCGCGCCGTCGGCATAGTTGATGAGCCCGTAGCAGTTCGGCCCGATGATTGGCATTTGGCCCGCCGCCGCGACCAGCTCGGCCTGCAGCCGCTCGCCGTCCTCGTCATAGGCCTCGGTTTCGAGGAAGCCGGCGGCGAAGCAGACCGCACCGCCGGCGCCGCGCTCGGCCAGTGCCTTGACCACTTCGATGGTCAAGTGCCGGTTGACGCCGACGAAAGCGGCATCCGGCGCACCGGGCAATTCGGCCACCGAGCGATAGGCCTTGCGGCCGGCGACCTCGGCCTTGCTCGGATGCACCGGCCAGATCTCGCCGGCAAAGCCCATCTTGATCGATTGCGCGACGACGGCGGCAGCCTGCGCGCCACCGAAGACCGCGATTGTCCGCGGGCGCAAAAGGCGCTCAAGTTTGTGCATGAACACCCTCCTCTGCCCTGCCCTCTTTGCCAAAACTTGGCATCTCCCCCTCAAGGGGGGAGATTGGCAGTTGGGCCGCCGGCCCCAGGCATGCAACGGCAATAACTGGCGAAATCAGGAATGGCGGCCGATCTCCCCCCTTGAGGGGGAGATGTCCGATAGGACAGAGGGGGGCGCGAAGGAATGCAAACATTGCGCTGTTCAGCCCCCGAACGGGCGCAGCAGCGCCCGCGAGATGATGTGGCGCTGGATTTCCGAGGTGCCTTCCCAGATGCGCTCGACGCGGGCGTCGCGCCAGATGCGCTCGAGCGGCAAATCGTCCATCAGCCCCATGCCGCCATGGATCTGGATCGCCTCGTCGGCGACAAAGGCGAGCATCTCGGTGGCCTTCAGTTTGGCCATGGCCATGTCCTGGTCGGTGACGGTACCCTGATCGTACTTCCAGCCGGCTTCGAACACCATCAGGTCGGCGGCCTTCAGCTCGGTCGCCATGTCGGCGAGCTTGAACGACACGCCCTGGAACTTGCCGATCGGCTGGCCGAACTGCTGGCGCTGCGCGGCGTATTCGACGGCGTGGCCAAGCGCCCGCTCGGCGCGGCCGAGGCAGGTGGCGCCGACCTGCAGGCGCGTCGCGCCAAGCCATGAATTGGCGACGTCGAAGCCTTTGTGGACCTCGCCCAGAACCTGACTGGCCGGCAACCGGCAATCGTCGAATTCGAGGATGGCATTGGTGTAGCCGCGATGCGAGACGTTGCGGTAGCCGTCGCGCACGGTGAAACCCTTGGTGCCCTTGTCGACGAAAAAGGCGGTGATCTTCTTGCGTTTTCCACGCGAAGACTCTTCCTCCCCCGAGGCCATGAAGACGATGGCGAAATCGGCGAGGTCCGCATGGCTGATGAAATGCTTGGTGCCGTTCAGCACCCAGTCGTCGCCGTCTTGCACGGCGGTTGCCTTCATGCCGCGCAGATCGGAGCCGGCGCCCGGCTCGGTCATTGCCAGGCAATCCCATTTCTCGCCGCGAATGCAGGGAAACAGATATTTTTCGCGCTGCTCCGGCGTGCCGGCGAGAAGGATGTTCGAAGGCCGCGCCACGCAGGTCCAATGCAGCGCGTAATTGGCGCGGCCGAGTTCCTTTTCATAGAGCAGCCAGGTCACCGTATCGAGCCCGGCGCCGCCGACGTCGGCCGGCATGTTGGCGGCATAGAGGCCGGCTCCGATCGCCTTGGCCTTGATCTCCTCGATCAGCTCGCGGCGCAGCACGCCGGTGCGTTCAACCTCGCGCTCATGCGGGTAAAGCTCGTTCTCGACGAAGGCCCGCGTCGTCTCGACGATGAGCTTCTGCTCCTCCGAAAGACCAAAATCCATGGTCTCAGCCTTTCTTCCTTTTCTTCGGCTTTTCAGCCTTTGCCTTTTCGGCCGCCTTGGAGGCGGTGGGCTTCTTGGCCGCGAGCTTGGCTAGCTGCCTGGTGTAGTCCTTATGCAGGGCGCCGGCACCCCAGCCTTTGCCTTTGTTCTGCTTCGACAGTGCCTCCATGATGGCGACCAGATTGTCGTCGCGGATCTTTTCGAGCTCGCGGATCGACAGACCGTGCGCCTGATCGTCCGACTGGGTCGCGATCAGCTCGACCAGTTCATCGTTGAACTCCGGCACGTCCATCAGCTTGGTCCACGGCCATTTCAGGCACGGGCCAAACTGCGCCATGAAGTGGCGCATGCCGGCCTCGCCGCCGGCGACGCGATAGACCTGGAACATGCCCATCTGCGCCCAGCGCAGGCCGAAGCCGTAGCGCATGATGTCGTCGAGCTCCTCGACCGTGCAGATGCCGTCCTTGACCAGCCACAGCGCCTCGCGCCAGGCCGCTTCGAGCAGCCGGTCGCCGACGAAGGCTTCGATCTCCTTGCGGATCACCACCGGCTTCATGCCGATCGAGGCATACATCTCCTTGGCGACTTCGATCGCCTCGGGAAAGGTCTGTTCGCCGCCGACGATTTCGACCAGCGGCAGCAGATAGACGGGGTTGAACGGATGGCCGACGACCAGCCGCTCCGGGTGCTTCTTCATCGCCACCTGCATGTCGGTCGGCTTGATGCCGGAGGTGGAGGATCCGACAATGGCGTTGGCCGGCGCATAAAGGTCGATCTCGGCCAGCACGCGGTGCTTCAGGTCGAGCCGCTCCGGCACGCTTTCCTGGATGAAGTCGGCGTCTGCCACCGCCTCGGCGATCGTCTTGGCGAAGGTAAGCTTGCCCTCCTTCGGCAGGCCGCCGGGCAGCATCTGCTTGTAGGCGCGTCGCGCTCCCTTCATCACCTCGCCGACCTTGCGTGACGCCTCGGGGTCGGGATCGAAGATCGACGCGTCGATGCCGTTGAGCAGCAGCCGCGCCACCCAGCCGGCGCCGATGACGCCGCCGCCGATGGCGGCCGCCTTGTTGATGATGCTCATGCGGAGGCACCGGTTCTTGTCCTGGCTGTTGCGGGGTCGGTGAGGGCGACGCGCTCGCCGGCACGGATCACGGACGCGTCATAGGCCTTGCGCGCGAACACTTCGAGCAGGAAGGGCCGGAAGAAATCGATCGGCAATGTCTCGTAATCCGGGTCGAAGCTCGACTGATCCCAGCGTTCGCAAAACTCATCGCAATCGTCGAAGTAGATGTGCCCGGCGAAACGGTCGCGGGCGTGTGGATTGCCGCCGAGGTGGTGGGCGTAATAGAGGCGCTGGAAATCGCCGTGCTTCTCCACCACCCAGGTGCATTGCTCGCGCACAAAAGGCTTCAGGATCGACGCCGCATACTCGTCGTGGTTATAGGGCGCGTAGATGTCGCCGATATCGTGCAGCAAGGCGCAGGCAATCCAGTCGGTGTCGGCGCCGTCGCGCCAGGCCCGCGTTGCCGCTTGCAGCGAATGGCCGAGCCGGGTGATCTTGTAGCCCGAGAGGCTCGCATCGAGCTGGACGAGCGCGTCGAGCAGCCGCTCGCCGGTCTTTGCCGCGTAGTCGATCTCGTGCTCGGTGAGGAAGGCGTAATCCTCGCGGTCGCCGTCCTTCATGGCGGTGAATTTCACGGTCTTCATCGGCGGCTCCTCCCAACCGGCTACCGGCTTTTCAAAGCGGTGCGCGCTTCGTCAGGTTCAGCTTCTTGCGGACTTCGTCCGGGCCGATGACCCTGGCGCCCATATTCGACACGATGCTGACCGCCCGCTCGACCAGCTGCGCATTGGTCGCCAGCACACCCTTGTCGAGCCAGAGATTATCCTCCAGTCCGACGCGGACATTGCCGCCGGCCAGCACCGCGGCCGCGACATAGGCCATCTGGTTGCGGCCAATGGCAAAGGCCGACCAGTTCCAGGTCGACGGTACATTGTTGACCATAGCCATGAAGGTGTTGAGGTCGTCCGGCGCGCCCCACGGCACGCCCATGCACAATTGCACCAAGGCGTCCGGCTTCAGCACTTCTTCCTCGACCAATTGCTTGGCGAACCACAGATGCCCGGTGTCGAAGGCCTCGATCTCCGGCTTGACGCCGAGCGCCGTCATCATGCCGCCCATGGCACGCAGCATGCCGGGCGTATTGGTCATGACATAGTCGGCCTCGGCGAAATTCATGGTGCCGCAATCGAGCGTGCAGATTTCCGGCAGGCACTGGCGCACATGTTCCATGCGGTTGCTCGCGCCGCCCATGTCCGTGCCTTTTTCGTTCAGCGGCAGCGGTTTCTCCGGCGGGCCGAATACCATGTCACCCCCCATGCCGGCGGTCAGGTTCAGCACCACGTCGACGTCTGCCGCGCGGATGCGCTCGGTTACTTCGCGATAGAGATGCACGTCGCGCCTAGGCTTGCCGGTCTCGGAATCGCGCACGTGGCAGTGCACGATCGCCGCACCCGCCTTTGCCGCCTCGATGGCCGAATCGGCGATCTCTCTGGGCGAGCGCGGCACATGCGGGCTGCGATCCTGCGAACTGCCGGACCCGGTCACGGCACAGGTAATGAAAACCTCACGGTTCATCGCTAACGGCATCGGATTCTCTCCCAATAGAACGTAGGGCAAGAATGCCTGACTTGCCGGAAACTGTTTTGCGTTTTACGAAGATCGTGTGACCAAAAACGAAAAACCGACGATCTTTCGGGCCGAGCGTTTGCCGCTCAAGGTAACGCTGCTGGTATTCTCCGGCTCGTCGATCATGTGCGTCGCCTCGGCCGTCGATCCGTTGCGCGCCGCCAACCGCATTGCCGGTGAGACGCTGTTCGATTTCAGGCTGGTCTCGGTGACAGGCGAGGCGCCGGTCACCACATGCGGCCTGCCGGTGGCGGTCAGCGGCCGCTTCGATGCGGCTGACACAACCGATATGCTGGTCGTCGTCGCCGGCTTCGGCACGCAGAACCATGCCACATCGGCCTTGCTGTCCGGACTGCGCCGGGCGGCGCGCGCGGCACGCGCCTGCGGCGGCGTCGAGGCCGGCACCTGGCTGGTTGCCCGCGCCGGTCTGCTGGAGGGGCGCAGCGCCACCACCCACTGGGAGGACATGGAGGATTTCTCGTCGGCCTTTCCCGGCGTCGACGTGCGCCCCGACCGCTACGTCATCGATGGCCCGGTGTTCACCACCGGCGGCGCCTCGCCGACCTTCGACCTGATGCTGCATCTGATCCGCACGCGGCTCGGCATGGCCGTGGCGCTAGATGTCGCGAGCGTCTTCATCTACGACCAGGCGCGCGCCGCGACGGACGCGCAACCGCTGGTCTCGCTCGGCCGTCTCGACGGCTACGATCCCAGGCTGGCGCAAGCCATTCGGCTGATGGAAGCGCATGTCGACCAGCCGCTGACTATCGCCGCCGTGGCAAAGCGCGCCGGGGTGACGGCACGGACGCTGGAAAGCATCTTTCGCAAGTCGATCGGCGAAACGCCCGGCGCTTATTACCTCAGGCTGCGCCTCGGCGCCGCGCGCCGGCTGGTGGTCGACACGCGCATCGCCTTGGCGGACATTGCCGGGCGAACGGGGTTTTCGTCCGCCGCGGCATTTTCCAGAGCGTTTTCAAGAGCGTTCGGCGAAGCGCCGGTCAGGCTGCGTCGGGGATAATGCATGTCGCCCAAAAGCCTGGCCACGGGCTTGCCCGAGCGTGCGTAGCGGTTTTGGGATAACGACATGCATAGGCAAAGGTAGATCAGGCAGCGTCCTGGCGGTCGCTGCTGCCGTCGATCTGCGAGCGCATCTGTCTCGCAAGATGGGTCTCGAAGCGGCTGGCGACCGCGCGATCCCATTCGTTTGCACTCAGCGCACCTTGTTTCGGGTGCGGCAGCGCCATCAGCCGGTCGATGATCGATCCAGCCTGGCCAGATGAGAGCAGGGCGTCGATTTCGCGTTCGTGCTGCATATCGTTTCGCCTCCTTCTTTCTGAATCCCGCCACGAACCACACTATAGGAGGTTCGTGACGGCTGTTTGAAGGCAAGAGCGAGGCGATTGATGGGCGATGCCGGGCAAAGTTTTGTCCGCCGCCGCCCATCTTGGGCACGATCGTTCCGGAGGTCACGCAGTGCTTCAGCCAAGCCGCATCGACAGTTCAACATCCTCGCCGAACGGCGTGGACATGTAGCCACTCCCGGTCGAGCGCACCCGCTCGAGGTATTCGGGGCAAAGATCTGCGTTGTCGGCAACGACGAAGGCGCCCGGTCTGAGGCGGCTTTCAACCAGACTCAAGATCTCGGGATAGAGCGCTTTGGCGCCGTCGAGCAGAAGCAGGTCGACGCTTTCGGGAAGATCGACGCTTAATGTTTGCAGCGCGTCTCCTTCGCGGATTTCCACCATGTCAATGAGACCGCCTGCTGTCAGATTACTCCTCGCGCGCGCGACCTTGGATGGCTCGAACTCGCTGGTGATCAGGCGGCCACGGCCATTGTCCCGCAAGGCTGCGGCAAGGTGCAGGGTCGAGATGCCGAACGAGGTTCCAAATTCAACGATCGTCCGTGCGCTGCTGCCTCGTGCCAGCATGTAGAGCAGCGTGCCGGTCTCTCGCGAAACGGGAAGCCAGAGATCCCTTAGCCGCCCATAGAAATCGAGGTATTCGGTCTTGCTTCGAACCAGCCGCATCCGCTCCTCGGCGGAGAGTTCCGCCACTGCAGGGCTTGTTGCCGCAGCGGCTTCCTCGAACAGGCGGACCAGCAGGGGCGCGAGCGGCGTTGTCGTCAGTGTGGTCATATCGGTCTCCAGTCGGAATTGAACGCGTTCTTGTGCGACATTCAAAATACGACTAATCATTCGCATTCACTAATCGCATTGGCGCGGCTCTCAATGAGCGATAACCGAAGTCCGCGGATTTCCTCGCGAAAACAGCCGAAGCAGGCCCGCTCGGCGGAGCTCGTCGCTGCGATTTTGCAGGCTGCTGTTCAGGTTTTGGCGAGGGAAGGCGCGCAGCGCTTCACCACGGCGCGGGTGGCCGAGAAGGCCGGCGTCAGCGTCGGATCGCTGTATCAATATTTTCCGAACAAGGCGGCGATCCTGTTCCGGCTCCAGAGCGACGAATGGCGGCAGACGACCAGTTTGCTGCGCGATATCCTCGAGGATATCAGGAAACCGCCGCTCGACCGGCTGCGCGACCTGGTCCACGCCTTCCTCCGCTCGGAGTGTGACGAGGCCGCGGTGCGTGTGGCGCTCGACGACGCCGCACCGCTTTACCGCGACGCGCCCGAGGCGCAGACTGCAAGGGCGTCCGGAGACCGCACCATCCAGCTCTTCATGCAGGAGGCGTTGCCGAGCGCCGCGCAAGCGACTCGCGAATTGGCCGGCGACCTGGTCATGACGACGCTCAGCACGGTGGGGAAGCAGTTCTCGGAGACGCCTCGAACGCCCAAGGAGATTGAAGTCTACGCCAAGGCCATGGCCGACATGTTTTGCGCCTACCTGAGAGGCCTCGATCACGGCTAAGGCGCGCCAGACCCGGTCAGCGAACAGGCCACGCGAGTTTCACACGGGGCAAAACCTTCGTCGGTTCAGCCCCGCGGAAAGCCGTCTTTAGCCGGCGGCCGCTGAACAATGCGGCCGTGAAAACGGTACGCCTCAGACGTACCGGTTGACGATGTTTTCGAGCAATTCCTGGCGGCCGGATCTGGGCTGCGGCTCGATCTTCTCTTTGACGACGCGCTCGGCGATTTCCTCCAGCGTGCGCTTGCCGGCAAGCATCGCCTTGGCCTCGGCCGAATCCCAGCCGGCATAGCGCTCGGCGAGCGGGGCGGACAGCGCCTTGTCCTCGACCATGCGCACTGCCGCCTTGAGGCCGCGAGCGCAGCAGTCCATGCCGCCGATATGGCCGATCAGCAGATCCTGCGGGTCGAGCGACTGGCGCCTGAGCTTGGCGTCGAAATTGGTGCCGCCGGTCTTGAAGCCGCCGGCCTGCAGCACCTGGTAGTAGGCCAGAGCCATCTCCGGCACATTGTTGGGGAACTGGTCGGTGTCCCAGCCCGACTGGTAGTCGTTGCGGTTCATGTCGATCGAACCGAAAATGCCGAGCGCATTGGCCAGCGCCAGTTCATGCTCGAACGAATGGCCGGCCAGGATGGCGTGGCCCTGCTCGATGTTGAGCTTGACCTCATTCTCCAGTCCGAAACGCTTGAGGAAGCCATAGACGGTGGCGACGTCGTAATCATACTGGTGCTTGGTCGGCTCCTGAGGCTTCGGCTCGATCAGGATGGTGCCTTCGAAGCCGATCCTGTGCTTGTAATCGACGACCAGGTTGAGGAAACGGCCGGCCTGTTCCTGCTCGCGGGCAAGGTCGGTGTTGAGCAGCGTCTCATAGCCCTCGCGGCCGCCCCACAGCACGTAGTTCTCGCCGTTCAGCCGCTTGGTGACGTCAATGCAGTGTTTCACCGTCGCCGCCGAATAGGCAAAGACGTCCGGATCGGGATTGGTGGCGGCGCCCGACATGAAGCGGCGGTTGGAGAACAGGTTGGCCGTGCCCCACAGCAGCTTGACGCCGGTCTGCTTCATCTTTCCCGAGAAATAATCGGCGATCTCGTCGAGCCGCGCCGCACTTTCGGAAAAGTCCCGGCCCTCCGGCCGCACGTCGGCATCGTGGAAGCAGAAATAAGGCGCACCCAGCAGCGAAAACATCTCGAAGGCGACGTCGGCCTTGAGCTTGGCCAGCTCCATGGTGTCGGCACCGCCGGTCTTCGGAAACCATGGCCGGTCGAACGTCTGACCGCCGAACGGATCGCCGCCCGGCCAGGCGAAGGAATGCCAATAGGCGACGGCAAAGCGCAGATGGTCTTCCAGCCGCTTGCCGGCGACGATCTCGTTGGGATTGTAGAACCGGTAGGCCAGCGGATTGGTCGAATCCGGTCCCTCGTATTTGATCTGTTGGATGTCGCCGAAAAAACCGCTGCTCATGTTCTTTTCCTCTCGCATGGTTCGGCCTGATTACCTCAGGCGTAATTGGTTTCGCGCTGGCGCTGGTCGAAAAGGCTCATGTCAAAGCCACCCAACGAAGGAGACAGACCATGACCGACCTCAACACCATTGCCGAAAACTACATCGCCGCCTGGAACGAGAGCGACGCCGCACGCAGGAAAGCCTTGCTCGAGGCAACCTTCACCGAGGACGTCGGCTATCGCGATCCGATCATGCAGGGCGACGGCCATGACGGCATCGCCGCGCTGATCGAAGGCGTTCAGCAGCGCTTTGCCGGCTTCAGGTTCTCGCTGAAAGGCAAGCCGGACGGCTTCGCCGATACCATCCGCTTCTCCTGGAACCTCGGGCCGGAAGGCGTCGGCTCCATCATCGAAGGCACCGATATCGGCGTCATCGAAAATGGCCGGCTGAAAAGCGTCACCGGCTTTCTCGACAAGGTGCCGGCACAGTGAGGCCTTCTCGGCAGGCCACGGCGTGGGCGGGAAACCGTTCACGCCGTGGCGCCTCTGACCGCCGGATAAAGCTGGCGATAGCGCTGATAGGCTTGCGCATAGGCGTCACCGAGGGCGGCGACCGGCTCGACCGTGGCGTCGGTCGACGGCGCCGTGCAGACGGCGCGCGGATCGGCGCCTGTCGCCGCGATCAGGCCAAGCCGGGCCGCTCCGAAGGCGGCGCCGAAATCGCCGTCGGCTGGGATATCGACCGGCAGGCCAAGCGCTGTGGCGATGGCCTTCAGCCAGTAGCGCGAACGCGAGCCGCCGCCGATCGCCGTCACCCGGGTCAGCGTCGTACCGGCTTTGGCCAGGGCTTCGAGGCTGTCGCGGAAAGCGAAGGCGACGCCTTCGAGCACGGCCTGGGTCAGCGCCGCGCGGCCGGACTCGTGGGCAAGCCCGGTAAAGGCGCCCCGAATGACGGAATCATTGTGAGGCGTCCGCTCGCCTGACAGGTACGGCAGGAAGGAGACACCGCTCGGCGCCTGCAGCGCATCGCCGAGTTCGGCGGTCAACTCGCCGGCGCTTTTTCCAGCGATCCCCGACAGCCAGTTGAGCGAATCGGTTGCCGACAGGATGACGCCCATCTGGTGCCAGGTGCCGGGCAGTGCGTGGCAGAATGTGTGCACCGCGCTTTCCGGATTGGGCAGATACGACGCGTTGGCGGCAAAAAGCACGCCCGACGTGCCGAGCGAGACGAACGCCTGCCCGGCGCCGACCGTGCCCATGCCGCAGGCCGAGGCCGCGTTGTCGCCGGCCCCGCCGGCGATCGGGATGCCCGCCTGCATGCCCCATCTGGCGGCCAGTTCGGCGCGCAAGGCACCGGCCTTGGCCGTGCCTTCGACCAATGACGGCATCTGGCTTTCGTCGAGCGACGTGACAGCGAGCAGTTCGGAGGACCAGGCGCGTTTGCCGACATCGAGCCACGACGTGCCAGCCGAATCCGACATTTCCGAAATATGCTCGCCGGCGAGCCAGAGCCGCAAAAAGTCCTTCGGCAGCAGGACCTTTGCCACCTTGGCGAAAACAGCCGGTTCGTTGTTTTTCACCCAGGCCAGCTTCGGCGCGGTGAAACCGGGAAAGACGATGTTGCCGGTCAGCTTGCGAAAGCGCGGGTCGGTATCGAGCGCGGCCGCCTCGGCGTGGCTGCGTGTGTCGTTCCATAGAATGCAGGGGCGCAGCACCTGGTCGGCGGCATCGAGCAGAGTGGCGCCATGCATATGGCCGGAAAGGCCGATGCCTTTGACCGCCGCGAGTTCCTTCGCATGCATTGACCGCAGCTCGCCGACCGCCGCTTCGCAGGCGCGGATCCAGTCGGCCGGGTTCTGCTCGGACCAGCCGGGATGCGGGCGCGACACGTCGAGCGGCGCATGGCCGGAACCGACGATGCTCTGCCTTGCATCGATCAGCAGCGCCTTGACGCCCGACGTGCCGAGATCGAGGCCGAGATACATGTTTCCTCCCATGTCCGTCATGCCTGGCGGCGACGGTCTTTCTTGCTTCGCTGCCCAGTCCTGTGACACGGGCGGCGAAGATATCCCGGCAATCGTGCCGCCGGAAACGCACCCCGGTCAACACGCGAAGATTTTTTCGACGCTCGAAAAAATCTGGTCGGGGCAGTTTTTAAGGCAAGATGTGGCCGTGGTCAATTCGCCGCGAGAGCGGTTGCACGCCGTGAAAACAGTGCCGACAACGGGCTGTCCGGCCGTGCCAGCGCGCGTTCCGCCGCAAGCGCCCTCGCCATCGCGCCATCACCGGAACGCAATGCCGCTTCGATCAGTGTCAGGTCGATGACGTCGCGTTGTGCGTGGCTGCCGCCGAAGCGATGGGCGATTGCCCGGATCGGCCGGATCAGGCGTATCGTCCCGGCATAATTGCCCTCGCCGAATGCCTTGATGGCGAGCGTCAGGGGATGGCCGACATCCCTGGTGAAACCGGCGTTGTCGTCCTTGCCGCGCATCGCCTCGCGCTGCGCCTCGAGCAAGTTGCGGGCCGGCGCTTCGAGGCCGGCACCGACAAACGCCATCATCGCGTGGGCGTCGTTGAAGGCATAGTGGCCGGCGCTGGCCATGGGCAACCAGTTGGCGGCGAGCGTCGCCCAGCGCTCGCCGACATCGACGCCACCGAGATGCAGCCGCCACAGGATCGCCGAGGCATCGACCATGTTGAGCGCCAGCGTCGAGCGCTCGCCATAGATCGGCCCGTCATAGAGCGCCAGCACCTCGTCGATTTCGCCGAGATCGTAGTGGAACAGCGCCAGGTGCCACCAATTGTGCACCTGCAGAAAACTTTCCCGCGTCCACGCTTCGGGATTGGCGCGCATCCACAGAATGCCGTCCTTTTGCCGGCTCTGCATCTCCATGACATGGGCCACCGCATGCTGGGCCCAGCCGTCGCGCGGCTCGAGATCGACCGCCGTGCGGCCAAGTTTTTCGGCGCGCGCGTAATCGCCCATTTCCTCCAGGCCAAAGGCCTGCATGCCGAGTATGGCGTGATAGCCCGGCATGTCGCTCTGCCAGGACGGCAGCGCGCGACCGATGCGGTCGCGCAGCATGCGCGCATTGCCGGTGAAGAAGTCGATCTGGTGGCCGGTCTGCAGCGCCAGCGCATCGAGCGGAAACTCGATGGCGATATCCTCCAGCACGCGGGCGGCCTCGTGCCAGCGTCCCTCCGCAAGGTGGCCAAGGGCGGCGACATGCGCCTGCTCGCGTGTTGTCGCGGCAAGCGGCAGCGCCGCCTCGTGACATGCCTTGGCCACCGCCGTCGCCTCACGCTCTGTGGCGAGGCCAAAGAGATAACCCTTGAACACATGCGCCATGACGAAGCCGGGATCTTCGGCGATTGCCCGGTCAACGGAACCGACCGGATCGCCGATGAAGCACTGCAATTCGCGAACAGCCCGGCTGTAGGACGAGAGCCCGGCCTCCGTCGCGCCAGACAGTGTCAGGCCGAATGCATCGCTCACCGCCATGGTCCGTCCTCAGTTGCCCGAGCGCATCGCCACTGTCGCGATGCCGGCGCCGACCAGCAGCGTGCCGCCGGTGCGGTTGAAGATGCGGATCGCCTTTGGGTTGCGCACCACGTTGCGCGCCCTTGCGGCGATCAGCGCATAACCGAAGGCATTGGCGAAGGCGAGCGCCAGGAAGGTCGTCTCGAAGATCAGCATCTGTGTCCAGAAATCCGCATGCCGGTCGAGGAACTGCGGCAGGAAGGCGACGAAGAAGGTGATGCTTTTCGGATTGAGCGCGGTAACCAGCCAGGCGTGCGCCGTCATTTTCGCCGATGACACTGCATCGGTGCGCGGTTCGGCCCGGAGCGCACCGCCGGCGCGAAACAGCTTGATGCCGAGATAGATCAGATAACCGGCGCCGATCACCTTCAGCACGGTGAATACGGTGGCGGACGCCGCCAGCAGCGCGCCGATACCCAGCATCGACAGTGTCATCGCGGTGAAGTCGCCGAGCGCCACGCCGACTGCCATCGGCAGCGCGGTGCGCCAGCCCTGGCCGAGCGCATATGAAACCACCAGCATGATGGTCGGGCCCGGAATGACCAGAAGGACTGCCGAGGCGGCGGCAAAGGCGGCCCAGTTTTCGAAGGACATTTTCTTCTCCTTGAGCTCAAAGAAGAGGATAAATCCTTGGCCTCGCGCAGATGTAAAGAGGCAAAGTCGAAAAAGCCTCTCGTTAATGCCAGGCGGCCGGCCTTCACGCTTTTTCAACCATGATTGGCGAAAATGCCTGCTATACGGCCGGAGCGTGTTTCCCGCCGACAGCGTAGGGTTTGGGTAAATGCGTGAGTTGCCGCACGGTCTGTCGCTGCCGCACAATGGCGACGCAATCGAAACCGAAATACAGCTTTCCCGTCGCACGGTGCTGTCCGGCGCCGGTGCGCTGGCGCTGCTCGGCGTCGCCGGCTGCAGCCAGACGCTGGATCTGCCGTCGCTCCAGCTCGACGACGTCACCACCGGCTCGATCCGGCCCATCCGTCCGAGTATCAGCGTCGACAAGAACATTACCAGCCCCGACGTGATGTACGCTTCGCTCACCGACGGTGGCTTCAATGTGCCGGAAGTGCCCTACCTCAAGGTCAAGCCGGAGTTCCGCCGCCAGATCGTCGTCGATCCGACCGGCGAGCAACCCGGCACCATCGTCGTTCACTCGCAGGAACGGCTGCTCTATCTGGTGCAGCCCGGCGGCGAGGCGATCCGTTACGGCGTCGGCATCGGCAAGGACGGATTCCGCTGGTCCGGCCGCGCCAACATCCAGTACGGCAAGGAATGGCCGGTCTGGACCCCGCCGCCCGAGATGATCGCCCGCAGGCCGGAACTGGTGAAATGGCAAAGCGGACAGCCGGGCGGCCTCGACAATCCGCTCGGCGCGCGTGCCCTCTACATCTATCAGAACGGCAGCGACACCGGCTATCGCATCCACGGCTCGCCCGAATGGTGGAGCATCGGCCAGGCGATGTCGTCGGGCTGCGTGCGCCTGATCAACCAGGACATCATCGACCTCTACAGCCGCGTCTCCAAGAAAAACCCGGTCGTCGTCGTCTGAACGGCGGCTTCGCCTTCAGCGATCACTCTGCCGTTGCGCGATGCCGCAAGACAGGCGAATGTGCCTGCGATTTCATCGCCCGGGAGACGTGAACAATGGCCGGAACTTTTGTCATCGCGCAAGGCGGCGGCCCTACCGCCGTCATCAACCAGACGGTGGTTGGCGCCGCGCTCGAAATCCGCAAGCGGCATCTCGGCGCCAAGGTGCTTGGTTCCATCCACGGCGTGCGCGGCATCCGCGACGGCAATTACGTCGATCTTTCGGCCATCCCCGAGGACCGCCTGCGATTGATCGCGGCGACACCGAGCGCCGCGCTTGGTTCGACGCGCGACAAGCCGGATGCCGCCTATTGCGACCTCATCCTCAACGGCTTGAAGAAAGCCGGCGCCGATGCCTTCATCTATATCGGCGGCAACGACACCTCGGGCACGCAGCAGATCCTCACCGACGCTGCCGGCGGCAAGATCGCCTTCGTGCATGCGCCGAAAACCATCGACAACGATCTCGAGGAGAACGACCACACGCCCGGCTTCATGTCGGCGGCCGAGTTCGTCGCGGGAGCATTCCTTTCGGTCGATCTCGATTTCCGCGCTCTGCCGGGCATCTATGTCGGCATTGTCATGGGGCGGCATGCCGGTTTCCTGACGGCCGCGTCCGCGGCCTGGCAGCTCGATCAGGACAGCGGCCCGCATCTCGTCTACGTGCCGGAGCGGCCGTTCTCCGCGGCGGGCTTCATCGACGACGTTCGTGCAACGCTCGATCGCCACAAGCGCTGCATCGTTGCCGTCTCCGAAGGCGTCAGCACCGCCGACGGCAAAGCGCTGGTCGAAAGCCTGGTGCCGCCGGAAAGGCTGGAGCGCGACCAGCACGGCAACGTCAAGCTGTCGGGCAGCGACCTGCCGGCAGCCTTGGAGCGCGCGCTCGCCGAAGGACTGCCGGGCAAGCGGGCGCGCGTCGATGCGCTCGGCTATATGCCGCGCGGCTATGTCGGCGCCATCAGCGCGGTGGACGCGCAGGAGGCCTTCGATGCCGGTGCCTTCGCGGTCACGGTGGCCGACGAGGGCGGCGGTTCGGTGGCGCTGCAATATGACGGCAAGAAAACCGTGCTGAAGAAGGTGCCGCTGAAGAACGTCGCCGGCAAGACGCGCCATATGCCGGATGATTTCATGCTGCCGGATGTCAACCGGCTGTCCGATGCGGGGATGGCCTATCTGAAGCGGCTGGTCCCGCAAAAGTACAAGGTCGGCAAGCCGTTCGTCTGATGCCGGCCTTGATCTGATGGACAGCTGGTTCAGCAAAACCATCGTCAACGCCAATACGACGGTGCTGACCGAGCCCTTCGTGCACGAATTCGTGCGCGCCAACATCTGGCATCTGCGCGGCCGCGATGTCGACCTGCTGGTCGACACCGGCATGGGGATCTGCCCGCTGGCGCCGCAGATCGACACGCCGTCCGGCAAGCCGCTGCTCGTCGTCGCCACGCATATCCATCTCGATCATGTCGGCTCGCTGCACGAGTTTCCGCTGCGGGCAGGGCCGCGCCACAGCGCCGCACAGTTCGACAGCATGGATGAAGCGGTGACCTACGCCTACATGTTCCATGATCTGGAAGGCGCCGTCTCCAGGCTGCCGGCAAAGGGCTGGAAGGCGGCCGATTACAGGATTCAGCCGGCGCCTCTGGCCCGGACCCTGGACGAGGGCGATAGGATCGACCTCGGCGACCGCCAATTCCGCGTCCTGCATCTGCCCGGCCACTCTCCGGATTCGATCGCGCTGTTCGACGAGGCTGACGGCCTGTTCTTCGCCGGCGACGCCATCTACGACGCCATGCTGATCGACGACCTGCCGGATTCGGATCGTGCCGCCTATCGCCGCACGATGCAGCGCCTGCTCGAGCTGCCGATCCGGATCGGCCATGGCGGCCATGGACCGAGCTTCGATGGCAGGCGGATGCGCGAGATCGCCACCACCTATCTCAGCCGGACCGACCGGAAAGGCGAATAGGAGGCCTCGGCTGAGGCGGCGCAAATCTGAGGCGATTTGTCTTGGGCAGCTATTTTGTTCTTGCTTTGTGCCGGCAGCTATGCTACTAATATCGGTATGGTGCTGATTCGCCCCAACCGACCCGCCCCTCCCGAGGCGGGTTTTGTATTTTCGGGTTTCGGCGGCAACGCCGCGAGGCGGTTGCCGGCTGGAAATTAAATCTTCGTAATATTATCTGGAAACCATAATCGGCGCCCTAGATGCGGGGCTGTCGATCCGGTCGGCTGCCGTGACAGGCGAGACAGGCAAGGCCGACGACCGACGCGCCGATGAATTGTTCCGGTGACGGAACGTCGCGGCGCAAGACCAATCTCTCGCCCGGACAACGGCCATGTCACCAATCCAGACCCTTCGCAGACATCGCGTCGCCGCTCTGCTGGGCGCCGCGCTGATCGTCAGCCCCTTCGCCCTGTCCTTCGCTCCCAGGCTGAATGATGTCCTGGCGGCAACAGTGACCCCACCTGTCACCGGCATGACGGCGCCCCGCGGCTCGTTCGCTCCGGTCGTGGCGGCCGACAAACCGGCAGTGGTGACGATCACCACCCTCATGAAATCGGCGCAGTCGGACACCACGAGCGAGGCCTCCCCATTCGGTGGCAACGAGTTCGGTGGCAACTCGCCTTTCGACGACTATTTCCGCCGTTTCTTCGGTGACCAGGGACTGCCCGCCCCCAAGACACCGCCGGAACAGGCGCCGCGCACCGAGGCCCTCGGCTCAGGCTTCATCGTCGGTGCCGACGGCATGATCGTCACCAACAATCACGTCGTCGACGGCGCCCAGTCGGTCAAGGTGATGCTCGACGACGGCACCGAGCTTCCCGCCAAATTGATCGGCCATGACACGAAGAACGACCTTGCCGTGCTCAAGGTCAACGCCGGCAAGGCCTTGCCGACCGTCAAATGGGGCGATTCGGACAAGCTCATGCCGGGCGACCAGGTGCTCGCCTTCGGCAATCCTTTCGGCCTTGGCACCACGGTCACCGCCGGCATTGTCTCGGCGCGCGGCCGCGATCTGCACAGCGGCCCGTTTGACGACTTCATCCAGATCGACGCACCGATCAACCGGGGCAATTCCGGCGGCCCGCTGACGGATGTGTACGGCGATGTCGTCGGCATCAACACCGCGATCTTTTCGCCGAATGGCGGCAGCGTCGGCGTCGGCTTCGCCATCCCCTCGGACCAGGCGCAAAAGGTCGTCGCCAAGCTGATGAAGGGCGGCTCCATCCAGTACGGCTATCTCGGCGTCCAGATTCAGCCGGTGACGCCTGATGTGGCGAGCGCCATCGGCCTCGATCACCCTACCGGCGTGCTGGTCGCGCAGGTCAGCGACGGATCGCCGGCCGCCAAGGCCGGCATCGAGACCGGCGATGTCATTACCAGCTTCGCCGGCCAGGACATAAAGGATCCGAGGGATCTGTCGCGCGCCGTCGCTGACGTTGCGCCTGGCACGAGGGAAGCCCTCAATGTCTGGCGCAAGGGGAAAAGCCTGCAGATCTCCGTCGAGATCGGGCGCAACGAAGACGACACGGCGACGGGATCGGTGACCGGCGATTCAGGTCAGCCGTCGACGGGGCAGGGCCTTCGCGCACCGGCGCTCGGTCTCGGCCTGATGGACGTCACTCCTGATGTGCGCCAGGCAATGAACCTGCCGGAAAACCAGCACGGCGCACTGGTCGAGCGCGTCGACCCGAACAAGGCGGCGTCGGCTTCCGGCATCCAGCCCGGCGACATCATCGTCGGCGTCGACCAGACTCCGGTGAGGAGCGCCAGGCAGGCAAATCAGGCGATTGTGCAGGCTGCCAAATCCGGCAAGAAATCGGTGCTGCTGCTTGTCGAGCGCGGCGACGCCCAGATGTTCGTCGCCGTCCCCTTCGCCAGCGGCTGAAGCGGGCGCCGCGCTGCCAAGATCAATGTAGAGCATTGCCGCCAGGCCGGAGCCAAGATTTCGGTTGCCCGCGCTCGCGTCTTCGAGAAAACTGACAAAGCTCGATTGGACCTTGCGCAAACGGATATTCTCGATGGTTACCCGAGGCTTCTCTTCCGGACGAAAGCCGCCGACGGATACGGATGCACGTATCCCGCCGGGGCAATATCTCGAGCAGGTTTCCCGGTCCTGTCGGCCGGCCCGACGCCGCATGTCCGCACCGAGGATTGGTCGTTCACGCTTAAGCACGGGCCGCGGCCGATCAAGAAGTGGAACTGGGCCGAGTTCAACGCGCTGCCCTTGACCAAGATGACGCGCGACATCCATTGCGTCACCGCATGGACCAAGTTCGACACGGCGTGGCAGGGCGTGCTCGTCGACGACATCCTTGCCGACGCCGGCATCGAGCCGCCCACCGCCTTCACGCTGGCGTTGGGTTTCGACGGCTATTCCACCAACGTGCCGACGAAGGATCTCACCGGCGGCAAGGCGATGGTGGCACTGCTTTACGAGGGCAAGCCGATCACTCCCGACCATGGCGGCCCGGCCCGGCTGCTCGTTCCGCATCTCTATTTCTGGAAATCGGCCAAATGGCTGAACGGGCTGCAGTTCACAGAGCGTGACGAGCCGGGTTTCTGGGAGTTGCGAGGCTATCACATCTATGGCGATCCGTGGCGCGAGCAGCGCTACACGAACGATCCATGAGCGACGCACCGGCGGCGCAGTCGCCCTGGCAGACGGTCACCATCACCCGCATCCAAAAGCGCACGCCGCGCGTCACCAGCTTTTTCCTGCAGCCGTCGCGGCCCTTCGTCTATCGTGCCGGACAGCATGTCGATGTCAGGCTGACGGCGCCGGACGGCTATCAGGCGCGCCGCTCCTACTCCATCGCCTCGGCGCCGGAGACCGGCGAGACCATCGAGCTGGCGATTGAAAAACTCGAGGACGGCGAGGTCTCGCCGTTCTTTCACGAGATAGCGGCGGTGGGCGACGAGGTCGAATTGCGCGGGCCGCTCGGCGGCCATTTCGTCTGGTCCGACGGCGATGGCGGCCCGCTCCTGCTCGTCGGCGGCGGGTCGGGCGTGGTGCCGCTGATGTCGATGCTCCGTCACCGGGCGATGCGGGGATCGCTGGTCGCCGCCGCCCTGGTGTTTTCGGCGCGGGTCTGGGACGAGGTGATCTTTCGCGACGAACTGATCGACCTCGCCGAGCGCAGGGATGGCTTCGACCTGGTGCTGACGCTGACGCGCGAGCCGGCCCGCCGTCCGGCGGATTATGCGCGGCGGGTCGACGCCGCGATGATGGTGCAAGCCATGACCAGGCTGCCGGCGCCGCCGAAGCTCGCCTTTGTCTGCGGCTCGAACGCATTCGTGACGGCCGCCGCCGAGGCACTGATCGATGCCGGGGTGCCTGCGGCACTCATCCGCACCGAACGTTACGGGGTCTGACCCGGTTCTGCTTGCCCGGTTGCTGCCTTCGTTGGGCGGCATAAGGCAGGCCAAAAGCAGCCGCAACGCCGACGCCGCATTCGGCCGAAATGGTTAACGATTCGACAAAGAACCTCGGCTGCGACTTTTATCGGTTTAAAAAATCGAACCGAACGGTTCGTTTCTGTTGACAATGCGTGCAGGACGCTGTGAACGCTGCCTCCCAAGTCGCCTTGCAGTCAGACCGAGGCGATAGGCTATCTGCTTGACATTAAATGATAAAAATGTGGCGAAGGGAATCTCTGGCACAATTTCAAGGTGTAGATTCTTGGTCCACACCAAAAAACTTCGTGATTGGAAACTGGCCATTGGCTTTCCCACATCGGGGCTGTCCGAACGACGCGAATTCCTCCCAAGGCACGCCGCTAGACGGACGGAAAACTAAGATACTGGAGTACTAAAAAATGAAAAAGATCGCTCTTGCCGCCGTCGCCGTTTTGGCCATCACCGGCAGCGCCTTCGCTGGCAGCGACAACTTTGGTTCCAAGGGTGCGAACCAGCCTGCCGCTGCGGTCGACAGCTCGTATACGGCTTCCATTCAGAAGCCGGCTCATGCTGACCAGCAGGCTGTCCAGGGCGCCGACCGTAACCTCTTCGGCAACAACTAACAGCCGATCCCAGCATCAGGGCGGCGGGCATATCCGCCGTCCGGGGATCTGAAAAATTCAGGAGTATTAAGATGAAAAAGATCGTTCTTGCTGCCGCCGCCGTTTTGGCCATCACCGGCAGCGCCTTCGCCGGCAGCGACAACTTTGGTTCCAACGGAGCCAACCCGCCTGCTGTCTCGGTCGATAGCTCCTACACGGCTTCCGTCAAGACGTCGGACCAGGCTGAAAAGCAGCCGGTTGTCCAGGGCGCCGACCGTAACCTCTTCGGCAACAACTAACAGCCGATCCCACCATCAAGGCGGCGGCATGCCCGCCGCTTGATTTCGAAAATCCAGGAGACCCAAAATGAAAAAGATTGTTCTTACTGCCGCCGCGCTCTTGATTGCCGCCGGCAGCGCTTATGCCCGCAACGACAATGTTGGCGGGACCGACATCAACAAGCAGTCGACCGTCAACGTCGACAACACGCAGACGTATTCGGTACGTGACAGCAACTCGCCGATCTACAAGCTGCTGAATTCGTCTGGCGATGTGCCCAAGTCCGCGCCTCAGGGCGCCGACCGCAACCTCTTCGGCAACAACTAGAGCGATTCCAGGAAAAGTGTGAAACGGTTTTCCCGGGAAAAGCGCGTAGCGCTTTCCCTTGGGAATTGCGTCAAAACAAAGAGATAGAGCGGTTCGGCGTTCCGTGAAACGATGAACCGCACTAACGGCCGAACTGGAATTTCAGACAAGAGCGGCGGGCCAAGCCCCCCGCGCTTGTGTCATGGATGGGGGCAGGACGCCGGGGTGAAGCCCCCGTTGGTTGTGGGTCATGGAGCGCGAAAGAGCGCCCGTCCGCGTCGAAAATATGCAGGTCGCCGGCGTCCGCCGTCAGCCGCAGCGTCGCTCCGCGCTTGACCTCGACATTGCCCGGCAGCTTGGTCACCAGCGGCAGGTCGGCGCGGCCGATGTCGACATAGACGAGTTGGACCTCGCCGAGCTGCTCGACATAGTCGACCGTCCCTTCGAACAAATAGTCGGCGCCGGTGGCAATCATCAGATCCTCCGGCCGCACCCCGAAGCTCACCGCAGCGCCTTTCGCCGAGGCAGGCGTTGTGATCGGCACCGTCGCCTTGCGGCCGCCGACATGGCTGACGACCGTCGGGTTGCCGGTCTTGTCGATCGTCGCCGGCAGGATGTTCATCGCCGGCGAGCCGATGAACTGGGCGACGAACAGATTGCCGGGCCGCTTGTAGAGCTCCATCGGCGTGCCGACCTGTTCGATATGGCCTTCCTTCAGCACCACGATGCGGTCGGCCAGCGTCATCGCCTCGACCTGGTCGTGGGTGACGTAGATCATCGTTGTGGCCGGCATCGACTCCTTGAGCTTGGCGATTTCAATGCGGGTGGCGACGCGCAACGCCGCGTCGAGGTTGGATAGCGGCTCGTCGAACAGAAAAACCTTGGGATTGCGCACGATGGCGCGACCGATGGCGACGCGCTGGCGCTGGCCGCCCGACATCGCCTTGGGCAGGCGGTCGAGATATTTGGTCAGCTGCAGGATCTCGGCCGCCTGGCGCACCCGCTTGTCGATCTCGGCCTTGCTTTCCTTGCCGATCTTCATCGAGAACGCCATGTTGTCGTAGACGGTCATGTGCGGATAAAGCGCATAGGACTGGAACACCATGGCGATGCCGCGCTTTGACGGCGGCACGTCGTTGACGATCTCGCCGTCGATCTTGAGCTCGCCCGAGGTGATCTCCTCCAGCCCGGCGATGCAGCGCAGCAAGGTCGACTTGCCGCAACCCGAGGGACCGACGAAGACGATGAATTCGCCCGACTTTATGTCGAGGTCGACGCCGTGCAGAATGTTGAGATTGCCATATGATTTCCTCACTTGCCTTAGCGTGACATCGGCCATGGTACCCTCCAGTTCTTCCTTGAATTCAGTCGATACGCCCGAACCAGGCGCCGTAGCCGCCGAGGCGGATCGTGCCGGCGCCAGTCTGTCCCGAAAACCCGTGTCCCGGCAAGGGCTGCAATGAGCGGCCGCCAAGATCGACTTTGGCCGGCTTTGCTCCGAGATTGAAGGCGCAGACGATCTGCTCGTTGCCTTCACGGCGGGTGAAGGCGACGGTGTCGCCCTCGCTTTCGATGAACTCGATATCACCCTTGGCCAGTGCCGGATGGGCGCGGCGGAAAGCCAGGAAGCGCCGGTAGTGCTCGAGCAGCGAGCCGTCGTCGCCTTGCTGCACATTGACGGCTTGCGCAAGGTGCTTGCTGGGCACCGGCAGCCAGGGCTTTGCCGTCGAGAAGCCGCCATTGCGGGCAGCGCCGTCCCAAACCATCGGTGTGCGACAGCCGTCGCGGCCCTTGAATTCCGGCCAGAAGCGGATGCCGTATGGGTCCTGCAGATCCTCGAAGCTGAGCTCGGCCTCGCTGAGCCCGAGCTCCTCGCCCTGATAGATGCAGACCGAGCCGCGCAACGACATCAGCAGCGCCGAGATGACCTTGAGGTAGGCGGTCGGGTCGGGCTCGCCGGCTGCCCAGCGCGAGGCAGGGCGCATCACGTCATGGTTGGAGAAGGCCCAGCACGACCAGCCGTCGCTGGCCACCTTGCCGAAGGTTTCCAGCACCGAGCGTACCTTTGCCGCGCTGATCTTCTCCGGCGCCAGGAAGTCGAAGGAGTAACACATATGCACGCGCTTGCCGCCGGCCGTATAGGCCGCCACCACTTCCAGCCCACGCTGCGAATCGCCGACCTCGCCAACCGCGGCCGTCGCCGGGTATTCGTCGAGCAAGGCGCGGAAGCGTTCGAGGAAGCCGAGGTTTTCAGGCCGGCTCTTGTCGTAGAGATGGTCCTGGTAGTTGTAGGGGTTGACGGCCGGCGCCGTCTGGTCGTTGCGCTGCTCGGGCGGCAGCGGCGGATTGTCTTCCAGGCCTTGGCTGTGGAAATAGAAATTGATGGTATCGAGGCGGAAGCCGTCGACGCCGCGCTCCAGCCAGAAGCGGGTGACGTCGAGCAGCGCGTCCTGGACCGCGCGGCTGTGGAAATTGAGGTCGGGCTGCTCGGCCAGGAAATTATGCAGGTAATATTGCTGGCGGCTGGTGTCCCACTGCCAGGCCGAGCCGCCGAAGATCGACAGCCAGTTGTTGGGCGGCGTGCCGTCCGGCTTGGCATCTGCCCAGACATACCAGTCGGCTTTTGGATTGCTGCGGCTCGACCGGCTTTCCTTGAACCACGGATGGATGTCGGCGGTGTGCGAGAGCACCTCGTCGATCATCACCTTGAGGCCAAGCCGGTGCACCTCTGCGGTCAGCGCGTCGAAGTCGGCCAGCGTGCCGAACATCGGATCGACTTCGCAATAATCCGACACGTCGTAGCCAAAGTCCTTCATCGGCGATTTGAAGAACGGCGAGATCCAGATGGCGTCGACGCCGAGCGAGGCGATATAGGGCAGCCGGCCGATAATGCCCCTGAGGTCGCCGATGCCGTCGCCGTTCGAATCCTGGTAGCTGCGCGGGTAGATCTGGTAGATCACGGCACCTCGCCACCAGTCGCGATCGATAGCGAGATCGGGCTTCGGGGTCGCCTTCAAAGCGGATTGCATGATCTCAACCTCCTTTCACCGAGCCGGCAAGCAGCCCGCGGACGAAATAGCGCTGCAGCGAGAAGAACACGATCAGCGGCACGATGATGGTGACGAAGGCCGATGTCGTCAGGATCTCCCAGTCACCGCCGCGCGAGCCGAGCAATGCATTGAGCTTGGCGGTCAGTACGATCTGGTCGCCCTCGGTACCGAGGAAAACCATCGCCACCAGCAGATCGTTCCACACCCAGAGAAACTGGAAGATGGCGAACGAGGCCAGCACCGGGAACGACAATGGCAGCACGATCTTGACGAAGATCTCGAAATCGCTGGCCCCGTCGATGCGTGCCGACTCCATGATCTCGCGTGGCAGGCCGGCGATATAGCTCCTCAACAGATAGATGGCGAAAGGCAGGCCGAAGCCGGTATGCGCCAGCCAGATGCCGAGATAGGTCTTCGACGGCACGCCGAAGAAGCTGCCGACGCCGTTATAGAGCTTCAATAGCGGGATCAGCGACATCTGCAGCGGCACGACCAGGAGGCCGATGATGACGGCGATGAGCAGCGCCCGGCCGGGAAAGCGCATCCAGGCCAGCGCGTAAGCGGCGAACGCGGCGATCAGGATCGGGATGACGGTCGCCGGAATGGTGACGGTCAGCGAGTTCATGAAGGAGCGGCCGATGCCCTCCGAAAACAGCACCGTGTCGTAATTGTCGGTGGTGAATTTCGGCGGCGCCGACGAGGCGTAATAGACGCGCTGGCCGCGCTCGCCTTCGAAAGCCTTCGGCGAGGTCATGACGAAACTGCCGTCGGCATTGAGCTGCAGGGTCACGCCGTCGCCGAGATCGGCTGTCGTGCCGGCGGGATATTGCGTCGGCGCTGCCGACTTGACGCCGAAGGCGCTGATGTTGCGGGCCGGACCGTCGCCGAAAATATTGCCTTGCAGGATGAACTTGCCGTCCTTCTCGACTTGCGCCGAGGCGGGCGGCAGCCGTCCGGCCTCCGTCTGGCTGGAACTGGTGAACGAGTTCCACCAGCCCGAAGCGATGATCTGGTCCTTGTCGCGCAGCGACGAGACCAGAATGCCGAGCGTCGGGATCGTCCAGATCGCAACGAAGATGAAGACGGCGATATGGACGCCGAAACGGCTGACAAAGGACTTTCCGGTCGCCACGGCCATCTCAATGCCCTTCCGTCTCTTTGTTTGCCTGGCGGATGTTCCAGACCATGATCGGAATGACCGCTATCATGATGATGATGGCGATGGTGGCGCCGCGGCCAAAATCGCCGCCGCCGCGGAACATCCAGTCGAACATCAGATTGGCCAGCACCTGGCTGTTCCACTGGCCGTTGGTCATGGTCAGCACGATGTCGAAAACCTTCAGCACCAGGATGGTGATGGTGGTCCAGACGACGGCGATGGTGCCCCAGATCTGCGGCACCATGATCTTCCAGAAGATCTGGAAAGGGTTGGCGCCGTCGATGACGGCGGCTTCCAGCGTCTCTTCCGGAATGCCGCGCAAGGCCGACGACAGGATGACCATGGCAAAGCCGGTCTGGATCCAGATCAGGATGACCATCAGGAAGAAGTTGTTCCAGAACGGCAGCGAGATCCAGACCTGCGGCTGGCCGCCGAAATACTGGATGATGGCATTGAGCAGGCCGATCTGCGTCTGGCCCTCGCCGCGATATTCGTAGATGAATTTCCAGATGACGCTGGCGCCGACGAACGAGATGGCGAGCGGCAGGAAGATCAGGCTTTTTGCGATGGTGCCCCACCAGATCTTGTCGGTGAGCACGGCGATGATCAGCCCGAGGAAGGTGCAGGCGGCCGGCACCACCGCCAGCCAGATGATGTTGTTGAGGATCGAGTTGCGGAACTCGCGGTCGCCGAACGCCCATTGATAGTTGGCCAAGCCGACGAAATGGGCGCCGCCGCGATCGAGGAACGACAGCCTCAGCGTCTCCACTACCGGGTAGATCAGGTAGATCGTGAGGATGATCATCGCCGGGCCGACGAACAGCCAGGGTCGGATCACCCCCTGCCGGCGCAGATTGTTGATCGCCGCCTTGCCGGAAACGCCGCGTGCCGGAAAGATCGTGTCGAGTGCCTTGTTGGCGCCCCAGAAATAGGCGACGCAGCCGCCCACGCCGATGATGATGACGAATATCGCCGAGAAAATCTGAGCCGCCATGGGTCCCTCCCCCTGCGCACGGATCCGCCAGTCGAGAATGGCTTTGGCGACGGGATCATGCGCCGATTCAGTTGTCTGGAGCGCGACCAGCCGGAAAGCAGGTCACTGGGCGCGCGTCATGCCGGAATGCGTTGTGCTCACGACAATCGACGCGACGCCAAGCACCGGATAAGGTCCGGGCCGTTTGAGGCCCGGACCACATCACATTTGGAACTCAAGCCGGCCGCTTACTTGATCGCGTCCCAGCTTTTCTGGATGTCGGTGGCGACGTCCTGGGCGGACTTGCCGCCGACCAGGTCGATCATGCCGGTCCAGAACGCACCGGCGCCGATCTTGCCCGGCATCAGGTCGGACCCGTCGAAGCGGAAGGTCGAGGCGTTGGCCAGGATCTCGCCCTGCTTCTTCAGCGCGTCGCTGGCATAGGCGTCCTTGTTGACCGACTTGAACGGCGTCACGAAGCCGCCCTGCGCCATCCAGATCTCATGAGCGAGCGGCAGCTTCAGGAATTCGATGAACGCGCGGGCACTCTTGCTGTCTTTGGTGATCATGGCGAGCGTGCCGGCGCCGAGCACCGGAGTGCCGAGCTCGGGCTTGGAAGCGTAAGGCGGGAAGTAGAAGAAGTCGGCATCCTCGCCCATCTTGGTGCCTTGCGGGAAGAAGGTCGGGATGAACGATGCCTGATGGTGCAGATAACATTTCGGCGGCACCGAGAAGAGGCCCTTCGGGCTGTCACGGAAATCGGTCGCCGCAACCGCCTTGGCGCCGCCCTCGACCATCTTGTCGTCGGTGGCGATCTTGCCGAAAATGTCGATGGCGTTGACCACTGCCGGATCGTTGAACGGAATTTCGTTCTTCACCCATTTGTCGTAGGTCTCGGGCGTCTGGGTACGCAGCATGATGTCTTCGACCCAGTCGGTCGCCGGCCAGCCGGTGGCGCCGCCCGAACCAAGCCCGATGCACCATGGCGTGCCGCCGTCGGCGATGATCTTCTTTTCGAGCTCGGCAAGCTCTTCCTGCGTCTTCGGCACCTTGTAGCCGGCTTCCTCGAAATTGTCCGGCGAGTACCAGACCAGCGACTTCACGTCGGCCTTGTACGGAAAGGCGAAGAAGCCGGGCTTGCCGTCCTTGTCCTTGAAGGTGCCGAGGTCGACCCAGGATTGGCCGGCGCCGTAATTGTCCTTGACCCAGTTGGCCGTATCGTCGCCGAGCGGCGTCAAAAGGCCCTTCGATGCCAGATCCTGGATCAGGCCCGGCTGCGGCAGCACGGCAATGTTGGGCGGGCTGCCGGCCTGCGTGTCGATGACGATCTGCTGCTCGTAATTCTCCGACGAGGAGTACTTGATCTCGGCGCCGGTGGCTTCGGAGAAGTAATCGAGGACGGTGCGGATAAGCCCTTCGTCCTCGCCGCGCCACGGCCCGAAGATCGTCAGCGTCTCGCCCTTGAGGTCGACTTTCTTGAGCTCTTCGTAGTTCGCCCAGTTGAAACGGGGATCTTCGCCCGGCTTGAACTTCAGTTCGGCTTGCGCCGGCATGGCGAGCGCAAGCGTGGCAAACGCAGCGCCCAGCAGAAGCATTTTCTTCATCGGTATTCCCTCCCAGTGGTGACAAACACCGAACGAAACCTCCATTCCGTCCGCCGGCGCTGCAGGACTGTGACTCAGTCGGAAAGGAACTGCAACCTTTCGTAGAGTCTTCCAAAGCGCTTTGGTGATTTTGATCACGCCACTGAATTGGTCCGGAGTCAAGAGAAAGCCAGATTAATCGATTTAATTTCTGCGGCCGGGTGCCGGCGAAAGTGCGCTGCAGCACAGTTTTCTGGCGGTGCAGCAGCAAATTCGGCTTCAAACCGGTCCGAACCGTGCGTATGGTCAGTGCGCTCGGCAACGCGGTTCGTATCGGCTAGCTCGATTCAGATTAAAAGCGCTTTGAGGTTGGAGGCCTCCGGTGAACCTCAAGCAGCTCTCCCACATGCTGGCGCTTTCGCAGACTACGGTGAGCCGCGCATTGAACGGCTACCCGGAAGTCAACGAGGAAACGCGCCGGCGGGTGGTCGATGCCGCCAAGCGTCACGGCTATCGCCCCAATCCGAGCGCCCGCCGGCTGGCGACCGGCAAGACCGGCATGATCGGCTATGTGCTGCCGACGGGAACGACCGTCGACATCGACCCGCATTTCGTCGAGTTCCTGTCCGGCCTCGGCGACTATGCGCGTTCGCACGAGCTCGACCTGGTGCTGTCACCGGCCGATGCCGACGACCAGGAGACGACCTACCGCCGCATTGTCGCCAACCGGCAGGTCGACGCGGTCTATATCTCGTCGCCGAGGCCGGCCGACCGGCGGGTGGCACTCGTCAACACGCTCGGCATTCCCTTCATCGTCCATGGCCGCAGCGAAGGCTTCGATTTCGACTATCCGTTCACCGACATCGACAATGAGGGCGCCTTCCACGAGGCGGCGCGGCTACTCGTTCAGCTCGGTCATAGGCGTCTGGCGCTGATCAACGGCGACGATCGCGAGACCTTCGCCATCCATCGCGAGCGCGGCGTGCGCCGCGCGCTTGCGGCGAACGGCCTGGTGCTTCGAGATCAGCATGTCTGTTCCCTCACCATGACCGAGGAGAACGGCTACCGCGCCGCCAGGCGTCTGCTGGAACAAAGCGACGCGCCGACGGCAATCGCCTGCTCCAGCCTGATCATGGCGCTCGGCGTGGTGCGCGCGGTGCGCGATCTCGGCCTGACCATTCCGGGCGACCTGTCGCTGATCGCCCATGACGACGTCTTTCCCTGGCTGAAGCCGGAAAATTTTTCGGTGCCATTGTCGACGACGCGTTCGTCGATCCGCCTCGCCGGCGCGCGCATCGCCGAACGGCTGGCGGCGCGAATTTCCGGCCTGGAGGAGGGCGCTCACGGCGAAGTCTGGCCGGTCGACCTGGTGGTCAGGGGATCGGTCGCCGGCGCGCCGGCCTAGAGGCAATCACTCTGAACGGCCGAGGTCGACTCTTGGCGGCTGTTGGCCAGCACCAGCGGGTGCGTCCTGGCCTCAGGTCGCGGATTTGAGGTGATCGATGAAGGCGCGCAGCTTCGGCAGGACTTGGCGCTTGCCGGGATGATAAAGGAAGACACCCGGCGTCGTCGTGGCGACGCTGTCCAGCACCGACTGGAGTTTTCCTTCGGCTATCGGACCTTCGGCGAGTGGTCGCGGCGTCTGCGCCAGCCCGACGCCCCGCATCGCGGCCCCGACCAATGTCGAATAGTCGTGCGCGATCAGCGGGCCTGAGACGATCGCTTCGATTGCACCGTTGCCGTCGATGAACGACCAGGGCGCGATGGCGCCATTCGAGCGACGCAAGCGTAAGCAGGCGTGGTGGCGCAAGTCGTCGACACGCTCGGGACGGCCGTAGCGCTCGAGATAGTCAGGGCTGCCGACGACTACGAACGAGAACGGCGGGGTCAACCGCACCGCCACCATGTCGGCGGCGATGAGTTGCCCGAGGCGGATGCCGGCATCGAACCCACCGGTCGCGAGATCGACCATCTGGTCGCTCACGGCGATCTCCAGTTCGATCTCAGGATAGGCTTGGCAGAACGACGCGAGCACCGGCTCCAACATCAGCGGCACGATAGCGCGAGGCACAGACAGACGTAGCAGACCGGTCGGCCGCTGGCCGATATCGCGAGCAGCCTCGCCGGCCGCAACGAGCTCCTCGAATGCCGGGCCGGCACGGTCGAGGAACCGCTGGCCAGGTTCGGTTAAGCCAACGCTCCGCGTCGTGCGGACGAACAGCGCCGTGCCCAGGCGAGCTTCCAGCGCGCGCACCGCCTGGCTCACGGCCGATGGCGTCACCCCGAGATCGGCGGCGGCCCGGCGGAAGTTACGCCGCCTGGCGACGGCCAGGAACGCCTCGACGCCCTCCAGCGCACCATGTCGGACTGTGTAGTTCTGCTTCATGGGTTGTTGTGATTACACCGGATAGTCGAATTACGGTAGCGGGCTTAAAGCCGCGTGAACCAACTATTGAGAGTAGGCCAAATGTCCACGGAAATGGTGTTCCAAACCCATCTTGTTCTCGGCTATGTCGCGTGGCTGCTTTGCTTCGGCGCGTACGGTTTGCCGTTGCTCAGGTCGATGGACCGGGTCGCAGCGCAACGCGCTATCGCTATGCTGCACAGCTTCCGCTTCTTCGGGCTCGTCTTCCTGGTTCCGGGCGTCGTAAGCCCCAATCTGCCCGCTGATTTCGCCGTGTTCGCCGCCTACGGCGATTTCGCGACTGGCGTGCTGGCCATGCTGGCGCTGCTCACGGTGAGGATACGTCCGCTCTTCTGGCCGTTGGTCGTCGCCTTCAACGTCGCAGGGACGGTTGACCTCATCGTCGACTATTACCACGCCATTCAGATCGGCCTTCCTGCACGCGCAGGCGAACTGGGCGCCACCTACGCGATCCCGATCATCTACGTACCGCTGCTGATGATAACGCATATCGCCGCATTCTATTTTCTCCTACGTCCTCAGCAAAACGCGACCTGAGCGGGCTATTCCTTCGCCGCCTCGGCCGCCTTGGTGTTCAGAAGCCCGTAGCCGAAGTCATTGTCCCGCCCCTTCGCGCCGAGATCCTTTGCCGTGGCGGCAAGTGCTTTCTCGACCCAGTCGGCGGAGCGGTCGGGCGCGGCATGCAACAGATTGGCGACGGCGCCGGTCACGATCGCCGCGGCGAAGGACGTCCCGGTCACCACGTCCGAGCCGGCGCCGCTCGGCGCCACCATCTCAACGCCGGGAGCGGAGATGAAGACATAGGCGCCGCGATTGGCCTGCGGCATCAGCCCGTCCTTGGCATCGGTGGCCGTCACCGCGATCACGCCGTCGAAGGCGGCCGGATAACCATAGGGCGCCTTCGGTCCGTTATTGCCGGCGGCCGCAACCAGCACGATGCCAAGCGCACGCGCATTGCGGCAGGCGATGCCGAGCAGGTCGTTCTTCGGGCCGACGAAGCTCATATTGATGATGCGGACATCCTGCTCCGCCGCCCAGTCGAGCGCCGAAAGGATGACGTCCATGGTCGACTTGCCGCCCTCGAAGGCGCGGGCATGATAGATCCTGGCGCCCGGCGCCATGCCTTTGAACGCGCCGGTGCCGGCGATCAGTCCATCGACCGAAGTGCCGTGGTCGCGCGCCTCGATCGGCACGTCGGGCATGGCATCGAACTGCCCGGCGATGACGCCGGAGAGCGCCGGATTGCCGTCGTCGATGCCGGTGTCGATGACGCCGACGCGCACATTCTCGCCGCTGGCTTTGTCGGCATCGAGCGCGATGCGCTCGAACGCATAATTGGCGATGCTGGCCGCCTGCTGCAGCGAGTAGACATGGTTGGCCTCACGCCGCAAAGTGCGGCCGTCGGCGGCGAGCTGCGCCAGCACGACGCCGACCGGGCGGCCATCGGGAATGCCGAAGCGCACCAGCGTGTTGCCGAGCAGCCGCGACTGCCGCTGCGAGCGTATCTCGAGGCCGAACGAGGCCGCGATCTGCTGGACCGCGCCGGCATCGCCATTGACGGTGACCAGCACCTCGTCGGGCACGAAATCGCCGGTCACGGCGCGCGGCGGCTCGGTTGCCACAAGATCGGTCGGCGCAACCACCGCACCGCCCGGCACCGCAGCCTGTATTGCCGGCGCGACGGCGGGTGGGGTTGCAGTATTGCCAGGAGGTATCGGCGCCTCGGTGACTACGGCAGGATTGGGGAACAGGTCGACAATCAAGCCCGGAAGAAACACCGCGCCCGTCGTTCCATGAGCCGGCGCTTTGCCGCCATCCTTCACGCCGCCGCCATCCTTGGCGCAGTCGGCGTTGGCAGCATTTCCCCGGTTCAGGCAGTCGATCTCAGCCTGGGTGAGGTTAGGATCGTTGGTTTGTGCAACGGCAGACGCGGCGAAGATTGTCATCGCCGCCGTCAATCGAATGACCGCCTCAGCCGCCATCAGCCGGTTTCCTTCCCTCCAGGGCAGCTTCGGTGAAAGGCTGGGCGGCGATAAGGCCAAGCAGCTTCTGATAGTCGGCGGCGGTCTCGGCCGGGACGCCGACGCGGAAGACGCCGTCGGCGGTCGGCCCGCCAGCGATCTTCAACTGGTTCTGGTCGAGAAAAGCGACGATATCGGACAGCTTCGCATCCGGTTTGAACTTCACCAGTGCAAACGGCATTTTGGCCAGATCGTCCTCCGATCCGGCAATCTCGAAATCGCCACCTCTGTTGCCGGTCTGCACAAAGGATTGCGCGACGACCAGGGCCAGCAGCACCGCGGCCGCGGCCCAGGCGACGCCGGCGGGCACCGCCATGAAGCGGCTCCAGGCTTGCGCCAGCCAGGACGATGCCGCCGGCGCGCGGGACGGGCCGGCCTCGGCGTCGAGCGCCTTGGCAAAGCGGCTGAGCGCATCGGCCGGCGGGCGGATTGCCTCGTTTGCGGCAGCGGTGCCGGAGAATTCGGCCTCGGCCTCGCCTAGTGCGGCCATCGCCGCCGGATCGCTCGTCAGCCATTCCTCGATGGCTTCGAGCTCGGTGCCCTCCAGCGAGCCGTTCAGATAAAACGGCAGCAGCATTTCCATTTCGTCGCGGCGTGACATCTTTTCAGCGGCGCTCATGGCCACCCCCTGTCGTAACCGGCGGCCTTGAGGGCTTCGCCGAGTTTCTTGCGGGCGTAGAACATCCTGGTCTTGACCGTTGCGACCGGGATGCCGAGTACCTCGCCGATCTCGCTCACCGATTGCCCGTGATAATAGGCAAGGTCGATCACCGTGCGGTGCTCTTCCGGCATGGCATCGATAAAGCGTCGCAAGGCGGCGGCCTTGTCTTCCTTCATCGTCACGACTTCCGGCGTGTCGGCGCCGTCGGCGACCTGGGCCGCGTCATGGTCGTCGATCCAGTCTTCCTTCCTCTTGCGCAGCAGGGACAGCGCCTTGAAGCGGGCAATGCCGAGCAGCCATGTCGAGACCTCCGAGCGCCCCTCGAAGGCCGGTGCCTGCCGCCAGAGTTCGAGGAACACCTCGTTCGCGATATCGTCGGCCATCTGTTCCGATCCCGTCTGGCGTGCCACGAAGCGGTAGACCCGCGCGTGGTGGCGCATGAACAGGAGCCGCACGGCGGCACGGTCGCCTTTCGCGACCCGCTCGACAAGCGCGCGATCGGTCTCCGCGGCCGTCATCGCCGGTCGAGCCGCCTGGCTCCTGCCTGCTCTGTCGCTGATCGGCCCAAAAAGGTTCACCGCATCCGCCCGTATATCTGCGGAGGCTAACTGAAGAGCGGGAGCGTTGCCAGAGGGAGAAGAGGGCGCGCGCTCAACTCAGGAACGGTTTTGCCTTCATCGTCGCCGGCACCGGCACGCCGAGGCGCGCAAGCACCGTCGGCGCGAGCTGCAACTGATCGAGCAGCGTATTGGCTTCCGGACCCTCGCCGGATCCGAAGTAGTAAAGTGCGAAATTCTGCATCTCCTCGTCGTGGCCGCCATGATGGCCGCGATCGGTCTGGCCATGATCGGCGGTGACGATCACCTCGTAGCCGGCTTCCCGCCAGCGCGGCAGGAAGCCGGCGAGCATGGCGTCCATTGCATAGACGGCATGATCCATCTCGTGGCAGTCATGGCCGAAGCGGTGGCCCATCGAGTCCAGAGTACAGCTGTGCAGGATGCCGTAGTCGATGCCGTAGCGCCTGGTCAGCATGGTCAACGTCGCGAACAGGTCGACGTCGCTCGGTGTCATCTGGTTCCTGGCATTGTAGCCGGTCATGGTGTGAAACCGGCCATGGCTGATCGGCCTGCCCGGCTGGTCGAACTCCATGTCCTCGACCAGATCGAACGGATAGGCCCGGAAGAATTCGGACCAGTAGGAGTGGGTGACCGCACCGGTCTTGCCGCCGGCCCTGCTGACTTCGGAAAAGATGTCCGGCTGTTCGACGCGAAACCGGTTCTCGTTCGACAGGATACCGTGCATTTGGGGCGGCACGCCGGTGTGGATCGAGGCATAGCAGGATGCCGAGGTCGACGGCAGCACGGAGCGCATTTTCCATACGCGGGCTTCGCCTGATTGCACCCAGCCTTCGAGATTGCCCATCAGCCGACGCCAGTTCCGGTAAGGCACGCCGTCGAGGATGATGAGCAATAGTTTTGTGTTGAGCGCCAAGGGCGCCTCCATGCGGCTTAATCGGAAAAGTCAGGGCCGGCCTGCCGTTCAATCCACGCCCGGACAGGATCGTCGGGCGCAAAGTGCGGCCCGCTAGTTCCCCGCGCTGGCCATGCGCCGTCCCTTGATCGCCTTCTCTAGCCAGCCGATCTCCATTTCTGGCACCGACGATAGCAAAAGATCGGTGTAGGCATCGAATGGTGGCGTCAGCACGGTGCTCTTGGCGCCGTAGCGCACCACTTCGCCGCGATACATCACGGCGATTGAATCGGCGATCGACTTGACCGTGGCCAGGTCGTGGGTGATGAACAGATAGGCGACGTTTTCCTCTTTCTGCAGCCCGAGGAGCAGCTCCAGTATGCCGTGGGCGACCAGCGGATCGAGCGCCGAGGTCACCTCGTCGCAGATGATTAGCTTCGGCTTTGCGGCGAGCGAGCGGGCGATGCAGACGCGCTGCTTCTGGCCGCCCGAAAGCTCGGCCGGATAGCGGTCGACATAGCCTTTGCCCATTTCGATCTTGTCGAGCAGTTCCGCGACACGGGCGTCACGTTGCCTTCCGCGCAGACCGAAATAGAATTCCAGCGGCCGACCGATGATGGTGCCGACCGTCTGGCGCGGGTTCATCGCCACGTCGGCCATCTGGTAGATCATCTGCAGTTGGCGAAGATCCTCTTTCGGCCGGTCGGCAAGCCGGTTGGCGAGCGGCCGTCCGTCGAAGGTGACGGTGCCTTGTTCGGGCGGCAAGAGGCCGGTGATGGCGCGCGCCAGTGTCGATTTGCCGGAGCCGGACTCGCCGACCACCGCCAGCGTCTGGCCGGGGAAAATATCGACCGAGACGTTCTTCAGCACCTTGATGTGACTGCGGCCATAGGCGGCGGTGATGTTCTTGACCGACAGGAACGGGCTCGTGCCGGGCTTCTGCTCCTGGTGTTCGATCTCATGCACCGAAACCAGCGCGTTGGTGTATTCTTGGCGCGGCTCCTTGATGATCTGGCGGGTGCCGCCCCATTCGACCAGCCGGCCGTGGCGCAACACCATGATCTCGTCCGAGACCTGGGCGACGACGGCAAGGTCGTGAGTGATGTAGAGTGCCGCGACATGCGTGTCGCGGATGGCATCCTTGATCGCCGCCAAGACGTCGATCTGCGTCGTCACGTCCAGCGCCGTGGTCGGCTCGTCGAAGACGATCAGGTCGGGCTCCGAGCACAGCGCCATTGCCGTCATCACGCGCTGCAGCTGACCGCCCGACACCTGGTGGGGAAAGCGCTCGCCGATGCTTTCGGGGTTCGGCAGGCTGAGCTTCTTGAACAGCGCCACGGCGCGCTTTTCGGCTTCGGCCCGCGTCGCCGTGCCGTGCAGGAGTGCTGCCTCGACCACCTGGTCCATCAGCCTGTGCGCCGGATTGAAGGCGGCTGCCGCCGATTGCGCGACATAGCAGACCTCGCGGCCGCGCAATTTGCGAAACCCTTCGTTGCCGCCCTTCAGGATGTCGCGGCCATTGAGGATGACCTCGCCGCCGGTGATGCGCACGCCGCCGCGGCCGTAGCCCATCGACGACAGGCCGATGGTCGATTTGCCGGCGCCGGACTCGCCGATCAATCCGAGCACCTTGCCCTTTTCGAGCGTCAGCGAGACATCGTGCACCAGCACGATGTTCTTCGGCGCCTCACCCGGCGGATATACCGTGGCCTCGATGCGCAGATTGCGGATGTCGAGCAGCACGCCGGACTTTGGTTGCCCGGGCTTCGGTTGCCCGGGCTTCGGTTGCTTGTCAGCCATTACCCGCGTCCTCCCTTCAGGCTTGTCGTACGGTTGAGCACCCAGTCGGCGACGAGATTGACGGAAATCGCCAGCGCTGCGATCGCCGCCGCCGGAATGAGGGCGGCGCCTATGCCGAAGACGATGCCATCCTTGTTTTCCTTGACCATGCCGCCCCAATCGGCGTCCGGCGGCTGCACGCCAAGCCCGAGGAAGGACAGCGTCGACAGGAACAGTACGGCATAGATGAAGCGCAGGCCGAGTTCCGAAACCAGCGGCGACAGCGCATTGGGCAGGATTTCCCGGAAGATGATCCAGCCGCTGCCTTCGCCGCGCAATTTGGCCGCCTCGACATAGTCCATGACGTTGATATCGACGGCGACCGCCCTCGACAGGCGGTAGACGCGGGTCGAGTCGAGAACGCCCATGACCAGGATCAGCGTCACCAGATTGGATGGCAGCACCGACAGCACCACAAGCGCCATGATCAGCGTCGGGATCGACATCAGGAGATCGACGAGACGCGACAGAAGCGTGTCGAACCAGCCGCCGAAAACCGCCGCCGAGAAGCCGAGGATGGCGCCGAGCGAGAACGACAGCGCGGTCGCCAGCACCGCGATGAACAGGGTGATGCGGGCGCCATAGATCATGCGCGACAACAGATCGCGGCCGAGATTGTCGGTGCCCAGCCAATGCGCCGCCGACATCGGTTCCCAAGGGACGTCGCTGACGATCTCGGCATTGCCATGCGGCGCGATCCACGGCGCAAAGATCGCTGCCAGCACGAACAGCGCCGTCAGCACGATGCCGACCAATGCCGGGATGGGGATGCGTTTGATGACGAGCATACCCGCCCCCCTCATTTCGGATGTCTGAGGCGCGGATTGGCGACGATCGCCGCTATGTCCGCGATGATGTTCAGGCTGATGTAGACAGCGGCGAAGATCAGCCCGACCGCCTGCACCACCGGCACGTCACGCTTGGTGACGTGGTCGACGAGGTATTGGCCCATGCCTGGATAGACAAAGATAACTTCGACCACGACGACGCCGACGATCAGGTAAGCGAGATTGAGCATCACGACGTTGATGATCGGCGCGATGGCATTGGGGAAGGCATGCCTGCGGATGACCGCGAAGGCCGAAAGCCCCTTGAGTTCGGCGGTCTCGACATAGGCGGACTGCATCACATTGAGGATCGCAGCGCGCGTCATGCGCATCATATGCGCGAGCACCACCAGGGTCAGCGCTGCCGCCGGCAGTGCTATGGCCTGAATGCGTTCGCCGAAAGGCATCCCGTCATAGACCGTGGAAATGGCGGGAAACCATTGATGTTGCACCGCGAAGAAAAAGACGAGCACATAGCCGATGAAGAATTCCGGAAACGAGGTCGAGGCGAGCGCTAACCCGGAGATCAGCTTGTCGACCCAGCCATTGCGGTAGCGCACCGCGATCAGGCCGAGGATGATCGCCAGCGGCACCGCGACGATCGCCGCCCAGAAGGCGAGGAACAGCGTGTTCCACAGCCTTCCCTTGATCGAGGTTGCGATATCCTGACCGCTCGACATAGCCGTGCCGAGATCACCGGTCAGGATGCCGCCGAGCCAACGAAAATAACGGATGTAAGCGGGATCATTGAGGCCGAGCTGCTCGCGCAGATTGGCGAGCGACTCCGGTGTCGCCGACTGTCCGAGGATGGCTTGCGCGACGTCGCCGGGCAGGACCTGGGTGCCGGCGAAGATCAGGACCGAAACGGCCAACAGCAGCAGAATGCCCAGCGCAATGCGCTGGGCCACCAGTTTCACGATGGGTGAGGACATATCCGCAAGGCCGGGCTCAGGCTTCGAGCCAGCACTTCGCCAGAGCATATCCGTTCATCAACTCCTGATGCGGATCATCCACCCAGCCGGCGACCTTGGCGCCCGTCGCGTCGATGAACTGATTGAACATCGGCAGGATCAAGCCGCCCTCGTCGCGCACCATCACAGCCATGTCGTGGTACATTGCCTTGCGCTTGGCCTCGTCGAGCTCGGCGCGAGCCGCCAGCACCATCTTGTCGAAATCCGGACGCTTGAAACGTGTGTCGTTCCAGTCGGCCGTCGACAGATAGGCGGTAGAGTACATCTGGTCCTGCGTCGACCGGCCGCCCCAGTAGGAGGCGCAGAAGGGCTGCTTGTTCCAGACTTCCGACCAGTAGCCGTCGCCCGGTTCGCGTTTGATCTCCAGCTTGATGCCGGCCTTGGCCGCGCTTTGCTGGAACAGCTGTGCGGCATCGACGGCACCGGGGAAGGCGACGTCCGACGTCCGGAGCAGGACGGCACCGTCATGGCCCGATTTCTTGTAGTGGAACTTGGCCTTGTCGGGATCGTATTTGCGCTGCTCGATCTCGGTGAATAGCGGGTACGATGCATTGATCGGGAAGTCGTTGCCGAGCGAGCCATAGCCACGCAGCACCTTGTTCAGCATCTCCTCGCGGTCGATCGCCAGCTTCAACGCCATCCGCAAGTCGTTGTTGTCGAACGGCGCCGTGTCGCAATGCATGATGAAGACGTAGTGGCCGGGTCCCGAATGGTTGCGGATGGTGACGCCGGGCACGCGCTTGATCAGATCGACGATCTTCGGCTCGACCCGGTTGATCATGTTGACCTGGCCGCCCTGCAGTGCCGCCGTGCGGGCCGTGGCGTCGTTGATGACGATGATCTCTATCTGGTCGGCATGGCCCATCTTGTCGCCCTGCCAGTAATTGGCGAAGCGCTCGCCGCCATGGCGCACGCCGGGCTCGTTGGTGGTGACCTTGTAAGGACCCGCCGAGATACCGGCATCGGCCTTGTCCTTGCCGCCGTTCGGCTGAATGATCAGGTGATAGTCGCTAAGCAGGTAGGGCAGGTCGGCATTCGGCTCCTTCAGCGTCAGCACCACTTCCTTGCCGCTGGCCTTTATGCTCTCGATGCCTTTCATGTAACCGAGCGCGCCGGACTTCGACTTCTCGTCCGAATGGCGTTCGAGGGTGGCGGCCACGTCCTCTGCGGTCACGTTCTTGCCGTTGTGAAACTCGACGCCATCGCGGATCTTCAGCGTCCAGGTCTTGGCGTCGTCCGACGAGCCGATCTCCTCGGCAATGCGGTTCTCGAGCTTGCCTTCGGGAGACAGTTCGACGATCAGTTCGCCCCACATCTTGCCGAAGGCGAACGGCACCTGCGTCATGAACAGCGCCGGATCGAGACTGTTGGTGGACTCGCCACCGACCAGGCCAGCCTTGAGCGTCCCGCCCTTGACCGGACCCGCCGCGCGTGCTGCACCGGAAAGCAGCGAATTGGCGAAGGTTACGGTGACGCCGAGCGCTGCTGCCCGGCCGAGAAAATCGCGACGGCTCAGCTTGCCGGACGCAACGCGCCGGCTCAGATATTCCAGTTCGTTCGACATGTTGAGTTCCTCACTCTGTTGGTCCGACCTTATGGTCGTTTTTTCTCATTTCAATCGGGAGAATAATGACCGTAAGGGAAAGCGGTAAGCAAGACCGAATGCGACATGCCGTGGCGTAAATCGTGCGTCGCAATTGGACCAATCGCTATAAGCGCTCAAAGCAGCACGCGCGGGATTTTCTCCTCGAAATTGCGCTCGAAGACGAGTTTCTCGCCTTCATAGGCTTCAATTCTGGCGCTAACCACGAAGCTTTGCGCGTCGGACCGCATTTCGGCGAAGGTTTCGGTGCGCACCGACCATCCATTTCGCGACAGCGTCTGGCTCCAATGCGTCTTGCCCGAGGCTGATAGCGGATTGTCAGGATGGATCACCCATGTCTCCCTGGCGAGGCTCCCGTGGGCGAGGCCATGCTCCAGGTCGCGCACCTCACCGAAATCGTCGACGATGGAAACCGTAATCATTCCGGTCTTTTCGTCGCGATCGACATGACGCTCGGAATTGGCGGGCCGAAGCGTCTCCGTTGCCCAGGGCGCAGCACCTTCGGGAGCGGGGAAGGTGACCTCGTCGCCTGTCGCTGGCGGGCGTACCGGCAGCATCAATGTCGCGGCCGACAATTCGAGCCGGACCGGCTCCGGCGACGGCCAGATCATCGGCCAGTAGGCGTTCGAAACGGCAACGCGCAGGCGATGGCCGACCGGCACGCGATAGGCGCATTGGTCGAGCACCACCCGGGCGCTGACGGTTTCGCCGGGCACCAGCGCTTCGGGAAATTCGTGCGAGTTGCGATGCGTCAGGTTGAGCACGCCGTACGAGATCAGCTCCGATGCCCCGTCCGGATGGACGTCGCACAGCCGAACCGCGATGTTCGCCTGGCGCCGGTCCGACGAGACCCTGACCACAACTTCGGGAGCACCGACAATGTCGACCGTTTCGGTCAGCACCGGCTGGTCGAAGCACACCGACAGCGCATCGTCGGGGCGCTGGTCACCCGGCAGTTCCGGGCCGAAGGTGAAGGGGAAATATTCGCCGCCGGCGAGGCCGCAGCTTTGCGGCGAAGCGACGATAGCGTGGTTGCCTTCGGCGATAAGCTCAACCTCTTGGGTCTTGATGTTGGGCGACGGCCATTCCGATTCAGCGACCCAGCGGCCCGGCCGCTCGGGATGCCAGCGCGCCGGACGCACGCTGTCCATGACATAGGCGCGGTAGGCGGGGTCGGCCTCGACGCCGGTGTCGATGTCCTTCAGCCAGCGGTCCCACCAGCGCAAGGCCTCCTGCAGGAAGCCGATGCGCGGTTCGGGCGCGGCGTAATGCGGGTATTTGTGGATCCACGGGCCGACGATGCCCTTGACCGGCGCCTCGATATTGACGGCGAGATGGGAAATCGTATTGCGATAGCCATCATGCCAGCCGCCGATCGACAGCACCGCGGCATGGATGGCGGAATAGTCCTCGCAGATCGAGCCGCGCTTCCAATAGGCATCGCGATGCTGGTGCTTCAGCCACAGCGGTGCCAGGAAGGGCTGGTTCTCCAGCCTGGTCAGCCACAGGTCGCGCCATCTGTTGTCGCCGGCCAGCAACGGATCCGGCGGCCTTGACGAATAGGACAGCATGGTCGAGGCCCAGCCGAAATTCTCGATCAGCAGGCAGCCGCCCTTGTAGTGGATGTCGTCGGCATAGCGGTCGACCGTCGAACAGAGACTGATGACCGCCTTCAGCGCCGGCGGCTGCTTGGCTGCTACCTGCAGGCAGTTGAAGCCGCCCCACGAAATGCCCATCATGCCGACATTGCCGTTGCACCAGGGCTGGTCCGCCGCCCAGGCGATGACGTCGCAAGCGTCCTGCAATTCCTGCTCGGAATATTCGTCGTCCATCAGCCCTTCGGAATCGCCATTGCCGCGCATGTCGACGCGGATCGAGGCGTAGCCGTGGCCGGCAAAATAGGGATGCGTCAGCTGATCACGATAGATCGTGCCGTCGCGCTTGCGATAGGGCAGGTGTTCGAGGATTGCCGGCACTGGATCGTCGGCAGCATCGGCCGGCATCCACACCCGCGCCGACAGCCGGCAGCCGTCCGGCATGATGATCCCCATATCCGGAAATTCGACGATCTTTCGTGGGAATTCAGTGACGATTTTCATGCGGGCGAACTCCAGGAGCGCCAGATGATGGAGCCCGTGAGCGCGCGTCATGGGCCAGTCAACGAATTCGGCTGGTCAATCCGCGTCAATTCAGCGGTATGTCGTTTTCGGCCTTGCTTGCTTGATAGGCGGCGGACAATTCGTCATAGCGCGCTGATATTGCGCCGATACGCGCTTCCAGCCGCTCGCGCTCGGCATCGGGCAGCGAGCGCACCAATTTGCGGATCGAAAAGCTCTTCCAATAGGCATTCTCGGCATTGTAGCCGCCGGGATCGAGGGTGAAGACCTCTTTCAGGATCTTCAAATCGTGCGGGATGTCGAAGCTGTCGCGCGAGTCTTCGTGGCTGAACAGATAGAAGAAATTGTCGAAGCCGGTCCAGGTGATCGCCGACAGGCAGAGCGAGCAGGGTTCGTGCGTGGCAAGAAAGATCGCGTCCTTGGTGTCGACGCGTTCGGCTTTAGGCATTTCGTAGAAGCGCTTCAGGCAATGCACCTCGCCGTGCCAGAGCGGGTTTTCGGTCTCGTTGTTGGTTTCGGCAAGCACCAGCGAGCGGTCGTCCTTGCGCAGAATGGCCGCGCCGAACAGCTTATTGCCGTGCGCGACGCCTTCGACGGTCTTCGGCACGATGTCGTGCTCGATGACGTCGAGCAGTCGGTCGATCAGCGAAATGTCGGTCATCATCTAATCCCGTCGGGAAGATCGATCTCGTAGGCGTGCGAGAAATGGCACTCTTCGAGATTGGAGCCGTCGCCGCCGCGGTCGACGACCACAAAATCCTGGACATCGCCGATCGGCGTCAGCACTCCGTGCCACAGATTGCGCGGATAGTTGATGCCTTGCCCGGGCGCGGTGATGAAGGCATGCGGCTCGCCCGGGCCCTCTTCGCCGTCATGGCAGACGACGACCAGGAACGGCCGTGGTGACAGCGGGATGAAGGCCTGGCTGCCAAACGGATGGCGCTCCACCATGGTAAGCTTCAACGGCAGCTCATAGGGCGTGCCACGCACCATCGAGATCAGCACGCGCGCATTCGGCCCTCGTGCTTCCGCCGTGGCGAGGTCATGGTAGCGCTCAGCCTTGCCGCCATTGATCGGATAATGGTTGTCGCCGCCCATATCGATGACGTCGCCGAATTCGGCGAAATCCTCGCGGGTCAGCGGCCGCGCGACGATGCGGGTCATGGTGTAGGTCTCACGACGCCGGCGCTGCCAAGCTTGGCGTGGCGGTTGACGTCCTTATAGAGGAGATAGCGGAATTTGCCCGGCCCGCCGGCATAACAAGCCTGCGGGCAGAAGGCGCGCAGCCACATATAGTCGCCGGCTTCGACTTCGACCCAATCCTGGTTGAGACGGTAGACCGCCTTGCCCTCCAGCACATAGAGCCCGTGTTCCATGACGTGCGTCTCGGCGAAGGGAATGACCGCGCCAGGCTCGAGCGTGACGATGGTGACATGCATGTCGTGGCGCATGTCGGCCGGATCGACGAAGCGCGTCGTCGTCCATCGGCCTTCGGTACCCGGCATTGGCGTCGGCGCGATTTCCTGTTCGTTGGCGAAGAACGCTTGCGGCTGGTCGATGCCGTCGACTGCGTCATAAGTCTTGCGGATCCAGTGAAAGCGGACGGCGGCACCGCTTTCATTGCGCACCGTCCACCCGCTCGCCGGCGGCAGGTAGGCAAAGCCGCCCGGCCTTAAGCTATGTTTCTTGTCGGCAAGCGAAACGCATAGCTCGCCTTCGACTACGAACAGGGCACCTTCGGCGGCGGCGTCAAGCTCAGGGCGGTCGCTGCCGCCGCCGGGCGCGAGCTCGACAATGTATTGCGAAAACGTCTCGGCAAAACCCGATAGCGGCCGCGACAGCACCCAGACGCGTGTCCTATCCCAGAACGGCAAGGCGCTGGTGACGATGTCCTGCATCACACCCTTGGGGATGACCGCATAGGCCTGTGTGAACACAGCGCGGCCGGTCAGCAATTCACTCTGGCCGGGATGTCCGCCCTGCGGCGCATAATAGGTTCGCTCGGCCATTTTCATCATATCCATAAATTCAAGCCTGTTGCGGAAGCCAGGGCCCATGGCGGCAGCCAAAGCCTATTGCGGAAGCATGTCCTTGAGACGAAGCAGCGCGATGCGCTCGACCTGTCTGCAGGCGGTTTCGAATTCGACGTCGTGGCTGTTGCCGATACGCGCCTCGAACTCGGCCAGGATCTCCGCCTTGGTCTTTCCTTTCACCGCAATAATGAAGGGGAAACCGAAACTGGTGACGTAGGCGGCATTGAGTTTTGCGAACAGCTCGCGCTCCTTCTCGGTCAGCGCGTCGAGCCCTGCCGAAGCCTGTTCCCTCGACGATTCCGCCGTCAGCCGCTTGGCCTGTGCCAGTTTTCCGGCAAGATCGGGGTGGGCATTGAGCACGGCAAACCGCTCGGCCTCGCTGGCCGCGCGAAACACGCGGCAGAGCGCGTTGTGCAGGCCGCCGGCACTGTCATGGGCCGGGCCGAGCTCCAGCTCATAAGCGCGCTCGGCAACCCACGGCGAATGCTCGAAGACGCCGCCGAATGTGTGGACGAAGGCCTCGAATTCCATTTTCGACGGGCGCAGCGCCGGCAACCGGAACGGATGCGTCTCCTGCCAGTGTTTTGCAATGTCGATGCGTCGTGCCAGCCAGACCTTGTCATGCGATTTGACGTAGTCGATGAAGCGCTTCAGTGCCGCGACCCGGCCCGGCCGCCCAACCAGGCGGCAGTGCAGGCCGATATTCATCATGCGCGGCCGCCCTGCCTTGCCCTCGGCATAGAGCATATCGAAACTATCCCTGAGATAGGCAAAGAACTGGTCGCCCGAGTTGAAGCCCTGCGGCGTGGCAAAGCGCATATCGTTGGCGTCGAGCGTGTAGGGGATGACCAGCTGCGGCTTCGCCGACCCGTCCGGTGCCGCATGCTTGAACCAGTAGGGCAGTTCGTCGTCATAGGTGTCCGACACATAGTCGAAGCCGCCCTCTTCCGCCGCCAGCCGCACCGTGTTGATCGAGGTGCGGCCGGTGTACCAGCCGGTCGGCCGCGCTCCTGTCACCTCATAATGCAGCCGGATCGCCGCCTCCATGTCGTGGCGCTCGTCTTCCGGGGGATGGTCGCGGTAGTCGATCCATTTCAGCCCGTGCGAAGCGATCTCCCAGCCGGCCTCCTGCATCGCCGCAACCTGGTCGGGCGAACGCGCCAGGGCCGTGGCGACGCCATAGCAGGTGATCGGCACCTGTGCCTCGCTGAACAGGCGCAGCAATCGCCAGAAGCCGGCTCGGGCGCCGTATTCGTAGATCGATTCCATGTTCCAGTGGCGCTGGCCGGGCCAGGGCGCGGCGCCGACGATCTCCGACAGGAAAGCCTCCGAAGCCTTGTCGCCGTGCAGGACGCAATTCTCGCCGCCCTCTTCGTAATTGACGACGAACTGCACCGCGACATGCGCCCCGCCGGGCCATTTCGGATCCGGCGGATTGGCTCCGTAGCCGCGCATGTCTCGTTCGTAACGCATTCTCGCTCCTGCCGGAAATTGTAATCAGGATAGTCGAAAGGAGTGCCTGCGCATTCCCCCGAAATTTTTGAAAGTGTTTTTGTCGCGCTCCGCTCGACCGGGACTTATGCATCGCCTTTAATTGGCGCACAATTCATGAATAGTGTTCGACCGTTCAGGGAATGGAGCAGCCAGTGGCGGAAACGTCGAAAGCCGAAGGCGGGCGCCTGACGACCCACGTCCTCGACACTGCGGCCGGCAAACCGGCGGCCGGTCTGTCGATCGAGCTCTATCATCTTGACGGTCAGGCCCGGACGCATCTGAAAACGGTCGTCACCAATCACGACGGCCGTTGCGATGCTCCGCTGCTTGCCGGCGCTGAATTCCGCACCGGCGAATACGAGCTGGTCTTTGCGGCCGGCGATTATCTGCGCGGGCAAGGGACAAAACTGGCGGAACCGGCCTTCCTCGACCATGTGCCGATCCGCTTCGGTATGGCCGAGCCGATGCACTATCATGTGCCGCTGCTTCTGTCGCCGTACGGCTATTCGACCTACCGGGGAAGCTGAGATGGCAGGGATCAAGACACGCAACGAAATCCGCTTCATCCTCAATGGCGAGGACGTCGCGCTCGGCACGGTTGCACCGGACCAGACCCTGCTCGACTGGCTGCGGCTCGACCGCTCGCTGCGCGGCACCAAGGAAGGTTGCGCCGAGGGCGACTGTGGCGCCTGCACGGTGCTGGTCGGCAGGCTCTCCGGTGGAACACTGGTCTATGAAAGCGTCAATGCCTGCATCCGCTTCCTTGGCTCGCTAGACGGCACGCATATCGTGACCGTCGAGCATCTGCGCGGCGACGCAGGAAAACTGCATCCCGTGCAGCAGGCCATGGTCGATTTCCACGGCTCGCAATGCGGCTTCTGTACACCGGGTTTCGTCATGTCGCTTTATGCTCTGTGGATGCGGGCGCCGGAGCCGTCGGACGCCGCCATCGAAAAGGCGCTGCAAGGCAATCTCTGCCGCTGCACCGGCTACGAGGCGATCATGCGCGCGGCGCGTGCCATCTCCAGCTACGGCACGGCGGCAAAGGATCCGTTGGCGGCGGAGCGCAAGGCAGTCACGGCCAAGCTCGAAGCGATGAAGGACGGTTCGCGCATCGAGATCGGCTCCGGCAACAAGCGGCTGATCGTGCCGGCCAATGCCGACGATCTGGCCAGCGTACTCGTCAAGGAGCCGGGCGCCACTATCGTCGCGGGTTCGACCGATGTCGGCCTTTGGGTGACCAAGCACATGCGCGATATTGCGCCGGCGGTTTTCATCGGCAATCTCGATGGTCTGTGCGGGATTTCCGAGGACAAGGGCGTCATCTCGATCGGCGCCGGTGTCACCTATAGCGAAGCCTTCTCGACGCTGGCGAAACGCATCCCGGCGCTCGGCCCGCTGTTCGACCGCATCGGCGGCGATCAGGTGCGCAACATGGGCACCATCGGCGGCAATATCGCCAACGGTTCGCCGATCGGCGACACGCCGCCGCCGCTGATCGCACTCGGTGCCCGCCTGACGCTGCGCCGCGGCGACAAGCGGCGGACGATCCCGCTCGAGGAGTTTTTCATCGCCTATGGCAAGCAGGACCGGCAGCCCGGCGAATTCGTCGAGGCCGTGCATGTTCCGGTGCCGGGCAGCGAGACGAAATTTGCCGTCTACAAGATCACCAAGCGCCGCGACGAAGATATCACAGCAGCGCTAGGCGCGTTTTTCCTGAAGCTCGCCGAGCATGGCACGGTGGCGGATGTGCGCATCGCCTATGGCGGCATGGCGGCAACGCCGAAGCGAGCCTTTGGCGTCGAAAAGGCATTGCTTGGCAAGCCCTGGACGGAAGCGACGGTCGAGGCGGCGATGGCCGCGTATGCCGGCGATTTCACGCCGCTAACCGACATGCGGGCAAGCGCCGAATACCGGGCGCTGGCGGCGCGCAACCTGCTGCTGCGCTTCTTTGCCGAAACCACCGGCACCCGGGCGCCGATCCAGGTATCACGGCACGAGGCGGCATGATGAACAAGCACGCCACGCCAAACCTGAAGGCGCAAAAAATCGCCGGCGGCGTCGCCACCGACCAGCGCCATGATTCCGCGCACAAGCATGTCAGTGGCACGGCCGTCTATATCGACGACATGCCGGAACCGGCCGGCACGCTGCACGGCTGCCTTGGGCTTTCGACGGCGACGCATGCCACCATCACCAGCATGGACCTGTCGGCGGTGCGCGCCGCACCCGGCGTCATCGACGTGCTGACGGCGAGCGACGTGCCAGGCGAGAACGACATTTCGCCGACCGGCCGTCACGACGAGCCGGTGCTGGCCGACGGCAAGGTGCAATTCTTTGGCCAACCGATCTTCTGCGTCATTGCCGAAACCCGCGAGCAGGCGCGCCGTGCAACGAGGCTGGCCAAGGTCGAATACAAGGAATTGCCGTTCGTCGCCGATGTCGGTGAGCTCGATCCCCGGAAAGATAAGCTGGTCACGCCGCCGCTGACGCTGAAGCGCGGTGATGCAGCGGCTGCGATCAATGCGGCGCCGCGCCGGCTGAAGGGAAAAATGCGCATAGGCGGCCAGGAGCATTTCTATCTCGAAGGTCATATCGCCTTGGCCATCCCTGGCGAGGACCACGACGTCACCATCTATTCCTCGACCCAGCACCCGAGCGAAATCCAGCACATGGTCAGCCACGCGCTCGGTGTTCCGAGCCATGCGGTGACGGTGGAAATCCGCCGGATGGGCGGCGCTTTCGGCGGTAAGGAAACGCAAGGCAATCAGTTTGCGGCATTGGCCGCTATCGCCGCGAAGAAACATCATCGGGCCGTGAAAATCCGGCCTGACCGCGACGACGACATGATCGCCACCGGCAAACGCCACGATTTCCTCGTCGACTACGAGGTCGGCTTCGACGACCAGGGCAATATTCTGGGCGTAGATTTCATGTTCGCGGCGCGCTGCGGCTTCTCGGCCGACCTCTCCGGCCCGGTCACTGACCGCGCGCTGTTCCATTGCGACAACACCTATTTCTGGCCGGCGGTGCACGCGCAATCGGCGCCGCTCTACACCAACACGGTATCGAACACTGCCTTTCGCGGCTTCGGCGGCCCGCAAGGCATGGTCGGCGCCGAGCGCGTCATCGACGAAGTCGCGTTTGCCGTCGGCAAGGACCCGCTCGAAATCCGCAAGAAGAATTTCTACGGCACCAGCGACCGCAACATCACGCCCTATCACCAGATAGTCGAGGACAACATCATCCACCGCATCGTCGCCGAGCTGGAGGCGAGTTCCGACTATGCGAGGCGCCGCCGCACCATCGATGCTTTCAATGCCAACAGCCGCTTCATCAAGCGCGGACTGGCGCTGACGCCGGTCAAGTTCGGCATCTCGTTCACCGCCACCCACTACAACCAGGCCGGCGCGCTGGTGCATGTCTATACCGACGGTTCGGTGCATCTGAACCACGGCGGCACCGAGATGGGGCAGGGCCTCTATGTCAAGGTGGCGCAGGTTGTGGCGGAAGAGTTCCAGATCGACCTCGATCAGGTCAAGATCACCGCGACGACGACCGGCAAGGTGCCGAATACCTCGGCCACCGCCGCGTCTTCCGGCTCCGATCTCAACGGCATGGCGGCGCAGAATGCCGCCCGCCAGATCAAGGACCGGTTGACCAATTTTGCCGTCGAGAGATACCAGGTGCCGCGCGACCAGGTGCTGTTCCTGCCCAACCGCGTGCGCATCGGCAACCAGGAGATCGCCTTCGCCGATCTCGTCAGGCAGGCTTATATGGCGCGCATCCAGCTTTCGGCGGCGGGTTTCTACAAGACGCCGAAAATCCATTGGGACCGCGACAAGGGCGAGGGCCATCCCTTCTACTATTTCGCTTACGGCGCCGCGTGCTCGGAAGTGTCTGTCGACACGCTGACCGGCGAATATATCGTCGAGCGCACCGACATCCTGCACGAAACCGGCCGCTCGCTGAACCGCGCCATCGACCTCGGCCAGATCGAGGGCGGCTTCATCCAGGGCATGGGCTGGCTGACAACGGAGGAACTGTGGTGGGACGACAAGGGGCGGCTGCGCACCCATGCGCCATCGACCTACAAGATCCCGCTCGCGTCGGACCGGCCGAAGATTTTTAATGTGACTTTGGCCGACTGGGCGCAAGCAGGCGAGCCGACGGTGTACCGCTCCAAGGCGGTCGGCGAGCCGCCCTTTCCGCTCGCAATGTCGGTGCTGCATGCGCTGTCGGACGCAGTGGCGAGCGTTGCCAGCCACAAGATCTGCCCGCGCCTCGACCCGCCGGCCACGCCGGAGCGTGTGCTGATGGCGATCGAACGGCTGAAGCGGGAAGCCAAAACCGGCACTTGAATCCCGGAAAACGTGCAATTCAGGCCGAAAAACTCTATATTTCCCGATAGGGAACGCAAATGATGAACGCGAAAGTGCAGAGCCTGAAAGCCTTTCTTGCCGGCGCCGGCCGGGTCGCCTTCGTTGAGGTGGCCCGGACAAAAGGTTCGACGCCGCGCGAGACGGGTGCCTTCATGCTCGTCTCAGGATCGGCCACTTTCGGTACGATCGGCGGCGGCCAGCTCGAATACATGGCGATCGACAAAGCGCGACAGATGCTTTTCTCCCCCCTTGAGGGGGAGATGGCCGCGGAGCGGCCAGAGGGGGTCGTCTCAGAAGGTACCGCCAGCGCGTCGAGCACTGCCGCGGCGACCCCACCCGGCGGCTTCGCCGCCACCCTCCCCTCAAGGGGGAGGGATATCCGCGCCACCCTCGACATCGCGCTCGGCCCGGACATCGGGCAGTGCTGCGGCGGCAGGGTCGAGCTGCTGATCCAGCTAGTCGACCCCACGCTTGAAGCCAAGCTGGTTGCGGCGGCGGAAACCGAGGAAGCGCAGCGACCGCATGTCTACATCCTCGGCGGCGGCCATGTCGGCCAGGCGCTGGCCTCCGCGATGGCCTTGCTGCCGGTGCATGTCGTCGTTGTCGAGACGCGAGCCGAGGCGCTCAAAGGCATGCCGGAAGCGGTCGAAACCAAGCTGACGCCGATGCCTGAGGCGATGGTGCGCGAAGCCCCGGCTGGATCCGCCTTCGTCGTCCTTACACATGACCACGCGCTGGACTTCCTGATCGTCGCCGAGGCTCTGAAACGCCGGGATGCCGCCTATGTCGGCATGATCGGCTCCAGAACCAAGAAGGCGACGTTCCGGAACTGGTTCCTGAAATCGGCGGACGGAAGCGAGGCGGAATTTGCCCGCCTCGTCTCGCCGATCGGCGGCGATGCGGTGAAAGACAAGCGCCCGCAAGTCATTGCAGCGCTCGCCGCGGCCGAGATTATGACGGCGTTGGCCGGCCATGCGGCGGCACCGTCCGCTCAGTCCAAAGCCCCTCACCGCAAGGCGATGGCCGGCTGACGTTTTGGCTATTCGTTCTCCTGCGTGTGCGCCTCAAGGAACCACAGCAATTTGTCGAGCGAGCGTGAATAGGCTGTGAAGATGTCGGCGGTGTCGGCATCGCCCGCGCCGGCCGCCTCGTCGATCGCCGCGCGTGCCCGCTTGGCGGTTGCGGCATAGCGGTCGATCAGCGCCGCCAGATGATCCCGGGTCTTGTGGATGTCGGTCGGATAGGCCTCGAGCATAGTCGCCTTCGACACCTCTTGCGATGTGCCGAGCGCCGTCCCGCCGAGCTGTACGGCGCGCTCGGCAATGGTGTCGACATGGCCGTCGAGCTCCTCGCGGAACGTGTCGAGCATCTCGTGGATGGCGATGAATTGCGGTCCCTTGACGTTCCAGTGCGCCTGCTTGGTGATCAAGGCCAGATCGATGGCGTCGGCGAGGCGGGCATTGAGAAGATCGATACACTCTTTCTTGGCATTGGATTGCAGGTCGTTGCGGGTGGCGATGGCATCCATGATCGGCTCCTGTGGCGGTTGCGTCCGCTTGGTTTGAAGAGGGCGAAGTTTGTGGAAGGTCAATCGAACATGCGCGCAGACGCCCTCATCGCCGCGCGGCACAGCATCCCAAAACGGCGATCTCCGACTTTCGTTCCGCGCGTCGTTTATGCCGGCCTTTTCAAGCCCAGATGGTCGCGCAGCGTGCGGCCTTCATAATCCGTACGGAACAGCCCGCGCCGCTGTAGCTCCGGCACGACTAGTGTGGCAAAGGCATCGAGTTGGCCGGGAAAATAGGATGGCATGACGTTGAAACCGTCTGCGGCGCCGCCCTCGAAGCGTGCCTCGAGCTCGTCGGCGATCTGGGCGGGCGTTCCGACGACGCGCCAATGGCCGCGCGCGCCGGCGAAATGACGGGCAAGCTGGCGAATGGACAGCTTATCGCGGCGTGATTGCTCGATGACGAGCGCCTGCCGGCTCTGCATGCCTTCGCTGGCCGGCAGCTCGGGCAGCGGTCCGTCGATGGGATAGCGCGCGAGATCGGATATGCTGAGATAGCTGGAAAGCAGCGCGACACCGACATCGTCCGGTATCAGCTCCTGCAGTTCATCATGTTTTGCCCGGGCTTCCGCTTCGCTTGCCGCGACGACCGGCGCGACGCCAGGCATGATCTTGAGGTCGTCCGGCTCGCGCCCATAGGCCGTCAGCCGTCCCCTGAGGTCGTCGTAGAAGGCCTTCCCCTCCTCGAATGTCTGCGCCGCAGTGAACACCACATCGGCGGTCCGGGCGGCGAGATCGCGGCCTTCGTCCGACGCTCCCGCCTGAACCATGACCGGCGCACCTTGTGGCGAGCGCGGCAGATCGAGCGGGTCGCGCACCGAAAAGCTTCTGCCTTCGTGTCCGCCCTGGCCTTGCCAAAGGCCAGCAACCACGGCAGCGAATTCGCGCGCCCGTTCGTAGCGGTCGGCATGCGGGCGCAGACCGGTCGAGCCGAAATTGGCGGCCTCGATCTGGCTGGCGGAAGTGACAAGGTTCCAGCCGGCACGGCCGCCGCTCAGGTGGTCGAGCGACAGGAAGGTTCGCGCCAGCCCGTAAGGCTCGTTATAGCTCGTCGACGCCGTTGAGACGAGGCCGATGCGCTCCGTCTGCACCGCGAGCGCCGCAAGCAGGCTGATCGGCTCGAAGCCGATCGAGCGTGAGGTCTGGCTGGCGATATCGACATTGGCCTCACGCACGCCGGCGGCGTCCTCGCAGAAGATCATGTCGAACTTCGCCGCTTCCGCCGTCCGCGCCAGCTGGATGTAGTGATCGATGTCGATGCCGGCCGTGACATGCGCCTGCCGATGGCGCCAGGCGGCGATGTGGTGGCCTGTCGCCCACAGGAAGGCGCCGAGCTTCATCTGGCCTCGACCGGCGCTCATTGCCGATCCTCCCCTGCAAGCCCGAGATGGGCGCGCAGTGTCGCCGCGCTGTAGCCGGACCGGACAAGGCCGCGGCGGCGAAGCTCCGGCAGCACGAGACCGACGAAATCGTCGAGCGCCGATGTGAACGGCATGGCGATGATGAAACCGTCGCAGGCTTTCGAGCGAAAGCACTCTTCGAGCCTGTCCGCAAACAGGTCCGGCGCGGCGGTTATTTCGGCGCTGACGGTAACGTTCATCAGCACTTTCAGCGCCTCCGGACTGCGCCCGAAGGCAAGCGCACGACGCTTCAGATCGGCAGCCTTCGCCAGCTCGATCGATGCCTCATCCAGCAGGACGACATCGGCGGTACGGGCGGCGATATCCGTGTCGGGCCCGAACAGGCCGGACATGACCAGCACCGGCGTGTCCTGCGGCGACCGCGCCACGTTGAGCGGTCCGCGCACGGAAAAATATTCGCCCTTGTGGTCGAGCAAATGCATCTTTTCAGGATCGAAGAAGCGGCCGCCACTTTTGTCGAACAGCAGCGCGTCTGCGTCCCAGCCTTTCCACAAGCCTTGCACGATGCCGATGAATTCCTCGACGCGCAGGCGGAAATCGTCGCCGGAAAACCCTTCCGGCCGGCTGAAATTGGCCGCCTCGCGCGGATCGGGAAACATGCTCGCGTTCCAGCCGGCGCGGCCATGGCTGATAATATCGAGCGAGGCGAAACGGCGTGCGAGGTTGTAGGGCTGGTGGGCGACCGTCGACGCCGCGGCGGCAAGGCCGATCCTGCTTGTCACCGTAGCCAGCGCTGCCACCAAGGTCGTTGCTTCGAAGCGCATTTGCCGGTTCGGCCCGCCTGCAACCGGCGCGGAATCGGCGAGCAACACCATATCCAGACCGGCCGCTTCGGCTTCTTGCACGAACCGCGTCAGCAGACTGAAGTCCGAGCCGGCGTCGGGCGGATGGGAAGGGGCGGCTTCCGGAGACAGTGAAACGGCGAGACACATTGTGGCGCCGTTGGCCATCGCTTTTCCCTGTTGAGCGAGATTCCTTGAGAATTATCTCGCCGGCTGGACGGAAAGCAACCGGCCAGCCGGCGATCATTTGCCGGCCAGAATATCCCTGATCAGCCGCTGGCAGCGCTCGGCCATGAAATCGAGCAGCAGCCGCACCTTCGGATCCTGCAGCTTCTTATGAGGGTAGACGGCGGCGAACTGCACCGGCGTCGGCGGCGTGTTGCTCAGGATCACCTTCAGCCGCTGGTCGCGGATAAACGGCTCGACCTCGAAGCGCGGCTTGTTGATGATGCCGCGGCCGGACAGCGCCCAGCCGGTCAGCACGTCGCCATCATCGGTATCGTAGGGGCCGTGCACCTCGAACTTTTGCGGCCCATTCGGCGTCTGCAGCGTCCAGACATATTCGCGCGCGCCGGAATAGCGCAGCATCAGGCAATCGTGTTTCTTGCCGATCAACTCCTGCGGCTCGGTCGGCTCGCCGCGCACGTCCAGATATTGCGGAGCCGCTACCAGCACGCGTTCGCAGTCCATGATGCCGCGCATCCTGAGGCTGGAATCCTCGATGATGCCCAGCCGGAAGGCAACGTCGATGCCTTCCTTCATGATATCGACATTGTGGTCGGATAACCGGAGCCGCACCTCGATATCGGGGTATCTGTCGTGGAAATCCGGGATGCCGGATGCCACCAGCCGCCGCCCGAGGCCGAGCGGCGCTGTCACCTTTATGGTGCCGCGCGGCTGCCCGGATAACGCGCTGACCGCCGCTTCCGCCTCGGTGACCGCCTCCAGCACCTGCTTGGCGCCGGAGTAGAACACCGTCCCGTGCTCGGTCGGCATCAACTGCCGCGTCGTACGGTTGAACAGCCTTACGCCCAGGTGCTTCTCGAGCTCCTTGATCCGGTTGGAAGCGACCGCCGGCGAAATGCGCATGTCGCGCCCAGCCGCCGACAAATTGCCGAGCTCGACGACGCGGACGAAAACGGCGATGTTGTCGAGATAGGCCATGCGGCTTCCGTGGCTCTCGTGTGGCTGCGTATGATCAGCCTAGTATTTTCCAATTTTTTTTGAAAGTCATCGTGCAGCTCGGCCCTTTCCGTTTGCGCTCCAGTCCGTAAAGTCAGTGGATCGGCAGGGACGATTTTTTCATGATGGATTTCGCGATATTCTGGGATTGGGTGAGTTTCGCCGTGCGCTGGCTGCACGTCGTCACCGGTATCGCCTGGATTGGATCGTCCTTTTATTTCGTCGCGCTCGATCTCGGGCTGCGCCAGCGTCCGGGCATGCCTGCCGGAGCCTTCGGCGAGGAATGGCAGGTGCATGGCGGCGGCTTCTACCATGTGCAGAAATATCTGGTGGCGCCGGCTGAGATGCCCGAGCATCTGACCTGGTTCAAGTGGGAATCCTACGCCACCTGGCTGTCGGGCTTCGCCATGCTGTGCGTCGTCTACTATGCCGGGGCGGACCTGTTCCTGATCGATCCGAATGTCCTTGCCATGTCGGTGCCTACAGGCATCTTGCTGTCGCTGGCGACGATCGGCGTCGGCTGGGTGGTCTACGATCTCTTGTGCCGTTCGCCGCTCGGCAACAGCGACACCGGCCTGATGCTGGTGCTGTATGGGGTGCTGGTATTCATGGCCTGGGGACTGACCCACCTGTTCACCGGCCGCGCCGCCTTCCTGCATCTCGGCGCCATCACCGCGACGATCATGTCGGCCAACGTTTTCATGGTCATCATCCCCAACCAGAAGATCGTCGTCGCCGACCTGATCGCTGGCCGTAAGCCCAATCCGAAATACGGCAAGATCGCCAAGCAGCGCTCGCTGCACAACAATTACCTGACGCTGCCGGTTTTGTTCCTGATGCTGTCGAACCATTATCCGCTGGCGTTCGGCACAGAGTTCAACTGGGTCATTGCCTCGCTGGTGTTCATCATCGGCGTGCTGATCCGGCACTATTTCAATACCAGGCACGCGCGCAAAGGCAATCCGACCTGGACCTGGCTGGCCGCCGCCGTCCTGTTCGTCGTCATCATCTGGCTGTCGACGGCACCGAAGCTGCTGACCGGCGAGGTCAAAACGTCCTCGGCGGCACAGGTCTACGTCGCCTCGGCGCATTTTCCCGCCGTGCGTGATACAGTGCTTGGCCGCTGTTCGATGTGCCATGCGGCGGAGCCGTCCTACGAGGGCATTTACCACGCGCCTAAGGGCGTGATGCTCGATACCGATGCCGGCATCGCCGAGCACGCCGGCGAGATCTACCTGCAGGCCGGACGCAGCCACGCCATGCCGCCCGCCAACGTCACCCAGATCACCGACAAGGAACGGGCACTGCTGGTAGCCTGGTTCGAAGGCGCGGGGAAATAGCATGACCAGCACGCTGCTGCGCGGCCGCACGCTGTCGTTTTTGCGCTGGCCAGAAACCATCGACGACCATTCCGCCTGGCGCTACGAGCAAGATGGCGGCCTGCTGATGCGCGACGGAAGGATCGTTGCCGCTGGCGCCTATGCCGAGGTCGAGAAAAAGGCGGGCGAGGGAACAAAAAAGATCGACCACAGGCCACATCTGCTGCTGCCCGGGTTCATCGATGCGCATGCACATTTTCCGCAGATGCAGGTCATCGCTTCCTTCGGCGCCGAACTGCTCGACTGGCTGAACACCTACACTTTTCCGGAAGAGACCAAATTCCAGAACGCCCAGCATGGCCGCCGTATCGCCAGGCTGTTCCTGGATGAAGTGTTGCGCCACGGCACCACGACAGTCGCGGCCTATTGCTCGGTACACAAGGAATCTGCCGAAGCGTTCTTTGCAGAGTCGCACGACCGCAACATGCTCAACATCGCCGGCAAGGTGATGATGGACCGCAACGCGCCGGACGGCGTGCTCGACACGCCGCAATCGGGCTATGACGACAGCAAGGCGTTGATCGATGAGTGGCACGGCAAGGGGCGCCAGCACTATGCCATCACGCCGCGCTTCGCCATCACCTCGTCGCCCGAGCAATTGGAGATGGCGGGCGCGCTCTGCCGCGAATATCCTGATCTGCACATGCAGACGCATCTGTCGGAAAACCACGCCGAGATCGCCTTCACGCAGCAATTATACCCGCAGACGCGGGACTACACCGACATCTACGAACACTATGGGCTGCTCGGGCGCAGAAGCCTGTTCGGCCATTGCATCCACCTGTCGGAGCGCGAGGCGGATGCGCTTTCGGATAGCGGCTCGGTGGCGGTGTTCTGCCCGACCTCCAACCTGTTTCTCGGCTCGGGCCTGTTCGATTATCAGCGCTATAGCCGCCGCGAGAAGCCGCTTCGCATCGCCGCCGCCACCGATGTCGGCGGTGGCACCAACTATTCGATGCTGCGCACCATGGACGAGGGCTACAAGGTGATCGCGCTGAACGGCGAGAAGCTCAATCCGTTCCAGTCCTTCTGGCAGCTGACCCGCGGCAATGCCGAGGCGCTGTCGCTTGCGGAAAGGATCGGCACCCTGGAGGAAGGCAGCGACGCCGATATCATCGTGCTCGACGCCCGCGCCACGCCGGCGATGCGGCTGCGGGTGGAGACGGCGGACACGCTCGCCGAGGAATTGTTTCTGCTGCAGACGCTCGGCGATGACCGCGCCGTGCGCGAGGTCTATGTCGCCGGCCGGGCGGCCAAGGCGGATATAGCGGTTTAGCCGTCGTATGCGGCCGGCTTGACCGGGCGGCAGCCATCCGCCAAAGCAACAGGCGAGATCGACAGGGGAACGACATGGCCGTTGCGGACGACATCGCTCTGATCAAGAAACAGGAAGCCACGCTTGTCTTTTCGGCCTTCGACGAAGCCGTCGCTTTCGAGATCGGCTCGGCGATCCGCGACCGGGCTCTCAAGGAAAACCTGCCGATCATCGTCGATATCAGAACTTTCGACCGGCCGCTGTTCTATGCGGCAATGCCCGGCTCGAACGCCTCCAATCCGGACTGGGCGCGGCGCAAGATCAACGTCGTGCGGCGGTTCCTGAAAAGCACCTACCGCATTGTGCTGGAGCAGCAGCGCCCCGACCGCAGCTTCAAGCCCGGCGAAGGGCTGGACGTTGCCGACTATGTGCTGGCCGGTGGCGGCTTTCCCATCACTGTCAAGGGCGCTGGCGTGATCGGCGTGATCGCCGTCTCCGGTCTACCGGAGCGCGAGGACCACGGAGTGGTCGTCGATACGCTGTGTAGCTACTTGGGCGTCGATAGCCAGGAGTTGGTCCTGCCGCCGGAAGCAACATCGTGACGTTGGCGCTGCCCCTCATCCGCCTGCCGGCACCTTCTCCCCGCGTAGTGACGGGGAGAAGGGAAACGCTCCAACGCTGGCGATCCCCTCTCCCCGTCTCTATACGGGGAGAGGGTAAGGGTGAGGGGCAGCGCAAACGCCGCAGAAGCTCGCACAGCGTCCGTGGTAGCTCAGTATGACCGCGCTCGATCCCAAGTCCTTTCTCATTTCGATCTTCAACGCCGCCGTTGCCGCCGCCGATCCCCAGAGGACGATCAAGGATCATTTGCCCGCAAGGCCGAAGGGACGGACCATCGTCATCGGTGCAGGAAAAGGCTCGGCGCAGATGGCGGCGGCTTTCGAGAAAGTGTGGGACCGGCCGATCGAAGGGCTGGTCGTCACCCGCTACGGCTATGGCGCGGCCTGCCGGCGCATCGAGATCATCGAGGCGGCGCATCCGGTGCCGGATGCCGCGGGGCTAGAAGCTTCCCGGCGGCTGCTCGAAAAGGTCCAGGGACTGACTGCGGACGACCTCGTCGTGGCGCTCATTTCGGGCGGCGGCTCGGCGCTGCTGCCGTCACCTGCCGAAGGTCTGACGCTGGCCGATGAGATCGCCGTCAACCAGGCGCTGCTCGCCTCCAGCGCGCCGATCGCCGCGATGAACACCATCCGCAAACACCTTTCCACGATCAAGGGCGGCAGGCTGGCAGCCGCTGCCTATCCAGCCAAGGTGGTGTCGCTGGTGGTCTCCGACATTCCGGGCGATAACCCGGCGCTGGTCGCTTCCGGCCCGACCGTTCCCGATTCCGGCAGCCGCGAAGATGCATTAGCGTCGATCGCCGCCCATGACATGAAACTACCGGCTTCAGTGATGGCGCACATCAATTCGCCGGCCGCCGATGCACCGCGCGTCGATGATCCGCGTTTTTCGCGCAACGAGGTACATCTGATCGCCTCGGCCGGCGTATCGCTGGAAGCGGCTGCGGCCGAAGCCAGGTACCAAGGTATCGAAGCGGTCATTCTCTCCGATTCCATCGAGGGCGAGGCGCGTGAGGTCGGCGGCGTCCACGCTGCAATCGCGCGCGAAGTGGCGACGCGCAACCGGCCATTCGCAAAACCGGTGCTGATCCTGTCGGGCGGCGAGACGACCGTGACCTTGCGCGCGAAAGGCAAAGGCGGCCGCAACTCGGAATTCCTGCTCGCCTTCGCCATTGGGATCAGCGGCCTGGCGGGCGTCCACGCACTGGCCGCCGACACCGACGGCATAGACGGTTCGGAAGACAATGCCGGCGCCTTCGCCGACGGCTCGACAGTGTCGCGGATGCATAAGGCGGGCATCGATGCCAAGGCCATGCTTGCCGGCAACAACGCCTGGACGGCATTCAATGCCGTAGATGACCTTTTCGTACCCGGTCCGACCGGCACAAACGTCAACGATCTCAGGGCGATATTGATCAAATAGCTCAGGCGGCCATCAGCTTTTTCACCGCTCTCATATCCTGCAGGAACCGGTCGCGTTCTGCCTGCCTGTCCGCCGGCTCGCGAATGCGCAGGATGAAGGACGGGTGGATGGTGACGAAGACACGCAAGCCATCGTCACGCTCCACGACGGCCCCGCGCATCTTCATGATCGGCACCACCTTGCCGAGCAGCGCCTGCGCCGCCGTTGCGCCGAGCGCCACCGCCAGATTGGGCTTGATCAGATCGATTTCCTTGTCGAGCCACCAGCGACAAGCCTGCACCTCGCCGGCGTTCGGCTTGGAGTGGATGCGCCGCTTGCCGCGCGGCTCGAACTTGAAATGCTTGACTGCGTTGGTGACGTAGACTTTCAGCCGATCGACGCCGGCATCGTCCAGGATCGCGTCGAACACCTTGCCCGCCGGACCGACGAAGGGCTTGCCCGCCAGGTCCTCCTGGTCGCCCGGCTGTTCGCCGACGAAGATCACCTTGGCTTTATCAGGGCCTTCACCGAACACGGTCTGCGTGGCGTCGTGCCATAGCGGACAGCGGCGGCAGATCTTGGCCGTTTCGCGCAGTTCAGGAATCGTCCTGGCGTCGATTTCTGTCGTTTCCGGAGACTTGCTTGCAGGCAAGCGTCTTGCCTGCACTTTGGCATGGTGCGGCGTCGGGGTTGTCTGCATCCTGGCGATCATGACTAAGGCGGCCTTGCTCGCTCCTGCAATCAGACACGCAATGAGCAAAGCCCGCCGAAGGTTCCGCTGAAATTATTCCGCATGGGCCTTCACCGGCGGATGGCCGACGATGTGATGCCCTACACCTCGTGCAGATAGAGGTGATAATCCAGTTCGCTGACCGTGCGCGCCACGCGCAGATATTCCGACTGCTTGATCGCCACGAACGTCCGGTGCAGGTCTTCGCCCAATGCGCCCTTGAGGAAGGTCGACGCCCTTGCCGCCTCGATCGCGGCACGCCAGTCGACCGGCATCGTCGTGCGCGTGACGGCTGATTCGTAGCCATTGCCGGTGGTTTCGGGACCGGGATCGAGGCCTTCGTCGAGGCCTTTGACGACACCGGCCAGCACCGTTGCCGCCACCAGGTAAGGATTCGCGTCGACGCCCGATGGCCGGTGCTCGATGCGGCGGTTCCTGGCATCGCCGGCCGGCACACGCAGTGCCACCGAACGGTTGTTGACGCCCCAGGTCGGCGCCACCGGCGCATAGGATTGCGAGACGAAGCGCCGCCATGAATTGGCGTGCGGCGCGAAGACCAGCATCGATTCCGCCATCGTCTGGATCAGTCCGCCGAGGCCGCGCAGCAGCGGCAGCGACCAGCTTTCGCCGCCGGTTTCGGCAAAGACATTCTTGCCGGCATCGTCTAGCAGCGAGACGTGAAAATGCATGCCCGAGCCGGCATATTTCTCGATCGGCTTGGCCATGAAGCAAGCGGTGACACCATGACGGCGCGCCTGCGCCCGCACCAGTCGCTTGAGCATGACGAGATCGTCGGCCGCCCGCATCACATCCTTGCGGTAGTTGAGCGTCAGCTCGTACTGGCCGGGCGCATATTCCGAGATGACCGTCTCGGCCGGGATGCCTTGCACCTTGGCTGCGGCGTAGATGTCGGAAAACAGCGGCTCCATGCCGTGCAGATGGTCGACGGAATAGACCTCAGTCTTGGCCGAGCGGCGTCCGTCAAGCACCGCGTGCGCCGGCTGCACCTTGCCTTCGGCGTCGCGCTCGTTGGCGAGCAGGAAGAATTCGAGCTCGAAGGCGCCGGCCGGATGCAGGCCCTGGGCCGCGAGGATGTCTACCTGGCGGGCGAGTGCCAGCCGCGGGTCGGACGACATCGGCTGGCCATCGAGATGGTACATCGCCATCAGCACCTGACCGCGCGGCGGCTGGGTGCCGAACAGCGGCACCAGTGTGCCGGGGATCGGCCACGCCCGCAGGTCGCCGTCGCCCGTCGTCCAGATCAGCCCGGTCTCGTGAACATCCTCGCCGGTGATGTCGAGGCCGAGGATCGAGATCGGCATGTGCCGGCCCCCCTCGAAGATGCTCATCAACTCATGCCGGCGCACGATCTTGCCGCGCCCGACGCCATTGGCGTCGGTCAGCACGATGTCGAACGCTTCGATCTCGGGATGAGCGTCGAGAAAGGCCAGCGCCTCGGCGGGCGTCGAGCCCGAAGGGGATGCCGTGACCAGGTTCAAACTTTGCTTGGGCGCTTGTTTCATGCCGCAAGCTTGTCTCACGCCGTAAGCTTTGCCGCAACCGCGCCGAAGGCAGTGATCAGCCGGTTCACCTGGGCGGCGCTGGTCGCAGGAGAGATCAGCATCATGTTGTGGAAGGGTGCGATCAGCACGCCGCGATTGACCAGCGCGACATGGATTGCCGCCTCGAGCTCCGGCACGTGCGCAGCCTCCGCTTCGCCGCCGTTCCTCAGCGGGCCCGGCGCGCAGATGAACTCGACACGGGCACCGACGCGAGCAACATGCCAGGGCAGACGATAGCGATCGATGACGGCGGTCAGCCCGGCGTCGAGCCGCCGCGCCAGATTGTCCATATGGCTGTAGTTCTCGTCGGTCATGACATATTCGAGCGTGGCGCGCATCGCTGCGAATTGCAGCGGATTGGCCGACAGCGTTGTCCCCATGCCGGAGTAGCCGGGCTCTTTCCGGCTGATATAAGCGGCATAGCGGGCCGCAACGTCTTCGCTCATGCCCCAGACGCTCGCCGGTACGCCGCCGGCAATCGGCTTGCCTAGCACGAACAGGTCCGGCTCCAGCCCGTATTTGCTTGTATAGCCGCCGGGACCGGTCGAGATTGTATGCGTCTCGTCGATTAGAAGCAGCGTGCCGGTCGCACGGGTGAGACGCCGCAAGCCATCATGAAAGCCGGCTTCGGGCAGCACCATGCAGGAATTGGTCAGCACCGGCTCGGCGATGACGCAGGCGACATCGTTGCCCCGGAGTGCCGCGTCGAGCGCCGGCAGATCGTTGAATTCGACGACATCAGTCGCCCGCGTCAGGTCGCGGAACTCGCCGGCCAGTCCCGGTCGATTCACCGCTTTCCCGGCGACCAGCCGCACCATCGTCTCGTCGACCGAGCCATGATAGCAGCCGTTGAAGACCAGTATCTTCTCCCGGCCGGTAACGGCGCGGGCAACCCGCAGCGCGAAGCGGTTGGCATCGGTCGCCGTCGTCGCGATCTGCCAGAATGGCAAGCCGAAACGCTGCTGCAGCAGCGGCCCGATGGCGAGGGCGTTCTCGGCAGGCAGCATGTAGGTCAGGCCGCGTCCGGCCTGCCTGCGGATGGCGCGTGCGACCGGCGGCGGCGAATGACCGAACATCGAGCCGGTGTCGCCAAGGCAGAAATCGTCGAGCCGGTTGCCGTCGATATCTCTGATGATGGCGCCCCTGGCACTATCGACAAGGATCGGGAACGGCGTCGGCCAGTCGTTCATCCAATGCATCGGCACGCCGCCGAAGAAGCCGGGCAGGCCATTGCCGATTTTCGCCATCGATTTCGGCCGCGCCCGGCAGAAGACTTCTGCCTCGGTCGCGCGCAACTCGGCGATCCGGGCCGGGCCGATGCCGCCGATGGAAGTCTTTGCATGGTTCATGACGTTCATGGCGGCCCTCTCAGTCGCACATTAGACAATCGGCGGCCGCTACCGCAATTGGCCGGGCGGCTGCCCTGTGTTGGGTCAGCGGTCATTTGAATGAAAACAGGCGCTTGACCGCGAGCCGCCTTCGGGCGCCAATGGTACTTCGGCTGGAGGGCATAAGATGGTGCGGGCGACCGTCTGCGCAACAACGCTGCTGTCGTCGGTTGGTGCGGCTCTGGCGTCCGGCGGCATCTGGTGTTCCGCCGAGGATGCAGCCGTCAAATTTCAGATCGGTGCCGGGGTCACCAGAGGCATGGGCGGGCCGACCTTCAATTTTAGCGGCGAGCTCGAGATTCTGGGCAGGCCGGCTGCCGACAGTCTGCGCAAGACGGTGTTCGAGGATCAGAACCTCACGCAATATTGGCTCGACAACAAGGAATTGCGGCTGCTCGTCTACCACGAACGGCAGGTCGAAAACGCCTACGGCTACGTCGAACTGGCGATCCTGACCAAGGTCAGCGACGAAGGCGTCTATGACGGCCGCTATTTGCTCTCAATCTATGATGGAACGGCCGAGGCCGAAAAGGACGGCAAGCAGGCTGAATTGACCGGCAAAGTATCTTGCGGAGCCGAGTAAGTAACAGGCTACGCCGAAATATCGATGACGCCGCAGTCGCCAGCAGCGCTGCCAAAGGCGACGCGGCGCTCTTCCTTGTCCCACATCATCGAAGTGACGGCGCCCTTGCCGGGCCGGCGCAACAGCACTTCCTTGGCGTCGGCGAAGCGCACCGCCATCACCATCCCGTCATCATAGCCGATAGCAACGACGTCCTGGCTCGGGTGACAGGCGACGGAGGTGACCATCGCATTGCCGCGCGTGCCGAGTTCCAGCGGCGCCTTGCCCATCGGCCCGTCCTTGCCCGAAAACGGCCAGACGATCGCCGCCGGCGCGCCGGAACTCGCCAGCCATTTGCCCTTGGCGCTCCACGACAGGCTTTTGACCTTGCCGGGGTAGCCGGACATGCGCATGTGCTTGCCGTCGGCGAGCTTCCAGCCATGTAGCGCGTTTTCCTGCATGGTGGTGACGAGGAAGCCGCCGTCCGGCGAGAAGGTGATGCCGGTGTGGGCGCCGGCCCATTCGAGCTCGACCGGCCTGCCGTCGGCAGCCGGGAAGTGCAGCGTCGCGCCATTGTAGCGGGCAACGCCGAAGCGCATGCCCTTGGGCGAGAAGGCAAGCCCCTCGACTGAGCGCGGATGCGAGAATTCCCTGGTTTTACCGTCGGCAAAGCGCACATAGGCAATCTTGCCCGAAGCATAGGCAACAGCGCCTTGCGGCCCGGCGGCGACGCTGGTTATCCATTTTTTGCCTGCGGTCGCCAATTCCGTTGTATTGCCGCCTGGGGTCACGGCAAAGATCCTGCCGTCCTCACCACCGGTGATCAGTCGGTCGTTTGCCGCATCATGGAAGGCGGCGAGCATTCCGTCATTGGCCTGCACCGTCTTGTGGCCGTGGTCGAGCCGATGGATTGTGCCGTCGGCCAGCGCAAAATGCGGCACGTCGCCGAGAAACACGGCGGCGAGGCAGTGGCCTTCGAGATCGAGCGGGGCGACTGTCGGCATGAGAGATCATTCCGTTCGAGATTTCTGCTGCCTCACCCTTAAGGGGTTGAGCTGCGGGTCTCAACCCGTGCTTCGGATCGTGGTGAGGAGAGACCGCCAGCGTTTAGGCTGCACTTCTCCCAGAAGGAAGAAAGGGCAGCTAAATCAAGCGGCCTGGCAGGCCTCGAAGCTTGTCTTCAGTCGCTCGGCGTCGAGTTCGCGGCCGATGAACACCAGCCGGCTCTCGTGCTTCTCGTTGTCCTTCCAGGCGCGCTGGTGGTCGCCCTCGATGATCATGTGCACACCCTGGATGACATAGCGCTCGTCATCGCCTTTCAGCGCAATGATCCCTTTCAGCCGCAGGATGTTCGGGCCTTCCATTTGGGTGACCTTCTCGATCCACGGGAAGAACTTTTTCGGGTCCATCTCGCCGCCGCGCAGCGACACCGACTGCACAGTCACGTCATGGATGTCGGAAGGGTGCGCATGATGATGCCCGTCATGATCGTGGTGATCATGGCCGTCGTGATCATGGTGATGGTGGTCATGATCATGATCATGATCATGATGGTCGTGATCGTCATGCGCCTCGAGGAAGTGCGGATCGTTCTCCAGCGCCCGGGACAGGTCGAACGCACCGCGATCGAGCACCTCGGACAGCGCCACGCTGGCGCGCGTGGTGCGATGGATTCGTGCCGCCGGGTTGATGGCGCGGATCGTCGCCTCCACCTTGCTCAGCTCTTCGGGGGTGACCAGATCGGTCTTGTTGAGCACGACGACATCGGCAAAGGCGATCTGGTCCTCGGCCTCGCGGGAATCCTTGAGGCGCAGCGGCAAGTGCTTGGCGTCGACCAGCGCCACCACCGCATCGAGCCTGGTCTTCGAACGCACGTCGTCGTCCATGAAGAAGGTCTGCGCCACCGGCACGGGATCGGCGAGGCCTGTGGTCTCGACGAGGATGGCGTCGAAGCGGCCAGGCCTGCGCATCAGGCCTTCGACGACGCGGATCAGGTCGCCGCGCACGGTGCAGCAGACGCAGCCATTGTTCATCTCGTAGATTTCCTCGTCGGATTCCACGATCAGCTCGTTGTCGATGCCGATCTCGCCGAATTCATTGACGATGACGGCGTAGCGCTTGCCATGGTTTTCCGAAAGGATGCGGTTGAGCAGTGTCGTCTTGCCGGCGCCGAGATAGCCGGTGAGGACGGTTACGGGGATCTGCGTCTGTGCGTCGCTCATATTGTGCCTCGAATAGGGATTGTCGGCTCCATATAGGATGTGTGCTCGGCTTTTGCACGAGGCAAACCGGTGGGCCAAAGAGGGGCTGGTATTGCCGAACTTTCCTCACATTACCGAACTTTCATTGGCGCCGCCTGACAGCGGGCCCTAGATAGGCGGGGTCATTTACGGAGCTGTTCGCGTTGAAGAGGCGCCAGATGTCCGACAAGTCCTTGCCACTAAGCCGTCGGCAGGCGCTCGGTCTCGTTGCGGTTACCGCTGGCGGCATATTCCTGCCCGCCGGTGCAAGGGCCGGGCAGGTTTCGCCCTATGCCGGGCTTGCTTTGTTCGAGGCCGGTGCCGGCGTCTGCGCCATCACGCCCGAGGTCACCGAAGGGCCGTTCTATTTCGACCCGAAGCTCGAACGCGCCGACATCACCGAGGGCAAGAAGGGCATCGCCCTCAATGTGCGGCTGCAAATCGTCGACGCCGCCTGCCGCCCGCTTCCCGGCGCACGCGTCGATATCTGGCATTGCGATGCCCAGGGCGCCTATTCCGGATATCCCGGACAGGGCGACGGGCAGGATATCGACACGTCCGGCCAGAGCTTTCTCCGCGGCTGGCAGAGAACCGATGAAAGCGGCATCGCTTCTTTCGCCACCATCTATCCCGGCTGGTATCGTGGCCGCACCACCCACATCCATTTCAAGATCTTCCCCGACGACCGCTCGGTGATGACCGGCCAGATGTTCTTCCCCGACAGCCTCAGCGAGCAGATATTCGCCACCGTCGCGCCCTATAAAGATCGCCCCGGCAAACGCGATACATCGAACGCGCGGGACGGCATTGCGCGGCAGGCCGGGCCGCTGTCGCAGGCAGCGCTGCGGGAAATGGCGGACGCCTATCAGGCGTTGATGGTGGTCGCGGTGAAACCTGGTTGAGAACACCTCGTCACGTCCCCATCCAGCCATTGCGGAAAGTCGTTTGTCATCTAACTGAAATAAACATCTGGCATTAGCCACGGCGAACACCGCGAAGCTTGCCGGCAAAGCTATTTTCCGAGCCGGAATGTTTCGATCGTCATTGCCAATCGGCGGCCTGCTTCTATGCTGGCCGTTCCGGTTCGGCCGAGGAGGGATGAGCATGGCCAAGGCGGACAAGACTGGAACAATGAGCCGGCTGCATTCGGCGGCGCGGCTGGCGCGCACGGCGCTCGCCGCCCGGCTTCTGGCGCATGGTTTCTATGCCGGCCAGGACCAGATCATGCTGGCGCTCGACCGCGAGGATGGGCAGACGCCCGGCAACCTTGCCGGCCGCCTCGGCGTGCGGCCGCCAACCATCACCAAGACCATCAACCGGCTGCAGGCGCAGGGCTTTCTGGAGAAGCGGGCCTCGTCCGCCGATGCCCGCCAGGCGCATATTTTCCTCACCGACACCGGCCGCGAAATCATCCACGCCATCGAGAAGTCGGTGAAGAAGACCGAAAAGCAGGCATTGAAGGGTCTCGACAAGAAGGACCAGAAAGCGCTGTTCAAGCTGCTTGCCCGCGTCGAGGCGAACCTGTCGAACGGCGAAATGGTGCTCCCGGATGACGAACTGGATATCGAAGACAAGATGCTTGAATAGCTCACGCGTTCGCCGCTGACGGCCGCCGCGTCAGTGCCGACCAACGTCCCGGTGTGACACCGAACGCCTTCTTGAAATGCCGATTGAAATGGCTTTGATCACTGAAGCCGGCTGCGATGGCGATTTGCGCCAGCGGCTCGTCGGCTTCGATCATCCGACGGACCCGCTGAAGCCGGCGCATCACCAGGAACCGGTGCGGGCTGGTGGAGAAGGTGGCGCGGAAATGCCGCGAAAGGGCATAACGGTCCAATCCGGTTATCGCCTCCAATTCATGCGAACGTACAATCCGCGCAACATTTTCCTCCAGATAGTCGCGCGCCAGGCTGGCGGCGCGCCACGCAGTTTTCGCTACCGGTTTCGCCCGCTGACCGGCGTGCCGCGCTAGGCTTTGCATAAGCTGCGTCATGAAATCGACGACAAACAGCTCGTCCAGTTCCTGATTCAACGGCCCGAGCGCGGAAAGCAGCGTCGCCCGGAGATCGCGGTCTGTCACCACGGCATTCCCGACGAATGGCAGTGATCCGCCGCCGAGACAATCGAGCATCAGGGACGGCTCCAAATAGAGCATTCTGTATCGCAAGCCGTCTTCGGTGCCGGCACCGCCATCGTGCAGTTCGTCGGGATGAAGGATAATGATCTGGCCAGGCAGGCTCTGATGCGTTTGGCCGCGATAGCGGAAGCGCTGCACGCCATAAAGCGTCACCCCGATCGCATAGGTGTCGTGGCGATGGAGATCGAAGGCATTGCCGTGGAACCGGGCCTCGATGCGTTCCATCCCGGCAGCACCGGGTGCCGGTACGATGCAGTTCTCGGCTGCATCCACGCACAAACGTCCAAGACCCTGAAAGGCTTCCCGGTCCAGATCGTGCGCCATCGCTTCACTCGCAGCCTCGGATTGGCCCCCTTTTCGGATGGAAACTGTCGCATGTTCGATACGAAATTTGCAATCGTGCTCAAGGATGATCTTCCCGTCTGGCAAAAGCTCAATGTCACCGCCTTTCTGACCAGCGGCATCGTCGCGCAATTTCCCGACATTATCGGCGACCCCTACCGTGATCGCGCCGGCAATATCTACAACCCGCTGTCGATCCAGCCGGTCATCGTGCTTTCGGCGGACGGCCAGACGCTCGGCGCGATCCAGCGGCGGGCGCTGGAGCGTGGTGTGACGGTTTCGCTCTATGTCGAGGAAATGTTTTCGACCGGGTATGATCTGGCCAACCGCGCCGTCTTTGCCGAATTTGCGCCGGAGCATGCCAAGGTGGTCGGCATCGCGCTTCGCGCCGAAAAGAAGCTCGTCGACAAGATCACCAAGGGCGCCCGCATGCACGCCTGAGTCGTCGGCCACTAGGTCGGCCACTGGGAAACAAACTGAGCCTGCCGGCGGCTGTCGTTGTGCCAGCCTGTTTTGGCTTGCCCGCAGGCGACAATTGCCGCATTGGTGAGGGACTGCCTTGCTTCCCGTCCGGCCTGAAATTGAATGCTCCCCCAAGACAAGACGAAAGCGCGACATCGCCGGCGGCGATCCTGTGCATGCTTTCCGTCTATGTGTTTTTCACCTTCCTCGACACCAGCAGCAAGTACCTTGTGCTGGCCGGCGTCTCGGCGCTGATCGTCGCCTGGACCCGCTTCGCGGTCCATGTGCTGATCGTCGGCGTCTTTCTGCGCGGATGGCGCGAGCCGCTGCGCTTTCGTCCCGCCAACCTGCCGGCGCACATCACGCGCGGTCTGCTCCTGTTCGGATCGACGATGTTCAACATTCTGGCGCTGCGGACGCTGCAACTGGTGGAAACCACCTCGATCTACTTCTTCGGCCCGATGGTGATCACCGCGCTTGCCGGTCCGTTGCTCGGCGAATGGGCTGGCTGGCGGCGCTGGCTGGCCATCATGAGCGGCTTTGTCGGCGTCCTCATCATCACCCGGCCGGGCGTCGGCGTTTTTGGCGTCGGCCATCTCTTTGCGCTCGGCTCGATGCTATCGAACAGTTTCTACGTCATCATGACGCGCCGCATGTCGGCGACGGAAACCTCGGAAAGCCTGATCCTGTTTTCGGCGCTGGCGCCGGCCGTGCTGCTGCTGCCGACACTGCCGTTTTCGCCTTCGCTGCCGCAGGATGGCTGGCACTGGTTCATATTGCTGATGCTTGGCGTCTTCGGCGCCATCGGTCATTGGCTTATTGTGCAGGCCTATCGCCTTGCCACCACCACGGCCCTGGCTCCCTATCCCTATTCGCAGATGATCTGGATGATCATCTCCGGCCTGATCGTCTTCAACCAGTTTCCCGATCGCTGGACGCTGGTCGGTGCCACAGTCATCGTCGCCAGCGGCCTCTACATCGTTCACCGCGAGCACCGGCTCCGCTTGCGCAACCGCGCAACGCTGGGCGCGGACGCGGAAGCGCTGGCAAAAAAACTTTGATTTGCTCGGAATCGATGGCATAAGAGCCGGCCTTTAAACAGTTTAAATTGCTTCGGGAGCGCAGGGCGCTGGCACAGAAGATCAAGCTTTCGACCATCGCGGATGCGCTCGGCGTGTCCACGGCCACGGTCTCGCTGGCCTTGCGCGACAGCCCGCTGGTCGCCGGCGGCACCCGCGATCGCATCAAGGAACATGCACGCGCCATCGGCTATATCTACAACCGCCGCGCCGCCAGCCTGCGCACCTCGCGCTCGGGCATAGTCGGCGTCGTCGTCCACGACATCATGAACCCGTTCTTTGCCGAGATATTGCGTTCGATAGAGAGCGAGCTCGACCGCAGCCGGCAAACCTTCATCCTGTCGAACCACTACGACCAGCTCGAGAAACAACGCACTTTCATCGACACGCTTCTGCAGCTTGGCGCTGACGGGGTCATCATGTCGCCGGCCATCGGCACGCCGCCCGAAGACATAATCTTGGCCGAGGAGAACGGTCTCCCGGCAGTGCTGATTGCACGCACCGTCGAAGGTGCCGACGTGCCGGTGTTTCGCGGCGACGATGCCTATGGCACCGGGCTTGCCACCAACCATCTGATCTCGCTTGGCCACAAGCGCATCGCCATGATCGGCGGTACCGACCAGACGTCGACCGGCCGCGACCGCTATCAGGGATATGTCAACGCCATGGAGGCGGCAGGGCTTGAGGTCAGGCCGTCCTGGCGCATTGCCGGCCCGCGCACGAAGCAGGCCGGCTTCGAGGCTGCCGGGCAGTTCCTGGCGCTGAAGGACAGGCCGACCGCGGCCTGCTGCTGGAACGACCTCGTCGCCATCGGTCTGATGAATGGCATTGCCCGCGCCGGGCTGGTGCCGGGCATCGACATCTCGGTTACCGGCTATGACGACCTCGAGGAAGCGGCGATCGCCACGCCGGCGCTGACTACCGTGTGGAACGGCCAGCGCGAGGTTGGCCGCCGCGCCGCCAGCGCGCTGCTCGACAAACTCAACGGACAGACGGTGCGGCCGTCGCAGGAACTGATCAAGCCGGAACTGCATGTGCGCCAGTCGACCGGCAAACCGGTGGAACGTGCATGACAAAAACCGAACAGCAAGCTGTTACCATTCTGGTGCCGGGCCAGTTCAACGACCATGCGGTCGGCCGCATCGACGGGGCGTTCAGCCGCGTCCGGATCGAACGCGCCGATCCGTCGCTGGTCACCGACGAGATGCGTCATACGGTGCGCGGCATAGCCGCCTTTGGCGGCATAAGCGCCGCGTTGATGGACGCGCTGCCAAAGCTCGAGATTATCGCCAATTTCGGCGTCGGCTATGATTCGGTCGATATCCGCCACGCCGCACGGCGCGGCATCATGGTCACCAACACGCCGGATGTGCTGACCGAAGAGGTCGCCGATACGGCGCTCGGCCTGTTGATCAATGCCGTCCGCGAACTGCCGCGCGCCGAGGCCTGGCTGCGCGACGGAAGCTGGCTGCGCAACGGCAACTATCCGCTGAGCCGGCTGACTTTGCGCGGTCGCCATGTCGGCATCTTCGGCATGGGCCGCATCGGCCTCGCCATTGCCCGGCGGCTCGATGCTTTCGGACTGCCCATCGCCTATCACAACCGGCGCCGCGTCGAAGGCCTGTCCTATGACTATCACCCGACGCTGAAAGGTCTCGCCGAGGCGGTCGACACACTGATCTCGGTGGCGCCCGGCGGGGCCTCGACGGAAAAGGCCGTCAATGCCGAAATCCTCTCGGCTCTGGGGCCGAACGGCGTCTTCGTCAATATCGGCCGGGGCAGCACGGTCGACGAACCAGCCCTTGCCGCCGCACTTGCCAGCGGCAGCATCGCCGCTGCCGGGCTAGACGTCTTTGCCGACGAGCCGAATGTGCCAGCGGCGTTGCTTGCCGCGCCCAACACCTCGCTTTTGCCGCATGTCGGCTCGGCGTCCGAGCATACGCGCCGCGCCATGGCCAACCTTTGCGTCGACAATCTGGTCTCGTGGTTTTCGCAGCGCAAGGCGCTGACGCCGGTGCCGGAGACGGCAAATGTCAAGGCAAGGCCGTAAGCGGGCTGCCATATCTATTAACTTCAGCTTAACCCTTCGGAATCATTCTGGTCCCCTCGCAGTGTATGTCCGCCTGACAGGACATGACAGCAAGATGAAGCGCGCCTCCCTGATCTCTTCGAACCGGCGCGCTTGAAATGCGCGGAGAACCAGGATGAAGACGCTTCCTGCATTGATGGCAGTCGCTGTGCTGTTCGGCAGCGCCCAGCTGTTTTACGCCGGTAGCGGTGAAAGCCGTGCGGCCAGTGAGTCACCGCTTTCATCCGGCAACTACAGGCTGGTAGCCCATGGCAACGAGGGGTCTTGTGCGGTCAGCCGCGGCGCCGAGATTTCGCAAGGCCTGTCGCTGTTGACGGTCGCAGCAAATTGCCGCCGGGTGTTGCCCGGCGTCGAGCAGGCGAAGTTCTGGCGAGAGCAGGATGACGGCACGGTCACCTTCAGCGCCAACGGCACCGATCCGATCGTCATGTTCTCAGTCGCCGACGGCGATGGTTACGAATCCTACGCGCCGGCGCTGCCGCTGCTGACGCTGGCGTCAGCCGGCAACTAGCGAGCGCGGCAGGACTATTCCGCGGCTGCGCGCACACCCGATTTCGCCGCCTGATGCAGGCGCACCGCATCGCCGAATGCGCGAAATATCTTTACCGAGATACTGTCCGATTTGACCCAGTATTCGGGATGCCACTGGACGCCGACAGCGAAAGCCCGTGCATCGCGCACCGAAACCGCCTCGACAGTGCCGTCGGCGGCGACCGCTTCGACCTGCAGCTTTGGGCCAAGCCGGTCGATGGCCTGGCGATGCACCGAATTGACCATGATATCGCCGGCGCCGAAGACCCCGGCCAGGCAGCTGCCGGGTTTTATCGCCACGCTCTGGCGGATGGCGAAGCGTTCGTCCTGATTGTCGCTTGCCGGCGCACGATGATCGAGCGAACCGGCGCGTTCCTGGATTTCGGTGGCCAACGTGCCACCCAGCGCCACATTCATCTCCTGGATGCCGCGGCAGATGGCGAGCAATGGCACCCCGCGCTCCACCGCCCGGCGGATCAGCGGCAACGTCGTCGCGTCGCGGGCGGAGTCGTAAGGACCATTGGCTTCGCTGGCGTCACCGCCATAGAGCGAGGGATGAACGTTCGATTTGGAGCCGGTGACCATGACGCCGTCGACGGCGGAAAGCAGTTCGTCGAAGTCGAGCCGGTCGCCGAAGGACGGTACCAGCAGCGGGAACACGCCTGCACCCGAAAGCGCCGCTTCGAGATATTGCTGTGGCGCGGCATGCCAGGTGTAATTGTCGAACTGGCGGACATCGGTCGATACGGCGACGAGCGGCTGGTGCATTTGGTCCGGATCCCATCGGGTGCAACGAATTATCTGCCTGCAAAATAGGCGATCCGAAGGCGCATTTCCATGGCAAGTTTCGGCGTGTCGCGTAGGCCAGTTAATCGACCTTAGACTATAGTTGCAAGATCTGCCCCAACGCCGTGAATTTCCCCGAAATGCGCCACTCAAACCGGGCTGCCGTGCTGGACTCGACTCCTTGCCTGTGTATTGTCGGCTCGAAGCCGATCCGGGCGCCGAAGTGTCCCGAATGTCGGTCAGTGGATCCAAAAGGGAGGAACTTCATGGATCGTCGTTCGTTCATCCGCAAGGCCGGCACCACCGGTTTCGGCGCTGCGGCCGCTGCCGCGACACTTGCTGCGCCGGCCATCGCCCAGTCCAATCCGAAAGTGACCTGGCGACTGGCGTCGTCCTTCCCGAAGTCGCTCGATACGATCTATGGCGGCGCCGAAGTGTTTTCCAAGATGCTGTCGGAGGCGACCGACGGCAACTTCCAGGTCCAGGTCTTCGCCTCCGGCGAACTCGTTCCCGGCCTGCAGGCCGCCGATGCCACCACAGCCGGCACGGTCGAGGCCTGCCATACCGTGGCATACTATTACTGGGGCAAGGACCCGACGTGGGCGCTGGGAGCGGCGGTTCCGTTTTCGCTCAACGCGCGCGGCATCAACGCCTGGCACTATCATGGCGGCGGCATCGATCTGTTCAACGAGTTCCTGGCGACGCAAGGTCTGTTCGGGCTGCCGGGCGGCAATACCGGCGTGCAGATGGGTGGCTGGTTCCGCAAGGAGATCAAAACGGTCGCCGACCTTTCCGGCCTCAAGATGCGTATCGGTGGTTTTGCCGGCAAAGTGGTGCAAAGGCTCGGGGTGGTTCCGCAGCAGATCGCCGGTGGCGACATTTATCCGGCGTTGGAAAAAGGCACGATCGACGCCGCCGAATGGGTCGGCCCTTACGACGACGAGAAGCTCGGCTTCTATAAGGTTGCGCCCTATTACTACTATCCCGGCTGGTGGGAAGGTGGACCGACCGTCCATCTGATGTTCAACAAGGCGAAATACGACGAACTTTCGCCGGCTTACAAGTCGCTGGTGCATACTGCCGCTCAAGCGGCCGACGCCAACATGCTGCAGAAATACGACTATCTCAATCCGGCGGCGGTTAAGCGGCTGGTTGCCGGCGGTGCCAAGTTGAGCCCGTTCAGCCAGGAGATCATGGCCGCCTGTTTCGAAAAGGCCAACGAAGTCTATGCCGAGATGGAAGCCTCGAATGCGCCGTTCAAGAAGATCTGGGATTCGATCAAGGCGTTCCGCAAGGAGCATTATCTCTGGGCGCAGGTGGCCGAGTACAACTATGACACCTTCATGATGGTCCAGCAGCGCAATGCCAAGCTCTGATCCTGTTGCTTCGCGGCGCCAGTGTTCCTTTCGGAACACTGGCGCCGTAGCGCATTCATTTGCGATCAGTCGGGCACCACCACGACCTTGACCTCGCCTGGCGCCGGCGGGTTGGCAATGATCGCCACCGCCTCGTCGAGGCTGACCTGTCGTGATATCAGCCGATCTACTTCGATCGTCCCCGAGGCGATAAGATTGGCGGCCCGGCGATGGGTAAAGGGGTTGAGGAAGGAACCCAGGACCTTCAACTCACGGAACAGCAGATCGAACGGTTCGAACGCCACTTTCATGCCTTGCGGCATCACGCCGACGACGACGACGGTGCCGCCCGCTTTGGCCAGCCGCATCGCCTGCTCAACAGTGTCTTTCACGCCGGCGCATTCGAACACCACGTCGACGCCGCCCGGCATCAAACCCGACCGGCCGACGATCGCATCGATGACATCGAAGGCGCTGGGATCGAGCGTCGCCGTTGCGCCAAATTGCTCGGCAAGAGCCCGCCGCGAGGCCTGACGGGTCGACAAGATAATGGTCGTCGCACCGGCGAGCTTTGCCAGTTGAACGGTGAGCAGGCCGATCACGCCGCCGCCGAGCACCGCGACCGACGAGCCTGGTTTGATCGCGGCAAGGTCCACGCGATGCAGGCAGCAGCCGAGCGGCTCGCAGAAAGCACCATGCGTAGGCTTCAGATCGCCTGGCAAGACGAAGGCCTGTTTCTGTGGCAGGACAAGATATTCGGCAAAGCCGCCATCGCGATGGATGCCGATGGCGCGTAGATTGCCGCAGAGATTGACCCGGCCGGCCTGACAATGCTCGCATCGGCCACAGGCAATGTTGGGATCGCCGGTGACGCGGTCGCCGACGGAAAAGCCGGATACGGCAGGTCCGACCGCCTCGACGATGCCGGAGAATTCATGCCCGAGCGTCACCGGCGGCGTGCACGGGAATTCACCATGGGAAAGATGCCTGTCGGTGCCACAGACGCCGCACGCCTCGATGCGCACCAGCAGATCGTTCGGCCCGGCGGTCGGTTTCTCGACCTCGCACGCGGCGAGGCTGCCCACTCGCTCCAACCGAACCGCCTTCATGGCTGCCGGGCCTTCCTCAATTGAAACTCGGTGGTTGCGACAAATCGATTGCCGGCGCCGCCGGTTTCGCGGGCGGCTTTTCGTCGAAGCTCGGCGGCTGCGACAAATCGGGTGTGGAAGGTGAGGCCGGGGCAGTGCCGCCGTTGGCCGGCGGCGTGCCAAGCGGCGACAAGCCGATGCCAGGCGTTTCCGGCACCTGGTAGTTGATGGTGCCAGGATCGACGACAGTGCCTTTGTAGTGCATCACCATCTGCGGGAAGGCGATGGTCAGGCCGATCATGATCACCTGGATGCAGACGAAGGGCACTGCGCCCCAATAGATCTGCCCTGTGGTGACCGGCGCGATCTGCTTGCCGGTGAGTCGGTCGAGATAGGGCACGCGCGCGGCGACCGAGCGCAGATAAAACAGCGCGAAGCCGAAGGGCGGATGCATGAAGGAGGTCTGCATGTTGACGCCCAAAAGCACGCCAAACCAGATCAGGTCGATGCCGAGTTTGTCAGCCGCTGGCGCCAAAAGCGGCACGATGATGAAGGCAAGCTCGAAAAAGTCGAGGAAGAAGGCGAGCACGAAGACGAGGATGTTGACGCCAATCAGGAAACCGACTTCACCGCCCGGCAGCGACGTCAACAGGTGCTCGACCCAGATGTGGCCATTGACGCCGTAGAAGGTCAGCGAGAACACCCGCGCGCCGATCAGGATGAACAGAACGAAGGACGACAGCCTGGTCGTAGAAGCCAGCGCCTGCTTGACCACGTCGAGCGACAGCCGCCCCTTCATCGCCGCCATTGCCAGCGCGCCGACGGCGCCCATGGCGCCGCCTTCCGTCGGCGTGGCGATGCCAAGGAAGATGGTGCCCAGCACCAGGAAGATCAGCGCCAGCGGCGGGATCAGCACGATGATCACCTGCTGTGCCAGTCTGGACATCAGGTTGATCTTCAGGCGCTGGTCGACGATCGCGACGACATAGATGAAGATGACGCCGATGGTGGCGCCGAGGATATCGGCGTTGCCGCCGTGGTTCGGCGCAAGGTAGCGATACGCCGCATAGGAAACCACCACCGCCGCCAGCAGCGCTGCCAGCAGCGACAGCACGCCGTGGCCGAGCGTGCGGGCCTCCAGCGGCAGGGCCGGCATCGACTTCGGCCGGAAGATCGACATGAGCAGGATGTAGAGCATGTAGATGCCGGTCAAAATGAGCCCGGGGATCAGCGCTCCCTTATACATATCGCCGACCGAGCGGCCGAGCTGGTCGGCCAGGACGATCAGCACCAGTGACGGCGGGATGATCTGGGCGAGCGTCCCGGACGCGGCAATGACGCCGGATGCCAGCCGCCGGTCGTAGCCGTAGCGCAGCATGATCGGCAGCGAAATCAGACCCATGGCAATGACGGAGGCCGCCACCACGCCGGTCGTCGCGGCGAGCAGCGCCCCGACGAAAATCACGGCATAGGCGAGGCCACCACGGACCGGTCCGAACAACTGGCCGATCGTGTCGAGCAGGTCTTCGGCCATGCCGGATCGTTCGAGCACGATGCCCATGAAGGTGAAGAACGGGATCGCCAGCAGCGTATCGTTCGACATCACCCGACTGCCATAGAAATTATCCGGCAACGCGTGCAGCAACGGCCAGGCGAGATTGATCGAGCCGCCCGAATAGGGCGACAGAAGCACGCCGATGAAGAAGAACATCAGGCCGTTGGCGGCGAGCGAGAAGGCGACGGGATAGCCGATCAGCAGGAAGACGACCAGCGAGGCGAACATGATCGGCGCCATGTTCTGGGCGATGAACTCGATCACGAGCGCACCTCTTCGGCGAGCGCCTTGGCTTCGAGTTCGGCCTGCTCATGCGCCGATATGAACGGAGTGGGATCGTCCATCTGACCGCGCATGATGGCGATTTTCTTGATGATTTCGGAAATGCCCTGCAGTGCGAGCAGAAAAAAGCCGACCAGCAGGATCGCCTTCGCCGGCCAGATGATCAGCCCGCCGGAATTGTTCGACATCTCCCCGCTGCGATACGACAGCGACACATAGGGAACGAAATAGACCACCATCAACGTCACGAACGGCATCAGGAAGAAGACGTGACCGAAAAGGTCGATCCAGTGCTGCACGCGGCGCGAGAACATGCCGTAGACGATATCGATGCGGATATGGTCGTTCTGCTTCAGCGTGTAGGCGGCGGCCAGCATGAAGGCGGCGCCGAACAGATACCATTGCAATTCCAGCCAGGCGTTCGAGGACATGTCGAACACCTTGCGGATGACGGCGTTTGCGGCGCTTACCAGGATCGCCAGCAGGATCAGCCACGAAACCCATTTGCCGATGAATTCGTTCAAACGGTCAATGGTTCTGGAAAGAGCGAGAAGCCCTGCCATGCATTCCTCCCTTGTGTCAGAGCGCGGCGGTTCCCTGTCCGTCGCGTCGCTGTGGACCAACGGTATGCAGTGCGTGGTCCGGCGGGTCAACACGGGATAGCCCGCATAAACACAGTTGTGGAGATGACGGGCGGCAAAATGCTGCCGCGTCCTTTGCATGTCCAAGGACATGCGGCGCTTTCATCCAAGCAAAGTCGGGTGCGGCTCAGGCGATCTTCTGTTGGTCGCGGCCGGCGCCGATCAGCACAAGCATGGCGACGAGGAACAGGTACATCCAGCCGTCCCGCCATTCGAGCGGGAAATAGCCGGCCCATAGCGATTCGGCCATGCCGAAAGCGGCGGCACCCAGTGCCGCCCGCAAAGGCGAGAGATAGCCGCCCACTGCGGTCACGAACAGGATCTTCAACCCGTAGACCAACCCTGTGCCGAAGCTGATGTTACCGTAGTAGAAGGCGGCGAGCACGCCGGCCAGTGCCGCGCAAAGGCCGCCGAAAAGCACCGCGTGCCGAAACACCGCACGAACATCGACGCCGCACATCGCAGCCGCCTTGGGATCGTCGGATACGGCGCGCCAGCTCCGGCCGAAGCTCGAATATGCGAAGCCCCAGGCAGCCAGCGCTATGGCCGCCAGTACGGCGGCGCAATCGAGCAATTGGATCAGCGTCAACGTCGCCTTGAAGCTGGCATTCTGCGCGAAGACGATGGTCTGGGCCAGCATTGGCGGCAACCATAGGTCATGGGTATCGGCGGCGATGCGGCTGGCTTCCGACAAGACCAGCAATATGCCGAGCGTCGTCACCACGATGGCGTTGGGCGAGCGGTCGGCCAGCGGTTCGAAGATACTTCGCGACAGGACATGGCTGAGCAGCGCCGCATAAAGGAATGCCGCAGCTACGCCGAGCGCGACCGATGCAAACAGCGTTAACCACAGGGCCTGATAGCCGAACGCCGCAGTGAGGATCATCGTATGCCCGCAAAAGGCGAACAGCGCGCCATAGGCAAGATTGGTACGGTGCAGGATGCCGTTGGTCAGCACGTAGCCGAATGCAAGCAATGCGTAGAGCGCGCCCGAATGCAGCCCGTTCAGAACCTGCTGGAAGAAATAGAGCATGCAAGACCCTCTATGCATGCCCCGCAATCGGGGCAGAGGTTTGGGACGAACGATATTCTCAGTACGGCGATCGCCTCAGTGACGAGCGTTGCACCCGGAATCTAACTTGTCAAACGCAAGTTATCAGTTAGATTCGCCATATGACAGTATCCTGGACTCCGCACCGCTTTACCGGTGGCATGCTGGCGCTCGATACGGCGAACACCGTCGTTTTGCGGAACGATCCGGAGAAAACTTTCGACCGTTTCGACGATCCGGCCGAGATCGCCCGCTTTGCCGAAGCCGCGAGTGCCTTTCGCGCCGCCGAGCTCGGTGGCAGGCGGCTCGTAGCGCCGGCGCCTGAAAAGATCGCACCGGTGGTGCTGTCGATCCGGGAGACGACCGATCGGCTGTTTCGCGGCGCGGTATCGAAAGGTGCGATCGCGACCGGCGATATGCCGAAATTCTTGGAAGCCTGCGCCGATGGCCTCGCTCATAGCCGCACCGAAATCGGCACGCCTGGAAAACCGTTCGGTGATCCGGCGACGCCGATTGCCTTCGAGGCCGCGCTTGCGGTCTCGGCGTTGTCGCTGCTGCGTAGCGACACCATTGCCAGGCTGAGGATATGTCCGAACTGCAGCTGGCTGTTTGTCGACAAAAGCCGGAATTCCAGCCGCCTCTGGTGCGACATGGCGGTGTGCGGCAACCGCCAGAAGGCAAACCGACACTATCGCCGCCGGACCGCGGCCAGGGAGGTCACCAATGTCTAGAAGATTCTCACGCGCGATGATTGTCGTCGCGGCGTTGTTCGCGGCGGCCGCGCTCGGCGCCTGCCGTGATTCCGGCAAGGACCAGTTGTTCGCCATTTCCGGGAAGCTGTTCGAGTTCAACTACCGGCTGGGTATCGCCACCTATGTCATCACTCTCAATCCGCTGCGGCCGGTGGGTGAGGGGCAGGTCGCTGTGGTCTCCTTCCAGAACCCGGCCGGCGGTGATCCGATCATCGTCACCCAGAAAATATGGCCGAAGCTGCCGCATGTGACGCTCACCAGCCCGCCGCTTACCTGCGTTGTCAAGGACAAGCCCTATGCGGTGTCGATCCGCATCGAGGATTCCAGCGGCAAGTTGCTGCAGAGTTTCGCGACCACTCTGACGTCCTCACTCGACCAGTCGGTCCTGCCCGACCGGCCTCTGGTGGTCGGGCCAGTCTACGAGCTCAACAAGGACCTGGCCGGCCATGTCGACGGCAAGCTGCCCGGTGAACCGAAGCCCAGTTGCCCAAAGGCTGCATGATGCCTCACCAGCGGCACTGACCGCCGCCGGAATTTTTCATGCTCGGCCATCCTCCCCGACAGGCGTTTCGTGGCGCCACACGGCCGCGCACGGATCGTTTGTTGCGGACCGCCTGGCACCTTCGATTTTGTTTGACCTCCCCGGCAAGGGAAGAAAGACTGTGGGCACTCGACTCCGACGTTGGCCGCGCACCTCCAGGCGCGCGGCCTCCGCACAGGAAATGCCTGATGACGCTGCACAATGTCGCGCTCGACGACAAGTTCGACCTGGCAAAGGAGCGCATCTTCCTGTCGGGTGCCCAGGCAGTCATCCGCATGCTTCTGATGCAGCGCGAGCGCGACCGCCGGGCTGGCCTGAACACCGCCGGTTTCGTCTCCGGCTATCGCGGCTCGCCGCTCGGCGGCCTCGACATGCAGCTGTGGAAGGCCAGGAACCAGCTCGCGCAGTCGGACATCGTCTTCCAGCCCGGTCTCAACGAGGAGCTCGCCGCCACCGCCTGCTGGGGCTCGCAGCAGGCCGAATTGCTGGGCGAGGGTACCCATGACGGCGTTTTTTCGGTCTGGTACGGCAAGGGTCCGGGCGTCGACCGCTCCGGCGACGTGTTCCGCCACGCCAATCTCGCCGGGTCGTCGAAACATGGCGGCGTGCTGGCTCTGATGGGCGACGACCACATGGCCGAATCCTCGACCAACGCGCATGCCACCGAGTTCCTGTTCGTCGACACCATGGTGCCGATCCTTAATCCGGCCGGCGTCCAGGAGATCATCGACTACGGCCTTTACGGCTTTGCCATGTCGCGTTTTGCCGGCACCTGGGCGGCGATCAAATGCGTCAAGGACAACATCGAATCGACAGCCTCGGTCGATGCCGCGCTTGACCGGCTAGATATCGTCATTCCGGACTTCGACATGCCGCCCGGCGGCCTCAACATCCGTAACGAGATCGACATGCTCGGCCAGGAGGAGCGGTTGCATGAATACAAGCGCGCCGCCGCTTCTGCGTTCATCCACGCCAATGGGCTGAATCGGATCGTCTATTCGGGCGGCACCAGCGCCAAGCTTGGCATCGTCACCATCGGCAAGAGTTATCTCGATGTTCGCCAGGCGCTGGAGGATATCGGCGTCGACGAAGCGGCCGCCAGTCGTATCGGTATCAGGCTGTTCAAGGTCGGCTGCCCGTGGCCGCTCGACCTGCAACACATCGCCGACTTTGCTCGCGGCCTCGATACCATCGTCGTCGTCGAGGAGAAACGCTCGCTGATCGAGGTGCAACTGCGCGAGAACCTTTACGGCACCGCGACGCAGCCGGTCATCGTCGGCAAGAAGGACGAGACCGGCGACTGGCTGTTCCCGGCCAAGGGCGCGCTCGACCCCAACGATATTGCCATCGCGCTCGGCGAGAGGATTTTGCGAACGATCGGCCCGTCGGAAGAAATCGCCGCGCGGGTTGCGAAATTGCGCCAGTTCCAGGCGATGCTGGCCGACACGTCAGACATCGCCTCGCGCACGCCCTTCTTCTGCTCCGGCTGCCCACACAATTCCTCGACCAAGGTGCCGGACGGCTCGCTCGCCGCCGCCGGAATCGGCTGTCATTTCATGGCGCTGTGGATGGACCGCAACACCGTCGGCTTCACCGCCATGGGCGGCGAGGGCGCGCAGTGGGTCGGCCAGGCGCCGTTCTCGAAGCGCGAGCACATCTTCCAGAATCTGGGCGATGGCACTTACAACCACTCGGGTGTGCTGGCGATACGCTTCGCGCTGTCGACCGACGCCAACATCACCTACAAGATCCTCTACAATGACGCCGTCGCGATGACCGGTGGGCAGCCGCACGAGGGCGGCCTGACGGTAGACATGATCGCAAGGCAGGTGCGCGCCGAGGGCGTGGAGCGCATCGCCATCGTCACCGACGAGCCGGACAAATATACCGGCAAGGTGGAATTTCCCGCCGGCGCCACCATCCATCACCGCGACGACCTCGATCTCGTCCAGCGCGAGTTGCGTTCGGTCAAAGGCGTCTCGGTGCTGCTCTACGACCAGACCTGCGCCGCCGAGAAGCGTCGCCGCCGCAAGCGCGGCACCTTCCCCGATCCGGACAAGCGTATCTTCATCAACGAGCTGGTCTGCGAAGGCTGCGGCGATTGCGGCGTGCAGTCGAATTGCGTCTCGATCCAGCCGGTCGAGACCGAATTCGGCCGCAAGCGCAAGATCGACCAGTCGAGCTGCAACAAGGACTTCTCTTGCGTCAACGGTTTCTGCCCCTCCTTCGTCACCGTTCACGGCGCCAAAATCAGGAAAGCCGAAGGCATAGCCGGCGCGGCCGACCCGCTCGCGGGGGTGCCGGCGCCGGCGCAATTTGCGCTCGGTGAACAAGGCTGGGCGGCGATCATCGACGGTGTCGGCGGCACCGGCGTCGTCACCATAGGCGCGGTGCTGGGTATGGCCGCGCACCTGGAAGGCAAGGGCTGCGGCATGATCGACATGGCCGGCCTCGCCCAGAAGGGCGGCTCGGTGTTCACCCATGTCCGCATCGCCCGCACGCCGGACGACATCCACGCCATTCGGGTATCGGCCGGCAAGGCCGATCTCGTGCTCGGCTGCGATCTCGTCGTTTCAGGTGCCAAGAAGGTGTTGGCCGCGGTGCGCGAAGGCCATACCATCTTCCTCGCCAACACTGCCGAGATCATGCCGGGCGAGTTCGCCCGTTCGGCCGATTTCTCGCTGCCCGTCGAGCGGCTGAAGAAGGCGATAAGAACGGCCGCGGGCGACGACAGGACGCATTTCTTCGACGCTACCCGCACCGCCACTGCCCTGTTCGGCAGCTCGCTTGGTGCCAACATGTTCATGCTCGGATTCGCCTTCCAGCATGGCGGCTTGCCGCTGTCGACGGAGGCGGTCGAGAAGGCGATCGAGCTCAACGGCGAGGCGGTAGCGATGAATGTCGCGGCATTTCGCTGGGGCCGCCGCGCCGCCGACCAGCCGGATTTCGTCCGCAGCCTTCTCGCCCAGCCGGGCAAGGCCACGCAGCATGCCGCCATTGCCGAGACGCTGGACGATATCATTGCTCGCCGCGTCGGCTTCCTGACCGCCTACCAGAACGCCGCCTATGGCAAGCGCTATGCCGACAGACTGGCGGCGCTGCGCAAGGCCGAAACCAATGCTGTGCCCGGGTCGACCGTGGTGACCGAGGCTGCCGCAAAGAACCTGTTCAAGCTGATGGCGATCAAGGACGAATACGAGGTGGCGCGGCTTTATACGGACGGCTCCTTTGCCGCAGAGCTCGCAAAGCAGTTCCAGAGCTACGGCAAGCTTGAATTCCATCTCGCACCGCCGATCATGGGCAGGCGCGGCAGTGACGGGAAGCCGAAGAAATCGAGCTTTGGCCCGTGGATGATGAACGCGTTCCGCCTGCTGGCGGCAATGAAGGGCCTGCGCGGCACCGTTTTCGACCTGTTCGGCTACAGCGCCGAGAGGCGTATGGAGCGGCAGCTTCTTGCCCTCTATGAAGCCGACCTGGAACTTGTCGCCGGCGCGCTGGCGCCGGGCAAGATCGAGGTTGCTGCCGCGCTTGTTTCGGTACCGGCGCTCATCCGCGGCTTTGGCCACGTCAAGCAGGCCAGTGCCGAAAAAGCCGCCGGCGAACGCCAGCGTCTGCTCGACCGCCTCTCGACGGCGCCGCTGCGGCCGCAACTTCAAGCCGCCGAATAATTCAGCGCTGTGATACGCCTTGTTTACCTGAACGGTAGTTTCCCTGCTTCCGCCGCGTCACCAATGGATGTTGGCAGGGCTCGAAACGCCGCTCTAAACCTTTCTTAAGGCCAATGTGACACTGCTGGGTTCCCCAGGGTTGGGATCCAGGCGTGAATCTGAGACGAAAAAACGAGATTCCGGTCGACGTTTACATTCCGTTCGTGGAAACGCTGTTTCGCGACGGGTTCACGCTGTCGATCGGCCTTGTTGCGCAGACACTCCTCGTCATTCTGGTCTATTGGAAGACCATGGACTTGGCGTATCTTCTAGTTGCCGCTGGGCTCATCATTGTCGGTACTCTGCGCCTTCGCAACATCCGAAAATACGGGCGACTTCCTTCCCCGACGACGTGGGAAGAAGCCCATGATCGCGAAAACGATTACATAATTTTCGGTTCGATGCATGGTTTCATGCTTGGCGCGTTCTGTTTCGTCAGTATCTATCTGGCAAATGACAGCCACGACAACTATGCCGAAATAGCCTCTGTCTGCGTCACTCTGGCATCGGTCACGTCGATTGCCGGCCGCAATTATGGGTCGCCGCGGATGGTCATGATTTTTATCATAACCACCACATGGCCCATATCGCTTGGCTTTATCCTGCGCGGCGATATCTACCACATCATCCTCGGTCTGATGTCGGCCCCTTTTCTGTTTGCGATCAAACGGTTCGCCGACATCGTCCGCGAAGTCCTGTTTACCGCCCTGTCGGAGGAAAAGAAGGCGAACCGCATCGCGCAGCGTTTCAACCGCGCGCTCAACACCATGTCGCATGGCCTTGTCATGCTTGGTCCCGACGGCCGGGTGGCGGTGGCCAATGCCGAAGCCGCGCACCTGATGTCGCTCAAATCGGCCGATGCGCTGCTAGGCCGCTCGATCCACGGTCTGCTGATGCGCGGCGCTGCAGGCGGCATGCTGGCGCCGAAAGATTGCCGTTACATCGAAGCCCAGCTGACGCGTGCGTTGCGCGAGGGCCGCGACCGCAAGGTCCTGGTCTCGCTCACCAACGGCCAGCACTATGAATTTTCGGCGCGCGAAGGCAGCCAGGAACTGGGCGTCGTCACTTTCGAGGATGTGACCGCCCGGGTCGAGGCGGAAGACAAGATCCGCTTCATGGCGCGCTACGACAGTCTCACCGGCCTGCCCAACCGCGCCTACTTCCACGAGTTGGTGGTGGAAGCCATGGCCTCAGGGGATCCCGAGCGTCTCTGCGGGCTGGTGGTGCTCGATCTCGATGATTTCAAGAGCGTCAACGACACGCTCGGCCATCCGGTCGGCGACGGATTGATCTACGCCGTTGCCGAGCGGCTGGCGGCAGTCGCTGGGCCAGGCATCACCGTCAGCCGCTTCGGCGGCGACGAGTTCATGATCTTCTTCGAGCGCATCGAGGATGAAAGCCACCTGACCGGCCAGGTTGACGAGATCTTTGTCAATCTACAGGGCGAGGTCGATGTCGCCGGCCACGGATTACGCATCCAGGCCTCCGGCGGCGCGGTGCTGTCGCGGGTCAAGGATACCGACGTTGACGCCATGATCGTCAAAGCCGACCTTGCACTCTACAAGGCCAAGGAGCTTGGCAAGAACGGTTGGCGGCTGTTCGAGGCCTCCATGGATGCTGCCTTCCGCAGCCGTCAGCTGATGAAGGCGGACCTGCGCAGCGCCGTGGAAAACAACGAATTGCGGGTGGTCTATCAGCCGATCGTCGCGATGAGCACGATGCGTATCGCCAGTTGCGAAGCGCTGTGCCGCTGGGATCATCCCGATCTCGGGCCGATTTCCCCCGGTATCTTTATTCCGCTGGCGGAGGAAATGGGGATTATTTCCGACATCAGCACCTTCGTCCTGCATGCGGCCTGCACGGAATGCGCCAAATGGCCGGCCCAGACCAGCGTGTCGGTCAATCTCTCGGCCAAGGATTTCCGCAACCGTGATGTCATCCAGAAGGTTCGCGACGCGCTGGCTGAATCCGGTCTCTCCGCCGGACGTCTGGAGATTGAGGTCACCGAGACGGCGCTGCTCGACGACAAGTCGCTGACACGCCAATATATCGAGGAGTTGAAGCGGCTCGGCGTGCGCATTGCGCTCGACGATTTCGGTACCGGGTATTCGAGCCTCAGCTATCTCCACAAACTGCCGCTCGACAAAATCAAGATCGACCGCTCGTTCCTGATGGATGTCACTCAGAACAGCCGGTCGCTCGAATTGCTCAAGGGCATCGTCAACCTGTCACGGCCGCTGGGACTTTCGGTTACCGTCGAAGGTGTCGAGACCTTCGAACAGCTCAAGATCCTGGCATTGCAGGTCAAGCCGGACCTGGTCCAGGGCTTTCTGTTCGGGTCGGCACTCAGCGCGTCCGGCATCGAGACGATGTCGAGCACCGTCTGGCCCTTTGCCAAGGACATCCAGACGGCAAGGAAGGCGCCGCGGCGCTGACTTCGCGCTGAAAACCCGCGTATTTTAGTATAATTTTATTAATTGTTAACCTTAACGAGCGGTAAACGAGCTCCTACTTATTTTCATCTTTACATCTCATGACCCGTCCGTAGTGTCGGCTGGTGGCGGTAATCGCGGGGAATAGAGTTCATGTGTGCCCAGTTGAGTTCGCTCGGCCATGCGGCGGGCGCTGGTGGGAAAGATGCGTCCGAGACCATGTCCAGCTTCGCGCAACATGTTTATGCGCTGCTTGACCGGACGGAGTACCGACGCTGTGAAAGCGGCGAGGACTTCGAAAACATTTACAGGCTGCGCTACAATTCCTATCGGATGAACGATCTGGTGCCCGAGAATGCGTCTCGTCAGGTCCATGACGAGTTTGACGAACTGCCCAATTGCCATACGTTCGGAATCTATATCGAGGGGCGGCTGGTCAGCACAATGCGCCTGCATAACGTGTCTGCTGATAACGCCACATCACCAGCGCTCAGCGTCTACAAGGACTTGTTGATGCCGCGTCTGGCGGCCGGCGAAGTCTTTATCGACCCGAGCCGTTTTGCCGTGGACGCCGAATGGTCACGGCTTTACCCGCAGATCCCGTATGTGACGCTGCGCCTTGCGGGCATGGCTTGCTTCCATTTCGGCGCGCCTTATTGCATATCCATGATCCGCGAGGACCATGCGGCTTTCTACAAGCGCATCTATCGGGCGCGACCGATTGGCGATGCGCGGCCCTATGCCGGCGTGATCAACTGTTTCGCGCTGCTTTATCAAGCCGATGTCCTGGCGATCAAGAATGAAACCTACGCTCGCTTTCCGTTCTTCCGTTCGACGCCAATGGAGCAGCGCATGTTGTTCGATACGCCCGGTGCCGGCGAACTCGCCCCGCTGACCATCCTGCCCACCGCCAAGTATTTTCGCGAAGCCGCCTGAACGAGCCCATGGAGCCTTCCGGTCGCTTCGGCGTTCTGGGCAAGGGTGCTGGTGGTAGGTCGGCATGGCCGGCATCCACCAAGCATCGCTTCGATAGCCATCCGATCAAAGGAACCGACATGACCATTTCCACGCTCGCCCTCACCCCGCTCATCGCCCTGATCGCAGGCGTGCTGATCCTGGTGATGCCGCGGCTGCTCAATTATATCGTCGCCCTTTATCTGATCGTTGTCGGCCTGCTCGGGCTGTTCCCGCATCTCGCCGGCTAACGGCATCGGCAATAGCGGACCTGCCATCCATTGTGATTGGTATCGCCGCGCTCCGCGCAGCGATTTCAAGTTTTACTTGAGATTGTTGGCTGCGGCGATGCGGCAATAGCGCCATTGCCCTTAACGCGGCTTTTCGCTATGTGCCTGAAAGATGTCTTCGAAGGGGTATTCCAATGGCTGAACACACGCCGACCGGTCCTGTCGAACTAGGCGCGAAGATGGACTATGCCGAGCACGACCGCACCTATGCCGGCTTTGTGATGCTGGCCAAATATGGGTCGCTATTTTGCGCCGCCGTGCTTCTTGCCATGGCGTTCGGCTTCTTTGTGGGCGGCTTCTTCTCGGGGACTATCCTATTCGTGCTGATCCTGGCCATCGGCGCCTTTATTCTCCGATAACTCCTCCAACCTTTGTCGAAGGCGCCGCCGGGGTCGGTCGATGTCTTGCGGTAACAGGGTTCCGGCCGAAAGGATCATGCGGTGGGACAGACGGTTTTCATCCCTCGTGAGCTCGACGCAAACGAGCCGCGCGTCGGGGCCTCCCCCGACACGGTGAAGCGGCTGGCGGCACTGGGTTTCGACGTGATTGTCGAAACCGGCGCCGGCACAGCGTCGCGCATTCCCGACGAGGAGTTCGCCCGGGTGGGCGCCGCGATCGGCAAGGCCGGCGATGCAGCCAGGGCCGATGTGGTGCTGAAGGTGCGCCGCCCCACGGACGCCGAGCTGAAGGGCTATAAGTCCGGCGCCGCTGTCATCGCGATCATGGATCCCTACGGCAACGACGCTGCCGTCGCAGCCCTTGCCAGGGCCGGTGTTACTGCCTTCTCCATGGAGTTCATGCCGCGCATCACCCGCGCCCAGTCGATGGACGTTCTATCCAGCCAGGCCAACCTCGCCGGCTATCAGGCGGTGATCGACGCGGCTGCCGAATATGACCGGGCGTTACCGATGATGATGACGGCGGCCGGCACCGTACCGGCAGCGAAGGCGTTCGTCATGGGCGTCGGCGTCGCCGGTCTGCAGGCCATCGCCACCGCGCGCCGCCTCGGCGCCGTGGTCACCGCCACCGACGTGCGCCCGGCCGCCAAGGAGCAGGTCGCCTCGCTCGGCGCAAAATTCCTGGCCGTCGAGGACGAGGAGTTCAAGGCGGCCGAGACGGCCGGCGGCTACGCCAAGGAAATGTCGAAGGAATACCAGGCCAAGCAGGCGGCGCTGACCGCCGAGCACATCGCCAAGCAGGACATCGTCATCACCACGGCGCTGATCCCCGGCCGTCCGGCGCCGAAGCTGGTCTCGGCGGCGATGGTCGCCTCGATGAAACCCGGCTCTGTGATCGTCGACCTCGCGGTCGAGCGCGGCGGCAATGTCGAGGGCGCCGAAGCCGGCAAGGTGGTGACCACCGCCAACGGGGTAAAGATCGTCGGCCATCTCAATGTTCCCGGTCGCGTCGCCGCCTCCGCTTCGCTTCTCTATGCCAGGAACCTCTATGCCTTCCTCGAGACGCTGGTCGACAAGGCGGCGAAGACGCTTGCCATCAATCACGATGACGAACTGGTCAAGGCGACGATGCTGACCGATGCTGGCAAGATCGTGCATCCGGCTTTCGCAAAGGCTGAGCAGGAGCCGCCAAAGGGCCAATATGTCGAGCCACCGGCCATTCCGGCCAGGACGATGGTTGCCGAGGCTTCGGCGAAGCCGGCTGCGAAGAAAACGGCCGCTTCGAGGAAGCCCAAGACCACCGGAGGGATCGCGTGATGGACCAGACCCTGCAGAAAGCCCTCGACCAGCTCGACCAGGCGACAGCTGCCGTGCGGCTCGCGGTGCAGAACCTGGCGGCCGCGCCCGGCACCGAGGCGGCGGGTGACGCCGCTCACGCGCTGTCCGGCGGTGCCATCGATCCCTTCGTCTTTCGCTTCGCCATCTTTGTCCTGGCGATCTTCGTCGGCTACTACGTCGTGTGGTCCGTCACGCCGGCACTGCACACGCCGCTGATGGCGGTCACCAACGCCATTTCCTCGGTCATCGTCGTCGGCGCGCTGCTGGCCGTCGGCATCTCGGCCTCAGGGCTTGCCACCGGCTTCGGCTTCGTTGCTCTGATGCTGGTATCGGTCAACATCTTCGGCGGCTTCCTCGTCACCCAGCGCATGCTGGCCATGTACAAGAAGAAGGAAAAGTAGGCCGCTATGAACGCCAACTTCGCCTCCTTTCTCTATCTGGTCTCCGGCATCCTGTTCATCCTCGCATTGCGCGGCCTGTCGCATCCGACCACCAGCCGCCAGGGCAACATGTACGGTATGATCGGCATGGGCATCGCCATCGCCACGACGCTGGCGCTGGCGACCCCTTCGGCCGGGCGCTTCGGCCTCATAGTGCTCGGGCTGCTGATAGGCGGCTCGGCCGGTGCGGTCACGGCACGGCGCATTGCCATGACCTCGATGCCGCAGCTGGTCGCCGCCTTCCACTCGCTGGTCGGTCTTGCCGCGGTCATGGTGGCGGCCGCCGCCATCTATGCACCGGAAAGCTTCGGCATCGGCACCGTCGCCGATATTCATGCCCAGGCACTGATCGAGATGAGCCTCGGCGTTGCCATAGGTGCCATCACCTTCACCGGCTCGGTCATCGCCTTCTTGAAGCTTGACGGCCGCATGTCGGGCAAGCCGATCATGATCGGTGGCCGCCACTTCATCAACGCGGCCCTGGGCATTGCGCTGATCGTGCTGATCGTGCTGCTCGTCACCACCGAGTCCAAGGTGGTGTTCTGGCTGATCGTTGCCGCCTCGCTGGCGCTGGGTGTGCTTCTCATCATCCCGATCGGTGGCGCCGATATGCCGGTGGTCGTGTCGATGCTGAATTCCTATTCGGGCTGGGCCGCGGCCGCCCTGGGCTTCACGCTCGGCAATCTGGCGCTGATCATCACCGGCGCGCTGGTCGGCTCGTCGGGCGCCATCCTGTCTTACATCATGTGCAAAGGCATGAACCGGAGCTTCATCTCGGTCATCCTCGGCGGCTTCGGCGGCGAGACATCAGCCATTGCCAACGACGGCATCGAGCGCACGGTCAAGCAGGGCTCGGCCGAGGACGCCGCCTATCTGATGATGAATGCGCAAAAGGTCATCATCGTGCCGGGCTACGGCATGGCCGTCGCCCAGGCGCAGCACGCGCTGCGCGAGATGGCCGACAAGCTCAAGGCCAACGGCGTCGACGTCAAATACGCCATCCACCCGGTTGCCGGCCGCATGCCCGGCCACATGAACGTGCTCTTGGCCGAAGCCAACGTGCCTTATGACGAAGTGTTCGAGCTGGAGGACGTCAACTCTGAGTTCGCGCAGGCCGACGTCGCCTATGTCATCGGCGCCAACGACGTCACCAATCCCTCGGCCCGTGACGACAAGTCGTCACCGATCTACGGCATGCCGATCCTCGATGTCGACAAGGCCCGCACCTGCCTGTTCGTCAAGCGCTCGCTCGGCTCCGGCTATGCCGGCATCGACAACACGCTGTTCTACAAGGACGGCACCATGATGCTGCTCGGCGACGCCAAGAAGATGACCGAGGAGATCGTCAAAGCGATAGATCACTGAAACGGCGTCGCTGCCAACTCACTGCCGATCGTCGAATACAGCCCGGCTCCGCACCGGGCTTTTTCTTGGCTGCTACCGGTTCTGAAGCTACGATGCCGACCCGTCGTCTTGCTAACGGCGTCATCGTGGAGGTGCTGGTGCCCGACCCTGGTTCTGCTGCATTGCCGGCCGCCGATCTGACCGCAGCAGAGAAGGCGCCACGCAAGCGCAGCCAGGCGGTAGTGGTCGTGCACGGCATGGGCGAGCAGCGTCCCATGGACACGTTGAGGGAGTTTGTCCAGGCCGTATGGAGCCACGATCCGGCCCGTGCACCGTTCTATGCCCATATCCCCGATCCGGCCGACCCGATGGGTGCGAAGATCAACCAGAGCTGGATCACGCCCGACAGTCGGACCAATTCGCACGAACTCCGCCGGATCACCACGCCCTATGATGTCGATGGCCGCCGCACCGATTTCTACGAGCTTTACTGGGCCGACATCACCCAGGGCACGACCCGAAGCCGCCTTGCTGCCTGGGTGACGACCCTGCTCTGGCGCAAGCCGGCCGATATTCCGCGCGATGTGCTCAAACTCTATGTCGTCACGCTTTTGGCCACCATCGTCGTCCTCGGCGCGGCGCTGGCGCTCGCAACGTCGACCTGGCAAGGCTACATCTCCTGGACGACCGGTGTGCTTGTCACGGTTCTGGCGTCGTTCGTCATCTGGTCGGTGGACCAGTTTGGCTTGCCTTATTTCGGCGACGTCGCCGCCTATGTGCGCGCCGAAGCGGCAACGGTCGAGAAGCGGGCGCTGGTCCGCGAGCGTGGCCTCAAGCTGCTGAAGCGTCTCATGATGGACGATGCCTATGACCGCATCGTGCTGGTCTCGCACAGCCTCGGGTCGATCATCGCCTATGATCTCTTGCAGATATTGTGGGCCGATTTCAGGCCTAGAAAGTTGGAAGCCATTCGCGACAAAGCGAGGCTGAAGGCGATCCACGCCGTCGACAAGGCGACGCTCGCCGCCGATGCCTCCGCTTGGCCCGACAGCCTCGATGACCTCCCCGCATTCCGGCGCAGCCAATGGGAGCTCTACCGGCAGCTTCGCGTCGGCGACGCCGATCATCCGCTGCCGTGGAAGATCAGCGATTTCGTCACGCTCGGCAGTCCGCTGACCCACAGCGAGTTTCTGGTGACCTACAACCTCGCCGAATTCAGGCGCGGCATCGCCGAGCGCCTGTTTTCAGCATGCCCGCCGATCGCCGACAGAGCGGCGGGCGGGACCATGCTCTACCAGGAAGGGCGCAGCCATTCCGGCAAGCCGCAGCGGGCAGTGCATCATGGCGCGGTGTTTGCCGCGACACGCTGGACCAATATTTTCGACAGGGGCAATGGCTGGCTGACCGGCGACCCGATTTCAGGGCGGATGACGGAAAATTTTGGTCCCGGCGTGGAAAACATCCAGGTCGAGCTGCGCGGCTCGGGCGGCCGCGTCTTCACGCACAGGCTCTACTGGTCGCTGACGGCGAGCGGCGTCGAGGTCGACGCGCTGGCCGGCGTACAGCCGCGCTCGCACCTTGCCGTGCTGCGCGATGCGGTCGATCTCGGCCGCAAACTGGAAGCTGAGCTGTAGGCGGCAAGCAATGCGCGGCGGCAGTTCAAAGCAAGGTCCCCTTCGGGCGTAATCTTCCCGAAGCGGACCGAGTTCGCTTAGTCACCGATCAACGATTGGTCAGGAAAATCGCTTCCTCGTCGTCGCGCTGCCTGCCGCCAAGTGCTGCAGCCGCGCTGGCAATGAAGGCCCCGACGACCAGCGACAGCGCGCCAATCAGCGAGAAGGTGGCGCCTGCCTTTCTGGCGGTGTCGGCCGCCTGCTGGGCCTTGACCTTGGCGTCCTGCGCTCTGGCGATTACCGTATCGACGCGAGCGGTGGCATCCGCTTCGGACAGGCCTGTGCGGGCGGCCACCAGCCGCGACAGATAGGTCTTGTCGTCGGCCGATATTTCGCCTGCTGCGGCACTCGCGACTAGAATGCGCGATGCCTGCGCCGTTGCCGCGGCGTCGCTCTCCGGGTTGGCGGCAGCGAGCCTTGCCGGATCGGCCGGGCGGAACAGCGTATCGACGAAATACCATGTGGCGTTGTCGGTCGAGGCGCTACCCGCGTTTGCAGCAGCACCTGCCGAAGCGCCCATTGCCGCGCCCGATGCCACAGTCGAAGCAGCCTGGACACCGGTACCTATCGCGGCCGAAAGCGCCGTGCCGAGCACGCCGGCGACGAGCAGCGTCGCCAGCGCCCAGGCCAGGAAGCCGTGAGCGGTATCGCGGAAGAAGACTTCATCGGTGTGGATGCCGACCCATTTGGTGCGCAGGCGTCCGGCGAGGTAGCCACCCAGGGCCGACGACAGCCACTGCACGACGATCAGCCAGACGGCGGTGGAAACGGCGAAAGTGGTGACTGACGCACCCGAGCCGGACCATGGCGACACCATGCTCAGCCCAAGCCCGGAGCCGAGCAGCATCAAGATGAAGGTAAGCGTTGACGCAGCAAAGGCGCCGGCGACGATTGGCCCCCAGCTGACAGCAGTGGAAGCGGATTCCGTCGGGGCGGAAACGTCGACAGCTGTTACGGTGGACTGCATCGAAGCCTCCCTACCGTGCGAACAGCATGATCAGAATAATGATCGGAATTGGGACTCCGAGAAGCCAGAGCAAAATGCCACGTCCCATGGATGCCTCCTGCGGCGATTGTGATCAACTACAATGCCTTGAAAGCCTTTCCGTTCCGGCGGTCCTGGTGATCTTTGTTGCGTTGCAGCAGTCGTATTGGTGCGCCAAGGCGCACCAATACACTTCATGCCTGCTGGCTGGGTATCTGGATGGCGGCTCAGATGTCCAGATTGGCAACCGACAGCGCGTTTTCCTGGATGAATTCGCGCCTTGGCTCGACCTCGTCGCCCATCAGCCGTGAAAACAAGCTGTCCGCATCAGTCGCGTCATTGACCTTGACCTGTAACAGCGAGCGCACATTCGGGTCGAGCGTCGTTTCCCAGAGCTGCTCGGCGTTCATTTCGCCAAGGCCCTTGTAGCGCTGCATGGTCAGGCCCTTGCGGCCGGTGGCAAACACGGCATTGAGCAGTGCCAGCGGCCCCGAAATGGTTTCCGAGACATCCTTGCGGCGCAGCACCGGCGGCTCGCCGTAGATTTCCGCCAGGCGCGGCGCATAGCGGTCGAGCTGGCGTGCGTCGGCGGAATTGATCAATGCCAGGTCGAGATGCGCGAACTCCTTGACGCTGCGCACCGTTCGCTCGAAGACATAGCCGCCAATGCCCTCGTTCGAGGTCGACATGCGGCCGATCCAGCCGCGCTCGGTGTCCTCGGCGATAATGTCGAGACGACGGGCAACACGCTCGGCCGTTTCGTTGGCGCGGCGGAGGTCGGTGAAGATCTCCGGGTTGAGCGCGCCGGCAATCGCTGCCTGCTCGACCACGCCTCTGTTATAGCGCGTGTGCAATCCGTTGATGAGCTGGCGGACAGCCAAGGCGTCGTCGATGGCGCTGCGCAGGTCCTGTCCAGCCCGCACCTCGCCTGTGCTGAGCGCAAGCGACGCTTCTTCCAGCCCGGAGCCGATCAGGAATTCCTCGAAGGCGGCTTCGTCCTTGATGTATTGCGAGCTCTTCCCGCGCGTCACCTTGTAGAGCGGCGGCTGCGCGATGTAGAGATGCCCGCGTTCGATCAGTTCCGGCATCTGCCGGAAGAAGAAGGTCAGCAGCAAGGTGCGGATGTGGGCGCCGTCGACATCGGCGTCGGTCATCAGGATGATCTTGTGGTAGCGCAGCTTGTCGGCGTTGAACTCGTCCTTGCCGATCGAGGTGCCGAGCGCGGTGATCAGCGTGCCGATCATGTCGGAGCCGAGCATGCGGTCGAAGCGGGCGCGCTCGACATTGAGGATCTTGCCGCGCAGCGGAAGAATGGCCTGGTTCTGGCGCGAACGGCCGCCCTTGGCCGAGCCGCCGGCGCTGTCGCCCTCGACGATAAAGATCTCGGATTTCGCCGGATCGCGCTCCTGGCAATCGGCCAGCTTGCCGGGCAGCGAGGTGACGCCGAGCGAACTCTTGCGGGTGATGTCGCGTGCCTTGCGCGCGGCTTCGCGCGCGGCAGCGGCCTGGATGACCTTCTCGATGACCGCCTTGCCCTCGGTCGGGTGCTCCTCGAGCCAGGTGCCGAGCGCTTCGTTGACAAGCCCTTCGACCACCGGGCGGACCTCGGACGACACCAGCTTGTCCTTGGTCTGCGAGGAGAATTTCGGGTCGGGAACCTTGACCGACAGCACCGCGGTCAGCCCTTCGCGGCAATCATCGCCGATCAGCGCCACTTTTTCCTTCTTGGTCAGGCCCGAGGAGTCGCCATAGCCGGTTATCTGGCGCGTCAGCGCACCGCGGAAGCCTGCCAGATGCGTGCCGCCGTCGCGTTGCGGGATGTTGTTGGTGAAGGCCAGCACGTTCTCGTGGTAGCTGTCATTCCACCACATGGCGACTTCAACCGTGATGCCGTCGCGCTCGGCGCGGATCGAGATCGGCTTGTCGAGCAACGGCTTCTTCGTCCGGTCGAGATATCGGACGAACTCTTCCAGCCCGCCATCGTAGTGCAGTTCATGGCGCACGATGTCGGCATGGCGGGCATCGGTCAAAACGATGCGCACGCCGGAGTTCAGGAAGGCGAGCTCGCGCAGCCGATGCTCCAGCGTACCGTAGTCGAATTCGACCATGGTGAAAGTCTCGGACGACGGCAAAAACGTGATTTCGCTGCCGCTGCGCCCTTCATAGGTGCCGGGGACCTTGTCTTGTTCATAACTGCCGGTGATGCGCAGCGGCGCGTCGGCATTGCCATGCGTGAAACTCATCTCGTAGATCTGGCCGTTGCGGCGGATCTTCAGTTTCAGCCAGGCCGACAGGGCGTTGACGACCGACACGCCGACGCCGTGCAGGCCGCCTGAGACCTTGTAGGAGTTCTGGTCGAACTTGCCGCCGGCATGCAGCTGCGTCATGATCACTTCGGCCGCTGAAATGCCTTCGCCGGTGTGGATATCGGTCGGAATGCCGCGGCCATTGTCGATGACCGTCACCGATCCGTCCGGATTGAGCGTCACTGTCACCAGGTCGGCATGGCCGGCCAGTGCTTCGTCGATGGCGTTGTCGACCACCTCATAGACCATGTGGTGCAGGCCCGAGCCGTCGTCGGTATCGCCGATATACATGCCCGGCCGCTTGCGAACGGCATCCAAGCCCTTCAAAACCTTGATGGAATCGGCGCCGTATTCGGCTTCAACGCCGTTGGCGATGTCGGTCTGGTCGCTCATGAAAACCTGTCTGATTGATGCCGTGTGCAGAGCGCGAAAAATCGGCTTCGAATCGCGCATTCCTAATGTCGTAGATATAGGCGCAAAAGGCGGTTTTTCCAAGGTTTGCAGGCATTTCGGAACGGAATGACCATCGCGTGAGCAGGCTATCGGCGCCTGGCTTCGATCCTGGCCAGCCGCTCACGTAAAAACTTGATCATGAACTTGTGGCGCGGTGCCAACCGCCCGCTCCGGTCGAGCTCGAGCGTCATGTCGAGCGCCTTGGAAAGCACAGCCTTCGGGTCCTTTGCGACTTGGGCGTAGTCGATATAGGCGACCACCAGGTCGCGCTGCCAGGTGGCGTTGTCCGGATCGGACCGGGCAAGTTTCTCGCGAATGGCCAGGCTGTCCTGAAGGGCTTGCCGGGCGCCCCTGACGTCGCGCTGCCTGAGGCGCAGCGTGGCGACTTCGGACAGCGTTATCGACAAGTCCCGCTGCCAGTCGGAATTGGCGGGATCGAGCTTGGCCAGCCTCTGCGCAATCGCGTAGCTGTCCAGATAGGCTTTCAGCGCGCCTTTGTGGTCGCCCTGTATCGCCAGGATGCCGGCGACTTTCTCGATGCACACGGACAGGTCGCGCTGCCATTCGGTGTTGTTCGGGTCGCCGGCGGCGAGCACGCTGGCCTGCGAAAGTGCCTCACGATAAGCCGAAAGTGCCGCCGGCCAATTCTGCTGGTCGCTCAGCGCATTGCCGATCTTGGCGTTGCCGACCGACAGGTCGCGCTTCAACTCGGTGTCGTCCGGATCGCGTTTCGCCAGTTGCTTGACGATCGCCAGACCTTCCTTGTAGGCCGCCAGCGCCCCGGCGGCGTCGCCGCGTTCGCGCAGCAGGTCGCCTATCGTATCGTGGCTGACCGAGACGTCACGCTGCCGGTCGGCGTCTCCCGGTTTGTCCGCCGCCAGCGCCAGCCGCACCTTCAGGCTCTCTTCATAGGCCGCCTGTGCGTTGTCCAGTTGGCCTGCGATATGGGCAAGGTGACCGATCTCATCGTAGGTGATGGTCAGGTCGCGCTGCAGTTCGGCACGGTCCGGCTCTCCGGCGGCGAGCTGTTTCTTGATCGACAGGCTTTCCTGGTAGACCTCTGCGGCGCCGGCCAGATCGCCTTGCGTCGCCAATACGTTGCCGATCTTGTCGTCGGCCATGGCGAGGTCGCCGAACCACTCCAGATTGTCCGGTTCTGCCTCGGTCAGGCCCTGCAGAATGGTCTTGGCGGTCTCATAATTCTGCAGCGCTGACGGCAGATTGCCTTGCGCCATCCGCACGTTGCCGAGCTTGACGTGGCTGACGGCGAAGTCGCGCTTCACGTTGAGATCGGTTTCATGATGCGACCGCCGCTCGAGATCGGCTTGCAGCGCCTCGAAGGCACGGCCAGCCGCATCGATATTGCCGACCGTGGTATACAGCTTGCCGAGCTCGTCCAGCGTGCGGATCAAGCGGTCGGCGTCGTCGAGCGACAGCACCACCTGTCCGGCTTCGTCATAAAGCGCGAGCACGGACTCATAGTCCTTGATGGCTGTGGCGTAGTCGAGGTCGGCGCGCGCCGCCCCGCCGGACAAATAGCGCGTTGCGGCCTCGGAGAGCGTGCGGCTGACGAAATTGGCCTTCAAAGCGTTGCGAGAGACACTGTCGATCTCGGCTGCCTCGGCGAGCTTTTTCCGCGCCGCATCGAACGCTCCCAGCGAAAGCTGCTCTTCGGCCTGCCGGCGCAACGCCGACACTCTGAGATCGTCGGATCCAAGCGTCTGCATTTCGCTCCGCACCTTGACGAAGGCGTCGGCTGCCTCACGCAGCCTGGCGTTCAGACTGTCCGCGGAGAGGTGGCCGGCATCGGAACTGATCAACGCGCCATAGAGCGGTGCCAGCGGCATGTCGGCGTCGCTGGCGATCTTCTCCACTTCGCCGCGCATCTGAGGCGTCACCTCGGCCATGGCCAGCAACAGGCGTTCGCGTTCCGGCAATTTCTCCTTGGCCGAGGCGGCAAAGAACAGCTGCGGCAGGCCGCTCTCGACATAGGGCAATTGCTTGCCGCGCGAGAGGTCGTAAACCTCCTGCTGCACGAGCGTCAGCACGGAGCGGATCTCGAGACCTTCGGTGCCGAGGTATTTCGTCAGCGCCGCGGTAAACGGCGAATTCTGGTCCGTCCCATCCGCGGCGGTCTCGCCGGGCGCCGCCGAGAAGGCAAACAGGATGTTTTCTGCCCGCCCGATGCGGCCAAGACCCGGCCGGACCTTGTCGCTGACCTCTTTTACCAGCGCCGTTGCGCCGCGGCCTTCGCCGCCCGTAGCCGCAAACGGATCGCTGCGGCAGGCATCGAGCACGATCAGTCCGACCTTGCTGGTGGCGGCGACGGTCGCGCGGATCTCCTCCAGCGGCAGGCTGGTCCGTTCCAGCGTAGCGAGCGACGACGCGTCTGCATCGACCGGCAGGAGCCGATTCTCGCCGGCTATCTCGACGCCGTGGCCGGAGAAGAACACCAGCGCCACGTCGGCGCCTTTGGCATCCTCGCGGAAATCGTCAAGCGCCCGGCGCATGCGCCGCAGGTCGCGGTTGGTTTCGAGGAAGACCTCGAAACCGAGCTTCCTCAGCACAGTTTCCATGATCTCGCCGTCATTGACGGGATTGGCGAGCGGCCGGATCAGCCGGTAGTCGTTCTCGGCGATGACCAGCGCAGCGCGCCGCTCCGCCATTGCAGCGGAGGCCGTCGAGAGGATCAGCAGCAAGGCAAACAGAAAACGCAAATCGAACCGCCCCGGCCCGGTCATTTGCCGGAGCATTCCATCTCTTTATGGCATGAGCAAGTTATGGCATCGGCCAGTTCGGCCGTTCGCGTTGTTAGCTGGCGCGCATCGGCCTCAGCGCTTCGCTCCAGCGGAACAGCTCGTCCAGCATGGTCCTGGCCCCGCCGAGCACCTGCTCGCTGGGCAGGAAGGCGCCGGTCTCGTCGAGCAGCTTCTGGTACATCGGCAGCGCCACGCCTTCCGGAATCGGCATGACACCGACGGCGGTCAGCAACGGTTTGACCGCCTGCGCCGCTCGCAAACCGCCGGAGACACCGCCGTAGCTGAGGATGGCGGCCGGCTTGTATCGCCATTCCCTGAGCAGGTAGTCGACCGCGTTGACGATCGCGGGAGCGGTGAAATAATTGTACTCCGGCGCCACGAAGACGAATGCGTCGGCTGCGTCGATTGCTTTCGACCAGGCTTTCGTGTGGCTGTTTTCGTATTTGCCGAGTCTCGGATGATGCGGCTCGTCCAGCACCGGCAGGTTGAATGCGGCGATGTCAGTGAGCACCGGCTCGAATTTGCCATGCTCGCGCGCAAAGCTCTCCAGCCACTTTGCGAAAGCGGGTCCGGCGCGGCCCGGCCGCGTGCTGCCGATGATGACGTTCAACTGGTGCTTCAAGGCAGGCTCCCGCCGGTTCTGACATCTGTGGTGCTGCCACCTAAGACACGCAGCCGGACACAGCAAGCAGGCACTTTCCGGTGCCCGGGTCACATTCCAGAGAGCGGATGCATCACCTTGTCGTCCGGTCACATGGACGCCTGCCTTGCCCGCCACTACATTGAGGTGTCAGCGGAGCAAGCCATGGACAGTCAGCCCGTCCCCTTCGTCCCGCCGGCGCCGAAGCCGCGCACCGCGCCGCCTTCAACGCTGGAGATGATCCGCATCGTCTACCGCAATCCGCTCGAACTGTGGGGTGAGGCGACCTACAACGAGCCCTGGATTTCGGTGAACGGCGTCGGGGGACCGCTGGTCATCGCCAACGATCCCGGCCTCATCCGCCATGTGCTTGTCGACAACGCCAAGAACTACAAGATGGCCACGGTGCGCCAGTTGATCCTGCGGCCGATCTTGCGCGACGGGCTGCTGACCGCCGAGGGCGAAGTGTGGCGGCGTTCGCGCAAGGCGATGGCGCCGGTGTTCACGCCGCGCCACATCTTCGGCTTCGCCGAGCCGATGCTGAAACGCACGCTCGAATTCGTCACCCGTTACGAGCAAGGTGGCACGTCGGATATCGCCCACGACATGACGCTGCTCACCTTCGACATCCTGGCCGAGACACTGTTTTCGGGCGAGATATCGGGCGAGCCCGGCAGCTTCGCCAAGGAGATCGACCGCCTGTTCGAGACGATGGGCCGGGTCGATCCGCTCGACCTTTTGCGTGCGCCCGACTGGCTGCCGCGCCTGACCCGCATCCGCGGCCGCAAGACCATGGCCTACTTCCGCAAGATCGTCACCGACACGGTGCAGATGCGCGAGGCGCGGCTGAGGCGCGCTCCGGACACCGTGCCGCAGGATTTTCTCACGCTGCTGTTGAAGGCGGAGGGACCGGGCGGGCTGACCCGGGCCGAGGTCGAGGACAACATCATCACCTTCATCGGTGCCGGCCACGAGACTACGGCCAGGGCGCTCGGCTGGACGCTCTACTGCCTTGCCGAAGCGCCGTGGGAGCGCGAAAAGATCGAGCACGAGATCGATGCGGTGTTGGCGCGTGAGCCCGATCCGACGAAATGGCTCGACGCCATGCCGCTCACCCACGCCGCCTTCGACGAGGCGCTCAGGCTCTATCCGCCGGCGCCGTCGATCAACCGCGAACCGATCGAGCCCGAAACCTGGAACGGCCTCTACATACCGCGACGTGCCGCGGTGCTGGTGATGCCGTGGGTCGTCCACCGCCATCGGAAATTGTGGGACCGGCCGGACGCTTTCATGCCGGAACGCTTCCATCCGGGAAACCGCGAAAAGATCGATCGTTTCCAGTATTTGCCGTTCGGCGCCGGCCCCCGCGTCTGCATCGGCGCCAGCTTCGCCATGCAGGAGGCAATCATCGCGTTGGCGATCATGCTGTCGCGCTACCGTTTCGACGCCACCGCGGAAACCCGCCCCTGGCCGGTGCAGAAGCTGACGACGCAGCCGCAAGGCGGCCTGCCGATGCAGGTCACCCGGCGCGCCTCGTAGGGCGTATTATGCGGCGGACTTGCGTTGGAACTGGCCGGCGGCGCGGTAGCGCCAGAGATAGCTGGGCAGGATGGTTCCGATCGACCGTGGCTGGATCCCGAGGCCGGCGAGCGTCCTGTTGTCCTTGACGGCGGCTTCCGACACGACATTGTGCTGGCGCAACAGCAGGACCTGGTCCTTGGTCAACAACGGATTGGGCAACAGCCCGAGAATTGATGCCTGGAGGTTCGCCAGCCACCATGGCACGGGCAGCAAAAACCGCTTGCGTTCGATGATGATAAGCAGCTGTTGCATGCATTCCTTGAAGGTAAGCACTTGCGGCCCGCCGAGTTCATATATCCGGCCGCCCTGGACCTTGCCGTCGACCGAATGCGCCACCGCTTCGGCGACGTCGCCGACATAGACCGGCTGGAATCTCGTCTGCCCGCCGCCGATCAGCGGCAGCACCGGGGAAAAGCGGGCCATGTTGGCAAAGCGGTTGAAGAAACCGTCCTCCGGCCCGAAATTGATCGATGGCCGCAAGATCACGGCGTCTTGGACCGTCTCCAGAACGGCCTTTTCGCCGAGCGCCTTGGTACGCGCGTAGTCCGATTGCGCGTGGAGATCCGCTCCCAGAGCCGAGATGTGGGTGAGGCCGGCGCCGACGGCGCGCGCCGCTTCAGCGACGGCGCGCGCGCCGAATTCGTGGACGGCAGTGAATTTCTGCCGGCCGGCCTCATGCGCGATCGCAACCAGATTGACGACATGGTCCGCGCCTTGCACGGCGCGGTCGACCGACCAGCGCACCCGGACATTGGCCTGCACCGGCTGGATCTGCCCGACATTGCCGAGCGGCTGCAGGTGGCCGGCGAGATCGGGCCGACGGCAGGCAACCCGGATGCGGTAGCCGCGCTTGGCCAGCGCCCGCACGACATGACGACCGACAAAGCCGGAGCCGCCGAACACGACGACGAGCTTTGGGGTCTGCAGGATTTCGGTCATGGCTGGCTCCGGCGGGCTATCCAGATGGTTTGGTTTGAAGCCGTTTCATAGTCGGTTTCGCGCCAAAGGCAAAGGGTGACCATCGGTCGGCCGGCATTGTTGAAGCATGATTTCCAGTATCCGTTGGAAACGGCAGAAAACCCGCCGACGCCGGGCTTTAGGGTAACTCCATTCGGGACAGGAACCTTTGTTCCGGCCGGCGATTTTAGGATGTATGGTTTGATTCCGAATGGAGGATATTGGCGATGACGACAAAACGCGTTGCGATCTTCGCTCTGGCTTTCGCAACAGGCTGCAGCATTGGTGCCTCGGCATTCGCGGCAAACCGGCATCACCACCAAGCTCAACCCGAACGCTACGTTCCGGCCAACGGCAACATCATCGACATTCTGTTCGGTGGCCCGCGCTACTATGACAACCACCTGTTCACGACGGCCGCCGAACCCTGCTCCTACAACAGGGTAGGGCCGGACGCGAATGCGGCGAACGTCATCAACGATCATTATTGCGGGAAGTAGGCTCGCGCTGCCGGATCGGCAGGCGTTCTCAGCCGCTCATCGGACAAACGAATTTCTTCAGGACGAATAGCGGGCGGCGAATTCGGAAATGCGCTGCACCACGGCTTTCGGCGCGCTTATGCCGCGCGCCGCCGCCTTCTCCGCGGCCTCGGTCCGGGCACGCCCCGGCACATGCACGCCATAGCGCCGCCGCAGCCGGTCGAGTTGATCCTTCATCCGCTTTTCGAAGTCCGGATCGAGCAGCTTGGGCTCGACGGCAAGCACGAACAGGCCGGTCCCCGGACTGTCCGGCCCGCCGCTGAACCATGGCGCATCGAGCGACCAGTTGGCGCCCGACAGGCCCGCAGCCAGCACCTCGACCATCAGCGCGATGTTGGCGCCGCGCTGGCCGCCGAAGGCAAGCATGGCGCCCTTCATTGCAGCTGCCGGGTCCGTGGTCGGATTGCCGCTCGCATCCAGTGCCCAGCCTTCGGGTATCTTCTTGCCGTCCTCGGCCGCCTTGCGGATGTTGACGAAGGCGGTGGCGCTCGACGATTGGTCGATGACCAGCGCCGCCGCGTCCGCGGCGGGTGCCGCAAAGGACATCGGGTTGGTGCAGTAGACCGGCTTGACCGAGCCCGAGCCGGCAAGCACGGCCGGGCCGTTGGTGGCGGCGAACGACACCAATCCCTGCGCGGCCAGCCTTCCGGTGAAATAGCCGAGCGCGCCGCACGTATAGGCATTCTTCTGCGAAAAAATCGCGACGCCGAACAGCCGCGCCGCCTTGGCGAGTTCATCGATCGTGCGGTCGAAACCGGTATGCGCCAGTCCGCCGCGCGCATCGGAGAGATAGACCGCGAGCGCCGGCCTGGTGATCACCGGATCGGCGTTGCCGTCGATGCGGCCGGCTTCCAGCGCTTCGAGATAATCGATGAAGTGCGACAGCCCAACGGTCGACAGTCCTTCCGCCTCGGCCGCGACGATCGAGGCAGCCAGCGACTGCGCCGCCTCTTCGTTGGCGCCAGCGCCAAGTGCGGCCATCCGGCACAGCCCTGTCGCCTGGTCGAGACTGAGTTGCATTGTGATTGCCATGGATATCTGAGGGAATGGGTGAATGGTGAATAGTGAATGGTGAGTGGGGACTTAGCCGGTAACATAGGGGCTACGCACTACTGACTATTCACCATTCACTATTCACTATTCACCTAACCAACCTTGTTCGGAATCCGCGCCTCGATCTTGCCCAGGGTGAAGACGAGGATGCCGGTGATCGCCATATAGATCAACGCCAGGAGCAGCAAGGGTTCATAGGTGAGGTAGGTATCCTGACGCACCTTTGAAGAGACGGCGAATATGTCGATCACGCTGATGGTCGCCACCAGCGGCGTCGATTTCAGCTGCAGCACGATTTCGCCCGTCAGTGTCGGCAGCGCGCGGTAGAAGGCCTGCGGCAGCCAGATTCGCCGGAAAATCCTCCAGCGGCTCATGCCGAAGGCGCGGGCGGCTTCCAATTGGCCTTTCGGTACGCCGGCAAAAGCGCCTCGCATCACCTCGCCCTCATAGCCGGCGAAGGACAGCGTCAGCCCGAGCACGCCATAGGGCCATGCCTGCCTCAGATAGGGCCACATCCAGGACTCGCGAATCCATGGATATTGTGGAAACAGCGAGCCCAGCCCGTAATAGAGCAACCAGAGCTGCAGCAGCAGCGGCGTTCCCCTGATGACCGTGCAGAAGGCCTTGGCGGGCGCCGCGAACCAGAAAGAGCCTGCGGCTTGTGCCAGTCCGAGCGGCATGGCGAGCAGGAAGCCCAGCGTGCAGGTGACGGCAAGAATCCACAGCGCGCGCCAGATGCCGAGCAATCCCATCCCGTAATATTTCGGCAGCCAGTCCCAGCGCATGAAGACGGCCGCCGCCAAAACCAGCCCCAGCGCGATCAGGATCAGCGCGGTACGATGCGGCTTCAGCCACAGCGAAGCGCGTGCGGCTATCTCGACGGCCGCTTCGCCAGTCATCGCCGGGTCAGCCATCACCGGGCCTCCTTGAGCGACGGCATGCCGCGGCGGGCCCATGTCTCGATGCGGCCGATGATCAGATTCGAAACCAGCGTCAACAGAAGGTAGATCGCGCCGGCGGCGATAAAGAATGTCAGATAGGCTTTGGTCACGCCGGCCGCCTGCCGTGTCGCCAATGTCAGCTCGAAAAAGCCGACGACCGCCAGCAGGGCTGTGTCCTTGGTGGCGATCAGCCAGAGATTGGCAAGGCCGGGTATGGCGAACGGCAGCATCGCCGGCAGCGTGATGCGCCGCAGCAGCAGGCCGGGAGACATGCCATAGGCGCGCGCGGCTTCGATCTGGCCCTGCGGAATGGCGAGGATCGCGCCGCGGATCACCTCGGTCGAATAGGCGCCCTGGACGAAGCCGAGCACGGCAATGCCGGCCGCCAGCCCGCTAATGTCCATACGCTGATAGCCCGTTGCCGTCAGCATCTGATTGATCAGGTCGGTGCCGGCGTAATAGAGCAGAAGGATCAGCACCAGCTCCGGCACGGCGCGCACGACGGTCGTATAGACTGCCAGGAGATCGCGCACCACCGGACCACCATACAGCTTGCCGGAGGCGCCGCCGATGCCGATCAAAAGGCCGAGACAGGTGGCGCCGACCGCAATCTCGATCGTATGGAGCAGCCCGACGATGAGCGTTCCACCCCAGCCCGGCGGCACGGGCGAGAGAAGCGCGATGGCAGAGGCGGCCCAAGCCGGAACAAATGCGTCGATCAGCGTCGCCCTCGAATTGCTGGCGCTAAAACCGCCGGCGATTTCCGCCCGCGGAAGCTCGCGTCGATGGATTTCGACCAACCACGCGGCTCTATCGGGGCCGCGTGGTTAATCGCTCATGGATGAGGCCGTCAGTTCGACTGCGTGTCGGAGCCGTAAATATCAAAGTCGAAGTACTTCTTCGAAATCTCGTCATATTTGCCGTTGGCGCGGATGGCCTTGATACCGGCGTTGATCTTTTCCTTCAACTCGGTGTCTTCCTTGCGGACGCCGGCGCCGACGCCGGGTCCGAGAATGGCCAGATCCGGCGCGACCATGCCTTTCAGATCGCAGCATTGCTTGCCCTGGTCCGATTTCAGGAAGGCGTCGAGGGCGATGGAATCGGCCTGCACCGCGTCGACCCGGCCGGCGGCAAGATCCTGGTTGGCCTCGTCCTGGGTCTGGTATTCCTTGATTTCCGCCGCGTCAGCGAAGTGCTTCTTGGCGTAGTCGGCGTGTACGGTCGAGACCTGGACGCCGATGATCTTGCCCTTGAGGTCCTCCGGTGTCGAGCCGAACTTCTGGTCCTTCGGCCCGATGATCGCAGTCGGGGTGTTGTAATATTTGTCGGAGAAGTCGATCGTCTTCTTGCGTTCGTCGGTGATCGACATCGAGCTGGCGATGACGTCGATCTTCTTGGTCGTCAACGCCGGGATGATGCCGTCCCAGGCGACCGGCGTGATGACGCAGTCGAGCTTCTCTTCGGTGCAGACAGCGTCGATGAATTCGATTTCCCAACCGACCCATTTGCCGGAAGCATCCGGCGAGGTGAACGGCGGATAGGGCTCGGCAGCGACACCGATCTTGACCGGATCGGCCTTGGCCACGCCCACGGCGGCAACGCCAAGCAGCAGCGCTGCCGCAAAGGTCTTGAGAATAATCTTCATCGTCATGACTCCCAGTTTGTTGTTGTTCCCGGTTTTCGTCCGCCCACGGTTTAACTGATGTTGCGGATGAACTGCTTCAGCCTTTCGGATTTTGGTGCGCCGAAGATCTGTTCCGGCGGCCCTTCTTCCTCGACCAGCCCGTTGTGGAGGTAGACGACATGCGTCGCGACCTCGCGGGCAAACTTCATCTCATGGGTGACCAGCACCATGGTGCGGCCTTCGCGCGCCAGGTCGCCGATCACCTTCAGCACCTCGCCGACGAGTTCCGGGTCGAGCGCCGAAGTCGGCTCATCGAACAGCATGACGCGCGGATTGATGGCCAGCGCCCTGGCGATCGCGGCGCGCTGCTGTTGGCCGCCCGACAGATAGGCAGGATAGACGTCGCGTTTTTCGGCCAGGCCAACGCGGGCGAGCAATTTTTCCGCCTCGCCGATCGCCACATCGCGCTTGACGCCGAGCACATGTACGGGAACCTCGATGACGTTCTCGATCAACGTCATGTGGCTCCACAGATTGAAGTTCTGGAAGACCATGCCAAGCTTGGAGCGGATGCGTTCGATCTGCTTGCGGTCTGCGGGCACGGTGTGGCCGTAGCTGTCGGCCTTCAGCTTTATCTCTTCGCCATTGACCCGGATAATGCCGCTGGTCGGGTTCTCCAGGCAGTTGATGCAGCGCAGCAGCGTCGATTTGCCCGAGCCGCTGCCGCCAATGATGGCGATCACCTCGCCATCGCGCGCCGACAGCGAAACGCCCTTCAATACATGCAGCTTGCCGAAATTCTTGTGCAGGTTCTCGACGTGGATGGCTTCGGCGGCGCCGTTCTGCGCCGTATGCTTCAGGGCGGTGGCCGGCGCTGTCATCGTCGCGGTGCCCCGCGGAGCAGCCGAGGCAGTCCTTGCTGGAATTTTTTACCCATTACCCGTCACTGGACAGCGTTCCGATTCTCAAGATGGACCGTTCCGCTTGTCTCCGTCAACCGCAGTTTTTTGGACCATTGATCACCGCCTGCCGAGTGGCTATTGGCAGGAGGGGCGCGTTTCAGGAGAATTTAGTGGGCAAAGCATACGGGTCGCAGTCGATGGCCGGGACGCTGCAGCGCGTGCTGATGCGCTCCGCTGCCGGCGCCATGCGTCGGGCCGAAGCGCTGGAGTGGCACTATGGCCCAGGCTTCGATCCGCAAAAAGCGGCGGTCCAGCATGATGCGCTGGCCAGGCTGATTTCGGCCTCAGGCGCTGAGATCGAATGGCTGAGTGACGCCGACGACGGGCTTGCCGATTCGGTTTTTACCCACGATCCCTCGCTGATGACCGATCATGGCGCGGTCATCCTTGCCATGGGCAAGGCGCTGCGCCGGCCCGAGCCCAGCCTCCACGAGGCAGCCTATGGGCGCATGGGCATCCCCATCCTCGGCCGTATCGAGGCTCCCGGCCAGGTCGAGGGCGGCGACTGCGTGTGGGTGGATGCAAACACGCTGGCCATCGGCCGCGGCGTGCGCACCAATCAGCACGGCATCCAGCAGCTCTCCAACCTGCTTTCGCCCAAGGGCATCCAGGTCTATGGCTTCGACCTGCCGCTCTGGCAAGGCGAGGAGGCCTGCCTGCACCTGATGTCGGTGATCAGCCCGCTCGCCGACGATCTGGCGCTGGTCTATGCGCCCCTCCTGCCGGTCGCCTTCCATCAGATGCTGCGCGAACGTGGCATTCGGCTGGTCGACGGCGATGCCGACGAATTCTTCGCCTCGAATGGGCTCAGCCTCAATGTCCTGCCGACCGCGCCGCGCCAGGTTATCGCCGTTGCCGGTTTTCCGAAGACGGGGGCTGCCATGCAGGGCGCTGGCTGTACGGTCTCGACATTCGAGGCCGATGCGCTGTGCATTGCCTGCGAGGGCGGCCCGACCTGCCTCACACGCCCGGTGCTAAGACAATGACGACCATCGGCGAAGCGCTCATCACCTTGCTCGAAGCGCACGGCGTCGACACCGTCTTCGGCATTCCCGGCGTACACACGGTCGAGCTCTATCGCGGGCTTGCGCGATCGAAGATCCGTCACGTCACGCCGCGCCACGAGCAGGGCGCCGGCTTCATGGCTGACGGCTATGCGCGCGCCAGCGGCAGGCCGGGTATCGTCTTCGTCATCACCGGGCCGGGGCTGACCAACACCATCACCGCCATGGGTCAGGCGCGCGCCGATTCGGTGCCGATGCTGGTAATCTCGGGCGTCAACGCCACACCGACGCTGGGCAAAGGCCTTGGCCATCTGCATGAACTGCCGGACCAGCGCGGCATGATGGAGAAGGTGGCGCTGTTTTCGCACCGTGTCACCGAGGCCGGCGAACTGCCCGGCGTGCTCGCCCGCGCCTTTGCGCTGTTCTCATCCGCGCGTCCGGGTCCGGTGCATATTGAGATCCCGACCGATGTCATGACCATGCCGGCCAACGGCATCGTGCCGCTGCTGCGGAATTCAGCGCCGCCCGAGCCGGATGTAGTGGCGATTGCAGAGGCGGCAAGGCTGTGCGCGTCTGCCCGCCGGCCGCTTATCCTCGCCGGAGGCGGCGCCAAGGCCGCCGAAGCGCCGTTGCAGCACCTGGCCGAGAGGCTGGGAGCGCCGGTCGTCCAGACCGCTAATGCGCGCGGCCTGCTCTATCGTCATCCACTTGGCGTGCCGGCCAGCCCCAGCCTGAAGGCGTTGCGTGCGCTGATCGCCGATGCCGACCTGGTCATTGCCGCTGGCACCGAATTCGGTCCGACCGACTATGATGGCTATGGCGACGGCGGTTTTGTCCTGCCTGCCAATCTGATCCGCATCGACATCGGCGCCGACCAGCTTGCCCGCCGGCCGGCCCGGATTTCGATCCAGGCCGATTGCGGTGCAGCGCTCAAGGCGCTGCGTGCCGAACTCGGCACGGGCCAGGCGCAATCGGTCGACGGCGCCGCTCGCGCCGCCGCGACGCGGCAAGCGGCCTTTGCCGAGATCGGCCCGGCTATGCAGGCGCAACTGCACGCCGTCGAGACGATCCGCGATGCGCTGCCTGGCGCGATCATCGTCGGCGATTCGACCCAGCCGGTCTACGCCGCCAACCTTTATTACGATCATGACCGACCGGGCGGCTGGTTCAACGCGGCCACCGGCTTCGGCGCGCTCGGCTATGGCCCGCCGGCGGCGATCGGTGCCGTCCTTGCCAGGCCTGAGGCGCCGGTCGTTTGCCTCACCGGCGACGGCGGCTTCCAGTTCACCCTGCCGGAACTCGGCGCCGCGCTCGACGCGGCGGCGCCGGTGATCTTCGCCGTCTGGAACAATCGTGGCTACCGCGAGATCGAAACCTCGATGCTTGACGTCGGCGTCGAGCCGGTCGGCGTCTCCCCGGCACCGCCGGATTTCTGCAAATTGGCCGAAGCCTACGGCATTGCCGCCGAGCGGATTTCCGGCACTGGCGGCTTGGCGGACGCGCTTGGGCGCGCGCGGGCGACTGGACGACCTTACGTCATCGAGATTTCGGTTGAGTGATCGCGCGAAAGGCGCGACCTTCCGCATCGGCGGCGCGCAATGACGGAGCGGTCGAATATGACGGAAACACTGGACGGCAGACATATCGTGGTAACCGGCGGCACCGGTGCCCTTGGCGGCGCGGTCGTAGGAAAACTGCTGGAGCAGGGCGCGGTCTGCCATGTGCCCAATGCCCACGCTGCCGCGCCTGCGCATTTTCCCTTTCCGGCGCATGACCGCGTCAGGCTGGCGCACAATGTCGATCTTGCCGACCCTGCCAAGGTCGACGCCTTCTATGCCAGCGTTCCAGATTTATGGGCATCGGTGCATCTTGCCGGCGGCTTCACCGCGGCGCCGGTCGAGAAGATCGAACCCGCCTCCTTCGCCGAGATGATGGACACCAATGCCCGCACCACCTTCCTGTGCTGCCGCGCGGCGATACGCTCGATGCTGGGATCTTCCGTGCCGGGCCGCATCGTCAATGTCACCGCGCGAGCCGGGCTCGATCCGCGGCGCGGCTCCGGCAAGGTGGCCTACGCCGCCGCCAAGGCGGCAGTCGCCGCGATGACCGTGGCGATGGCCGAAGAGCTGAAGGGCAACGGCATTCTGGTCAATGCCGTGGCGCCTTCGACGCTCGACACGCCGGCCAACCGGGCTGACATGCCGAACGCAGATTTCAGCAGATGGGTCAGCCTTGAAGCGGCGGCGGAGGCCATTGCCTACCTTGCCTCGCCGGCCAACATGGCGATCAGCGGCACGCTGGTGCCACTCTACGGCCGGGCCTGAGCCTGCGGTCCGTTCGCAAGCAAAGGGTCACAAGCAAAAGCCCCGCCGGATCGTTCCGGCGGGGCTTTTTGTTTTGTTTTATAACCCGCGCGAGGCGCGGTGTTGGCTTAGCTGCCCTGCTTCTTCAGCGCGGCACCCAAAATATCGCCCAGCGAAGCGCCGGAATCGGTTGAGCCGTACTGAGCGACCGCTTCCTTCTCTTCGGCGATTTCCAGCGCCTTGATCGAGACCTGCAGCTTGCGGGTCTTCTTGTCGAAGGCGATGACGCGGGCGTCGACTTTCTGGCCGACGGTGAAGCGCTCGGGGCGCTGCTCGTCGCGGTCACGGCTGAGATCGGAGCGCTTGATGAAGGTCTCGATGCCGCTGTCGACCAGCCGCACTTCCAGACCGCCGTCCTTCACGCCGATAACCTCGCAGGTGACGACTGCGTTCTTGCGCAGTTCGCCTGACGTCGCTGCTTCGCCGACCGTATCCTTGGCCAGCTGCTTGATGCCGAGCGAGATGCGTTCCTTGTCTATGTCGACGTCGAGCACCTGCGCCTTGACCATGTCGCCGCGATTGTACTCCTCGATCACCTGCTCGCCCGGACGGGTCCAGTCGAGGTCGGAAAGGTGGACCATGCCGTCGACGTCGCCTTCGAGGCCGATGAACAGGCCGAACTCGGTCTTGTTCTTAACCTCGCCCTCAACCTGGCTTCCGACCGGATGGCTGCGCGCGAAGGCCTCCCACGGGTTCTCCAGCGTCTGCTTGAGGCCGAGCGAGATGCGGCGCTTGGCCGGATCGACTTCGAGCACCACCACGTCGACTTCCTGCGTCGTCGACAGGATCTTGCCGGGATGCACGTTCTTCTTGGTCCACGACATTTCCGAAACGTGGATGAGGCCTTCGATGCCCGGCTCCAGCTCGACGAACGCGCCGTAGTCGGTGATGTTGGTGACGGTACCCTTGATCTTCTTGCCGATCGGGAACTTGGTGCCGATCTCGGACCACGGATCGCTCTCGAGCTGCTTCATGCCGAGCGAGATGCGGTGGGTTTCCTGGTTGATGCGGATGATCTGCACCTTGACCGTCTGGCCGATATTGAGGATTTCGGTCGGATGATTGACGCGGCGCCATGCCATGTCGGTGACGTGCAGCAGGCCGTCGATGCCGCCGAGGTCGACGAACGCACCATAGTCGGTGATGTTCTTGACGACGCCTTCGACCACCTGGCCTTCTTCGAGATTCTGCACGATTTCCGAACGCTGTTCGGCGCGGCTCTCCTCGAGCACGGTGCGGCGCGACACCACGATGTTGCCGCGGCGGCGATCCATCTTGAGGATCTCGAAGGGCTGCGGGTTGTGCATCAGCGGCGAGACGTCGCGGATCGGGCGGATATCGACCTGGCTGCGCGGCAGGAAGGCCACGGCACCGTCGAGGTCGACGGTGAAGCCGCCCTTGACCTGGTTGAAGATGACGCCTTCGACGCGTTCGCCCTTGGTGAACTTCTCTTCGAGACGGACCCAGCTCTCTTCGCGGCGGGCCTTTTCGCGCGACAGCATGGCTTCGCCAAGCGCGTTCTCGATACGCTCGACATAGACCTCGACCGTGTCGCCGACCTTGAGCGTCGTGTCCTTGCCCTTGACGCCGAATTCCTTCAGCGGCACGCGGCCTTCGACCTTGAGGCCAACGTCGATGATGGCCATGTCCTTTTCAATGGCAGTGATGATGCCCTTGACGACCTGGCCTTCGCCGGAATGGCCGGCGGAAAATGATTCTTCGAGCAGGCTCGCGAAATCATCGCGAGTGGGATTTGCAACTGACATAGTTTCTCCTGGAATGCCCCGCAATCTGTCGCGGGGCGGGCGCCGTGGGTTAGCGTTGCGTTGGCCTGCCGGCGTTCCGGGCAAAAAGCCCTTGGCCGCCCTTGAGCGGCAATTCCGGCGCATGAAGAATGCTGACAGGCTGGTTCATGCCCGATATGGAATTCTTTTTGTCGCCGGCAATCGGCGGCGGCAGGAAAACCCGGCTCAGGCTTTGTTTCTCTTGGCCAGGACGTCGTCGATGATCGCCCGAGCTGCCAGAAACGCGGCTTCTATAGCCATTTCCGACGTGTCGAGCAAGTGCGCGTCTGCGGCCGGCTTCAAGGGCGAGTCCATGCGGCCCATGTCGCGCTCGTCGCGGCGCACGATATCGGCAAGGATTTCGTCGAAATTGGCAGTGCCGCCGATGCTCTCGATTTCATCCAGCCGCCGCTTTGCCCGCACCTCGGCACTGGCCGTGACATAGAGTTTTACGTCGGCATCGGGACAGACGACGGTGCCGATGTCGCGGCCGTCGAGCACCGCGCCAGGCGGTGTTTTTGCAAACTCGCGCTGTTTCTCGACCAGGATGCGCCGCACCGACGGGATGACGGCAACTTTCGAGGCGGCCTCGCCGACCGCATGCGCCGACAGCACCGCCCGGTCGAGCTTTGCCAGGTCGACCTGGCGCGCGGCGGTTTCGGCGGCCGAGACATTGTCAAGCGGCAGGCCAAGCCGAAGCAGCGCATGCGCCACTGCGCGGTAGGTAAGGCCGGTATCGAGCAGGTTCAGCCGGTAATGGTCGGCGAGCCGTCGGGCGAGGGTGCCTTTGCCGGCGCCGGCAGGGCCGTCGATGGCGATGGTGAAGGTTGGGGTCATTGGACGCCCACCGGAATCGAAAAGCGCAATGATCCAGATAGGCGTGGCGATCCTTCGCGCCCCCCTCTGTCCTGTCGGACATCTCCCCCACTTAGGGGGAGATCGGCGGCCATCGCGGCTTTCGCCAATTGTCTACGTCGCAGGATTGAGCGGAGCGCCGAAGCTGCCAATCTCCCTCCTTGTGGGGGAGATGTCCGGCAGGACAGAGGGGGGCGCTGTCCCGCCGACGTTCCAGTTTGGCCCCAACCCCCAAGGCTATTGATTGCCATCAAGCTACTCGATCTCCGCCCCAAGCCCCTTCATCAGCCCCATAAATTCCGGAAAGCTCGTTGCGATCATCGCCTGATCGTCGATGGTCACCGGCTTTTCCGTTGCCAGCCCCATCACCAGAAAGCTCATGGCGATGCGGTGGTCGAGATGGGTCTGGACGATGGTGCCCTGTCCGTTGGGATGCTGGCCGAGGCCCTTGCCGCCGGGTTTTCCGCGCACGACAAGCGAGGCCTCGCCTTCGCTGCAATCGACGCCGTTGAGCTTCAGCCCGTTGGCGACCGCCGACAGCCGGTCGGATTCCTTCACGCGCAGCTCTTCAAGCCCCAGCATCAGCGTTTCGCCCTCGGCGAAGCTCGCCGCCACGGCAAGCACCGGATACTCGTCGATCATCGTCGGGGCCCGTTCCGGCGGTACGGTGACGCCTTTCAGCTCGGAGTAACGCACGCGCAGGTCGGCGACGTCTTCGCCGCCTTCATTGCGACGCTCGAGAATGTCGATCCGGGCGCCCATTTCCTGCAGCGTCAGCAGAAGGCCTGTGCGGGTCGGGTTCATCAGCACGCTTTCGATTGTAATGTCCGAACCCGGCACGATCAGCGCCGCCACCAGCGGAAAGCCGGCCGAGGAGGGGTCGCCAGGCACCGCGATCGTCTGCCCCGTGAGCTTGCCCTGGCCTTCGAGGAAAATGTGGCGCACGCCGCGCTCGTCGGTCTCGACCGACAGATTGGCGCCGAACCCCTTGAGCATCTTTTCGGTGTGGTCGCGCGTCATAACCGGCTCGATGACGGTGGTGATGCCCGGCGTGTTCAGCCCAGCCAGCAGCACCGCCGACTTGACCTGTGCCGATGCCATCGGCACGCGGTAGGTGATCGGCGCGGCGTGCTTGGGCCCATGCAGCGTGATCGGCATGCGGTCGCCGGGCGTCGCCTTCAGCACCTGCACGCCCATCTGGCGGAGCGGCTCGAGCACCCGGCCCATCGGCCGGCCGGACAGCGAGGCGTCGCCGATGAAGGTGGTTTCCATGTCATAGGTGCCGACCAGGCCCATGGTGAGGCGTGAGCCGGTGCCGGCATTGCCGAAATCGAGCGGGCCTTCCGGCTGCAGCAGCGCGCCGTTGCCGGTACCGCGGATCACCCACTCAGCGCCATGCTTCTCGATATGGGCGCCCATGGCCTTCATGGCAGCGCCCGTACGCATCACATCCTCGCCTTCCAGCAGCCCGGTGATGCGGGTTTCGCCGGAGGCCAGGCCACCGAACATGAACGAGCGGTGCGAGATCGACTTGTCGCCCGGCACCCGTGCCGCGCCTGAAAGGCCAGATGATTTGCGGGCGGTGGCCTGCTTCGGGGCGGCAGTGTGCGACATGGTTCTTTCCTGGAAACGCCGGCGGCCGGCCATTTTCTGCTGGTTTGCGGGGTCTCCTATCATGGCGTACCGAAATGGTCATCCCCTTGGTATGAAGGCCTTCGAATTCAAGCTTTTTGGGACGCCGGCTTTTCGCTTTGACAGCGCCGTAAACTCTGGTTAAGGGGACCAAACTTTCATCGACGAGGCTTGCTGTGGCAAAACCCGAACTTGGCACCAAACGCATCGACCCGGAGACAGGTCGAAAATTCTATGACTTGAACAAGGACCCGATCGTCTCGCCTTACACGGGCAAGAGCTATCCGCGCTCCTATTTCGAAGAAGGCAAGATCGCCGCCCTCGAGGAGGAAGAGGAAGTTGCCGAGAAGGAAGTGGACGCCGAGGAGGAAGAGGGCGTCGAGGTCGTCTCGCTCGAAGAGGCGGACGAGGACGCGAAGGCCGACGAGCTTCCCGATCTCGGCGATGACGAAGACGACGTTGACCTTGGCGATGACGAGGATGACACGTTCCTCGCCGACGAGGAGGAAGAAGACGACGACGTTGCCGACATGATCGGCGTCGGCGAAGACGACGACGAAGTCTGAGCGAACCGCATTCGCCGGCTTTCGCGGCGCTGCTTAGAAAAAGCGGTTCTTGAAGGCTTGATATTGACTGAAGGCGGGGTTAGAAGCCGCCTTCACTAACGGCGCGGTCTAGAACCCGCGCCGGATGTCTTCGCCGGAAACGGCGCCGGTGAACTGCCGGAGTGGGGCCATAGCTCAGTTGGGAGAGCGCTTGAATGGCATTCAAGAGGTCGTCGGTTCGATTCCGATTGGCTCCACCAGTTCTCTCCGCGAAAATCAGCAGAACGGCCGCCCCGCCCGCCGGGCTGGCCGCCGCCTATCGCAGAACCTAGCTGAGACTAGTTAATCGGCCGCCCGGCTTGGGCTCGCCGATCCATTCAGAAGTAATGAGCCCGTGCCCGGTCTCTGCATATTTCTGGCTGTGGTTTGAACCGCGAGCACCGGTCTGGACCAGGCCGCGGGCTGAATGACCGCTGCGCAAAACTCCGTTACTTGTTGCAGTTCTGCATATCCGACGTCATAGCGCCGCTGGGTGTGTTGTTGTCGGTATCGCTGCCCGCCGTATCCTTGCAGCGATCCTCCATACCGTTTGTCTGCGGCGTGGTAGCGTTCGTTGCGTTCGGATCGATTGTGTTCGGGGTAGTTGCGCTGCCGGTCCCGGTGTTGCCGCCGGAAGTGCCTGTGTTGACGCCGGTATTGCCATCGGCGCTACCGGTCCCGGAGCCCATGGATTGTGCCATGGCAGATGTGGCCAGGCCGATAGCAAGTAGGGATGCAGAGAGAATTTTCATCATCTTAGTGTCTCCATCGAGTTGCATCGCTGGATCGCGATCTATACCAACGAGAGTTTTTTCGAGATGTTCCGTTGGGCAGAAATATTGATCGATACAATCATTATGGATCTTTGTTGCTCGTCGTTTCGTGAATGCGGCTGCGAAATTCCTGCCGCATAGCGGCAATTTCGTCTGGAACCAAATCGAGCATGCCGCGTTCTTGCGCTTGCGGGGAGTTGTGTCGGCCGCAGGGGACAGTTTCACCAGGACATTCAAGAAATCCGTGAGCTGGGAGGGGCGCTGTGAGCGTGCTTGCATCCACAAGGCAATTGGACCGTCGTCAAATACTGAACGCGCTGAAGGTTTTTCGGAGCGGTGATTTCTCCGTTCGTATCGACAATGTCTACGCCGGCCTTGATTCCGAGATCGCCGACACCTTCAACGAAATCGTAGAACTCAACGATCAGGTCACGCGCGAGTTCGAACGCCTCAGCAAGGTCGTCGGCAAGGATGGCCGGATCGGCGAACGCGGCCGTGTCCGCAACGCCACCGGCAGTTGGGAATCGAGCGTCCGTTCCGTCAACGATCTGATCGAGGACATGGTTCAGCCGACGGCCGAAGTGGCGCGCGTCATCGGCGCGGTGGCCAAGGGTGACCTGTCGCAGACGATGATGGTCGAAATCGACGGCCGGCAGCTGCGCGGCGAGTTTCTGCGCATCGGCAAGATCGTCAACACCATGGTCGGGCAACTGGCCTCCTTCGCCTCGGAAGTGACGCGCGTGGCGCGCGAGGTCGGCACCGAAGGCAAGCTGGGCGGCCAGGCTCGCGTGAAAGGTGTGGCCGGAACCTGGAAGGACCTGACCGACAACGTCAACGCCATGGCGACGAACCTGACCGGGCAGGTGCGCAACATCGCCGAGGTGACGACCGCCGTCGCTTCCGGCGACCTGTCGAAGAAGATTACCGTCGACGTGAAAGGCGAAATCCTCGAACTCAAGAACACCATCAACACGATGGTCGACCAGCTCAATTCCTTCGCCTCGGAAGTGACGCGCGTCGCGCGCGAAGTCGGTACAGAAGGCAAGCTCGGCGGTCAGGCGCGCGTCGAAGGTGTCGGCGGCACCTGGAAGGACCTGACCGACAACGTGAACCTGATGGCCGAAAATCTGACAGGCCAGGTGCGCAATATCGCCGAGGTGACCACGGCCGTGGCGCTTGGCGACCTGTCGAAGAAAATCACGGTCGACGTCAAGGGCGAGATCCTCGAACTGAAATCGACCATCAACACCATGGTCGACCAGCTGAACTCATTTGCCGGCGAAGTGACGCGTGTCGCCCGCGAGGTCGGCACCGAGGGCAAGCTCGGCGGCCAGGCTCAGGTGCGCGGCGTCGCCGGCACCTGGAAGGACTTGACCGACAACGTCAATTCGATGGCCGAGAACCTGACCGGCCAGGTCCGCAACATCGCCGAGGTGACGACTGCGGTCGCTTCGGGCGACTTGTCGAAGAAGATCACCGTCGCCGTGCAGGGCGAAATCCTCGAGCTCAAGGACACCATCAACACGATGGTCGACCAGCTCAATTCCTTCGCCTCGGAAGTGACGCGTGTGGCGCGCGAGGTCGGAACCGAAGGCAAGCTCGGCGGCCAGGCCGAGGTGAAGGGCGTCGGCGGCACCTGGAAGGACCTGACCGATAACGTCAACCTGATGGCCGCCAACCTGACCGGCCAGGTCCGCAACATCGCCGAGGTGACGACCGCCGTTGCCCGCGGCGACCTGTCGAAGAAGATCACCGTCGACGTCAAGGGCGAAATCCTCGAGCTCAAGGACACCGTCAACACGATGGTCGATCAGCTCAATTCCTTCGCCTCGGAAGTGACGCGTGTGGCGCGCGAAGTGGGGTCGGAGGGCAAGCTCGGCGGTCAGGCGCATGTCGAGGGCGTCGGCGGCACCTGGAAAGATTTGACCGACAACGTCAATGCCATGGCCGGCAATCTGACCGTGCAATTACGCGACGTCTCCAAGGTAGCAACCGCGATTGCGACCGGCGACCTGACCCAGAAGATCACCGTCGATGCATTGGGCGAGATCCTGCAGATCAAGGACGTCATCAATACGATGGTCGACCAGCTGAATTCCTTCGCCTCCGAGGTGACGCGCGTGGCGCGCGAAGTCGGTTCGGACGGCAAGCTCGGCGGCCAGGCGCAGGTGCGCGGCGTCGCCGGCACCTGGAAAGACCTGACCGACAACGTCAATGCGATGGCCGCCAATCTGACCGGCCAGGTGCGCAACATCGCCGAGGTGACGACGGCAGTGGCGCTGGGCGACCTGTCGAAGAAGATCACCGTCGATGTGCGCGGCGAGATCCTCGAGCTGAAGGACACCATCAATACGATGGTCGACCAGCTGAATTCCTTTGCCTCGGAGGTGACGCGCGTGGCGCGCGAGGTCGGCACCGAAGGCAAGCTCGGCGGCCAGGCGCAGGTGCGCGGCGTTGCCGGCACCTGGAAGGATCTGACCGACAATGTGAATTCGATGGCCGAGAACCTGACCGGCCAGGTCCGCAACATCGCCGAGGTGACCACCGCTGTGGCGCGCGGCGACCTGTCGAAGAAGATCACCGTCGACGTCAAGGGCGAGATCCTGGAGCTGAAATCGACGATCAACACCATGGTCGACCAGCTGAACTCCTTTGCCGGCGAAGTGACGCGTGTCGCCCGCGAGGTCGGCACCGAGGGCAAGCTCGGCGGCCAGGCGCGGGTCGAGGGCGTCGCCGGCACCTGGAAGGACCTGACCGACAACGTCAATCTGATGGCGACGAACCTGACCAACCAGGTGCGCGGCATCGCCGATGTCGTGACCGCGGTCGCGCAAGGCAATCTCAAGCGCAAGCTGACGGTCGATGCCAAGGGCGAGATCGCCTCGCTCGCCGACACCATCAACGGCATGATCGAGACGCTGGCGACCTTCGCCGACCAGGTGACCAACGTCGCCCGCGAAGTGGGCATCGAAGGCAAGCTCGGCGGCCAGGCCCGGGTGCCCGGCGCTGCCGGCCTTTGGCGCGACCTGACCGACAACGTCAATCAGCTCGCGGCCAACCTGACCACCCAGGTGCGCGCCATCGCCGAGGTGTCGACGGCGGTGACCAAGGGCGATCTGACCCGCTCGATCAGCGTCCAGGCCTCCGGCGAGGTGGCGGCGCTGAAAGACAACATCAACGAGATGATCCGCAATCTGAAGGACCAGACGCTGAAGAATGCCGAGCAGGACTGGCTGAAGACCAATCTCGCCCGCTTCTCGCGCATGCTGCAGGGCGAGCGTGACCTGGCCACGGTCTCGCGCCTCATCATGTCCGAACTCGCCCCGCTGGTGAATGCGCAATATGGCGTGTTCTATGTGACCAACCGCGACGAGGATGAATTCTATCTGGAGCTCGCCGCCTCCTATGGCGCCGAAAGCAAGGCGGAAATCAAGCAACGCCTCGATCTGCGTGAAGGGCTTGTCGGGCAGAGTGCCGCCGACAAGCGCGCCATCATGCTGGACAATGTGCCGCCGAATTTCCTGCGCGTTACCTCCGGCCTTGGCAATGCCGCGCCGGCGAACGTGATCATTCTTCCGGCTCTGTTCGAGGACGAGGTGAAGGCCGTCATCGAACTCGCCTCGTTCAGCGAATTCCGCGACACGCACCAGTCCTTCCTCAACCAGCTGATGGAATCCGTCGGCATCGTTCTCAACACCATCGCCGCCACCATGCGTACCGAAGGCCTGCTCAAGCAGTCGCAGCTGCTGACCTCGGAATTGCAGGCGCGTCAGACCGAACTGACCAAGAAGCAGGAGGAGCTGCACGCCACCAACGAGGAGCTGCAGGAAAAGGCGCAGCTGCTCGAGAACGAAAAGAAGCAGGTGGAGAACAAGAACCTGGAAATCGAGATGGCGCGGCGGGCGCTGGAGGAGAAGGCCGAGCAGCTGGCGCTTACCTCGAAATACAAGTCGGAATTCCTCGCCAATATGAGCCACGAACTGCGCACGCCGCTGAACTCGCTGCTCATCCTTTCAAACCTGCTCGCAACCAATCAGCAGGGCAATCTCAACGACAAGCAGGTCGAGTTCGCGCGCACCATCAATTCGGCCGGCACCGACCTTTTGAGCCTGATCAACGACATCCTCGACCTGTCGAAGATCGAATCGGGCACCGTCTCGATCGACATCAACGACATGCCGGTGGTGCATCTTCGCCAGCACATGGAGCGAACCTTCCGGCAACTGGCGACCGACAAGGGACTTGGCTTCACCATCAACGTCGATCCCGAGCTTCCGGAGACCGTCCGCACCGACGAGAAGCGATTGCAGCAAATCGTGCTCAACCTTTTGTCGAACGCGTTCAAGTTCACCTCGCAAGGCGAGGTCCGCTTGAATTTCCGGGCCGAAAAGGCGGGCCGTCACAACGGTTCGGCGCAACCCATGGAGGCGCTCGCGATCGTCGTCAGCGATACCGGCATCGGTATTCCGCAGGACAAGCAGAAGCTGATCTTCGAAGCCTTCCAGCAGGCCGACGGCACCACAAGCCGCAAATATGGCGGCACTGGGCTTGGGCTTTCGATCAGCCGGGAGATTGCCCGGCTGCTTGGCGGCGAATTGAGGGTCGAGAGCACGCCGGGCAAGGGTTCGACGTTCACTCTGGTCATTCCATTCGACGGACCCCGGATGGCCTTGGCCCCGCAAGCGGCGTTGCTGCCGGCGATGGAGGTGGCCGCGACGACGGTGCAGCCGAGCCCGCCGTCCTCCGAATTGCTCGATGACCGCGACACGATCTCGTCGGAAGATCGGGTCGTGCTGATCGTCGAGGACGACCCGACCTTCGGCGGTTTGCTGCTCGGCCTTGCACGTTCGGCCGGGCTGAAAGGCGTCCTGTCGACCGCGGGCTCCGGCACGCTGGCTTTGGCACGCAAGCTGGTTCCCGACGCGATTACGCTCGATCTCGGACTGTCGGATATCGACGGCTGGGTGCTGTTCGATCTGCTTCGCCATGACCCGAAAACCAAGGACATTCCCGTTCATGTCATCTCGGGCGCCGAAGACATCGAGGTGCTTGCCCGCAAGGGTGCATCCAGCATTTCAACCAAGCCCGTATCGTCGGACGAACTGATGAAGGTCTTCCAGGATATTCATTCCAGAAAGCTCCGCGTCCAGAGCCGCGTCCTGATTGCCGATCCCGATCCCGAGCGCCGCCTTTCGCTGATCGAGGCGATCCGCGACGGCGTCACCTCGGTCACCGCGATCGGCCGCGTCGCCGCGAATGCGGACGATATCGGCATCGCCAACTATGATGCCGTTGTGCTCGGCTTTGGCCGCTCGGCCAAGGACAACGCCCAGATGCTGGATGAGATTGCCGTCCTGTTCGGACAGTCGGTGTCGCGGCTGCTGTTCTTTGCGCCTCATCCGGAAGCGCTGCAACAGTCGCTCGCCTTGCATCCGGCATTGGCGGACGTTCCGCGGGCGGAGAATTTCGCGCAGCTGGCTCTCCTGATATCCGCGACGCTCCCGGGGCGAGGCCACGACAACAATAGTGCGGCAGCCGAACAGCCGGACAAGTTCGACCTCGCCGGCGCAAAGGTCCTCATCGTCGACGACGACATCCGCAACATCTATTCACTCACCAGCGTTCTCGAGACCTATGACATCCAGGTGCTGCATGCGGAGCGTGGCCGGGAAGGTATCGCGCTTCTGGAGCAGAGCCCGGACATCGATGCGGCACTGATCGATATCATGATGCCGGAAATGGATGGCTACGAGACGATGCGGCAGATCCGCAGCATGCCGGCGATCGCCCATATCCCGTTGATCTCGGTCACAGCCAAGGCAATGAAGGGCGACCGGCAGAAGTGCCTCGACGCCGGCGCCTCCGACTACATCGCCAAGCCTGTCGACCTTGATCTGCTGCTGGCATTGCTGCGTGTCTGGATCGGCCGTTCGCGATCCCGTGTTCATGGTCCGGAAAAGACGCTCATGGCAGTGAACTGACGGCCGCTCGATGCAGAAACTGTCGAGAAACGGAGCAAGGAAGCTGGAGGTTATGGCGCCGGCAGCAGGGCCGGCAAAGGCGCGCATCCTGGCCGTGGATGACGACGAGCGCAATCTGCTGGCGATCGGCGAGGTTCTGGCCCCTATCGGTGAAGTCGTCTGCGTGCAGTCGGGCGAAGAGGCGTTGCGCGCACTGCTGAAGGAGGATTTCGCAGTCATCCTGCTGGATGTGCTGATGCCCCGGCTGGATGGCTACGAGACCGCGGGATTGATCCGCCAGCGCGAGCAATCCAGGCGAACGCCGATAATTTTTCTCACCGCCATCAACAAGGAAGACGCGCACATGCTGCGCGGCTACGACGCCGGCGCGGTCGATTACGTGTTCAAGCCTTTCGACCCGGCCATGCTGCGTTCCAAGGTCGCCGTGTTCGTCGAACTTCATGAGAAGACGCTGGAAATCCAGCAAAAGGCGGCTGCCGAGCAACGGCTGCTGGCCCAGGCACTGCAGGCGCAGAAGGAAAAGCTCGAGGCCGAGCGAGCCCTGCGCAGCGCCCAGGAGCGGCAGCATGCCATTTTGAGCTCTCTTCCGGTCTGCTTCCACGCAAGGGCGGCGGAGCCGCCGTTCGGCGCCAGCTTTGTCACCGAAGGGGTCGAACGCCTGACCGGCTTTCCTCCCGAACGCCTGACATCCGATCCAGGCTTCGGCCTGAGCCGGGTTCATCCCGACGATCTGCCGAGAGTGAGGGAGGTCCTGCTCGCAGCCAAGGCCGCCGGCTCCTACACCTGCGAATTCCGCTGGCAATGCGCCGACGGCAATTACCGGATTTTTCTCGACCAGGGCGTCCTGTCGAATGGCTCCGACGGCAAAGAGCCTGAGATCCTCGGCACGTTGCTGGACGTTACCGAGCGGCGCGAGCTTGAGAACCAGCTGCTGCAATCGCAGCGCCTCGACGCGATCGGCAAGCTTACCGGCGGGCTGGCGCATGATTTCAACAATCTGCTTGCCGCAATTCTCAGCGGATTGGGATTGCTCGAGCGCCACGCCGAGTTCGATGGACAGACCAGGCAGGTTCTGGAACTGACACGCCGGTCGGCAAAACAAGGCGCCGAGCTCGTCAACCGCATGCTTGCGTTCTCGCGCCGCCAGACGCTGAGGCCGCAGGCCGTGCGCCTCGCCGCGCTCGGCGATACAATGAACGGGTTGGTGGCCCCGGTCCTGGGCGGCCTGATCCGTTTCGATTGGCTTGTCGACGACACTGTGTGGCCGGCGCATGTCGATGCCAGCCAGCTGGAGCTCGCGCTGATGAACCTGGTCTTCAACGCGCGCGATGCCATGCCGTCCGGCGGCACGATAATCGTGGAGGCGCAAAATCGAACGCTAGGCCGTGCAGCCGAGGATATTTCGGCGGGCGACTATGTCGTGGTCACCGTCAAGGACACCGGGTCGGGCATACCGGCTGACATTCTCGCCAAGGTCGTCGAACCGTTCTTCACCACAAAACCGGTCGGCAAGGGCACTGGCCTCGGTCTGAGCACGGTGCATGGTTTCGTCAAGCAATCGGGCGGCACGCTTCGCATGGAAAGCACCGTCGGCAGTGGAACATCCGTCCAGCTCTGGCTGCCGCGTTCAATCGAGCGTCCGGTCGAAATCCCCGAGAAATCCGATGCCGACGACAGCGTCGTGAATGCCGGCGAGGACTATCCATCGGTCCTGCTGATCGACGACAGCAACGTACTGCGGGAACTGACGGCGCAATCGCTTCGCCAACACGGCTTTGCGGTTACCTGTGCCGCGGGCGGTGCCGAAGCGCTGGCGATGATCGAGCGCGCGCCGTACGATTTCGATGTCATCGTCACCGATTTTGCCATGCCGCTCGTCTCGGGCCTGGAGGTCATTCGGTTCGCCCGCAATCTGCGGGCCGATTGGCCGGCGGTGATGATAACCGGATATGCCGATGCCGACGCGATCGCCGGCCGGCCCCCCGACGTGCCGCTGCTCGGCAAACCGCTGCGCGACAAGGATCTTGTGGAGAGCATTCTTGCAGCGGCCGCGCGCGCCGGCTCGCAGAAAGCCAGGCAGGCCCAGCCGGTGAAAGGCGGGTACCGGTTTTCGACCTGAGGAGACAAGCCTCATCGAATCGAAACGGTACGTTCCGTATCCTCGATCGTCCGCGACATCCAGCCTGTGCGCAACACGGAGCGCCGGCCATGCCGCGCTCGACGGGCTGTGATGCGATTGATAAGCCCTCTCCGCAAGGAGAGTCGAGACATGACCGTTGCGATCGAGATGGGCCAGACGAGCGCAGGCGCCCCGGCGGCGCTGGATCTCGAGGAGCTGCTGGCGACCCGCCTTTTGGTGCAGGGCAATTCGGGCTCCGGCAAGTCCCACCTGCTGCGCCGGCTCTTGGAGCAGAGCGCGCCCTGGGTGCAGCAGACCATCATCGACCCCGAAGGCGACTTCGTGACGCTGGGCGACCGTTTCGGCCACCTGGTGATCGACGCCGAGGAGCATACCGAGCGCGGCCTGCAGAGCGCCGGCGAGCGGGCGCGCATCCACCGCGTCTCCACGGTGCTCAATCTCGAGGGGCTCGACGCCGAGAACCAGATGCGGCGCGCCGCCGCCTTTCTCGGCGGGCTTTTCGAGGTCGCCCGCGACCACTGGTACCCGATGCTGGTGGTGGTTGACGAAGCGCAGCTGTTCGCGCCGGCTGTCGCCGGCGAGGTTTCCGACGAGGCGCGCAAGCTCTCGCTCGGCGCCATGACCAATTTGATGTGCCGCGGCCGCAAACGCGGGCTGGCCGGCATCATCGCCACCCAGCGGCTGGCCAAGCTTGCCAAGAACGTCGCCGCCGAGGCTTCCAATTTCCTCATGGGCCGGACCTTTCTCGATATCGACATGGCGCGCGCCGCCGACCTGCTCGGCATGGAGCGGCGCCAGGCGGAGGCTTTTCGCGACCTCGAGCGCGGGCAATTCATGGCGCTCGGCCCGGCGCTGTCGCGCCGTCCGCTGGGCTTGCGGATCGGCCCGACCGATACAAGTCCGCGCAACGCGACCCCGCGCCTGATGCCGCTGCCGGAATCGGCGTTGGAGGACGCGCGCGCGATCATCCTGGCGGCCCCGCCGCCCGAAACCGTCCGGCCGCAGCGCCGGTCGTCGCCGGACCTGCTCGACCAGCTGATGGCGGCGAAATCGGCGGCGCTGGAAATCCGCCCCCAAGCGGTGGAGCCGCCGATCAGCGCCGAGGATTTGGCGGAGCGCCGCGAGCGCGTCGACCGGGTGCTGCGCGCCGTGCTGGCGCAACCCGATGCCGGCTTCCGGGTCATCGGCGTGCTTTATCAGGAGTTCGTGGTCCGCTGCCGCATCGAGGGCCTCGCCTCGGTCGTGCCGGACCTGCCGGAGTTCCGCCGCATGCTGACCCGCGCCCGCGCCGGCCTCGGCTCCGACATGGCAGGCGATGACGCTTGGCAGGACGTCTCGGCGCGCGCCTCGCTGCTCCCCGAGGACATGCAAGGCGTGTTCATGATGATCGCCCGCGCCGCCAAGGAAGGCTGGCCCTGCCCGAGCGACGCGGCGATCGCCCGCGCCTACGGCTCGCACTCGCTACGCCGCGCCCGGCGCCTGCTGATATATATCGAGGAGCAGGGGCTGATCGTCTGCCAGCTCGACGGGGTTGGAAGGCGGACGGTGACGCTGGTGGAGCTCGCCTGGGCGACCGCGCCGGGCGATCCCAATGCAGAGGACGCGGAGCAGGGGAGTTTGGCGGTGTAAGGGCTGATGCGGTTCCGATAGCGAAATGGCGGCTTTAACGTTTGAAGAAGGATTGCGGACGTTCAGCCCGACGGGACCAGGGTCTGTTCCCAGGTCTAGCCGCCCCTCTCAATGGCATCCCCGGACCGCCCGGTGGATCTGCATCGCAAGTGGCGGGTGGCGGGGCAGCCACAGGGTGGACATTTCAGCCCACATCGAAAATGATCATGTTGCCATGCACACACTGTAGTGCTCTGATTTCGACGAAAAGCCTGAGCGTAGAAGCGGATCAACCGACCTCCGGGTCCAGCGAGCGAGGACGCAAATGGACACCCAAGAGAATGGGCAATTGCATCGCGACGCGGGCGGGCGACCCTGTCGATCGGCCGGCTGGCTTACCCGCGCCGCCGTGTTGGCGGCATTCGTGCTCGGCATGGCTTTCAGCAGCACTGCGTTTGCGCAGGACCAGCAGTTACCCGTGGTGACGGCGGCCAAGCCGGTGGTCCGTGAAATCGTCGAAGACGACGAGTTCGTCGGGCGCTTCGAAGCCCTCGACCAGGTCGCCATCCGTTCGCGCGTCAGCGGCTATCTGGACAAGGTCAGCTTCCAGGACGGCGCACTGGTCAACAAGGGCGACCTGCTCTTCACCATCGATCAGCGTCCGTACCAGGCGGCTTATGATGCCGCCAAGTCGCAAGTGGACGTCGCCAAGAGTCTGCTCGAATTCTCCAAGATGCAGCTGGATCGCGCCGACGAACTCGCCAAGACCGGCAATATCTCAACCGCGACGGTCGACGACCGCCGGCGGGAATACCTTTCGGCGCAGGCGCAGATGCAGGGCGCGACGGCTGCGCTGACGACGGCCAGACTGAACATGGAATTCACCGAGATCAAGGCGCCCTTGTCCGGCCGCATCGACCGCCGGCTGGTGTCGGTCGGCAACCTCGTGCAGCCGGATTCCACCTTGCTGACGACCATCGTTACGCGCGATCCGATCGACTTCTATTTCGACGTCGATGAGCGCCTGTATTTCAGCTACGCCCGCGACGCGAAGGAGCGCGGCGGCAGCATGCAGGAAGGCGCCGGCGGGCTTGAGGTGGTGGTTCGCGTCGCCGACCGCGCGGAGGCGGTATTCAAAGGCAAGCTCGATTTTGCCGAGAACCGGATCGACAACGCGACCGGCACCATGCGGGTGCGTGCAAGGTTTCCCAACGCCGACGGCATTCTCCAGCCAGGCATGTTCGGGCGCATCAACGTGCCGGGGTCGCTGCCGCATAGCGGCGTGCTGGTGCCCGACGAGGCGATCGGCGCCGATCAGGATCGCCGCATCGTGTTCCTGGTGGATGAGGCCGGGATGGTGTCGGCGAAGCCCGTGCGCACCGGCCCGCTTCTCGACGGCTACCGGGTGATCCGCCAGGGCCTGACCGGCGATGAGACGATCATCGTCAACGGGCTGATGCACGCCAGGCCCGGCACCAAGGTCAAGGTCGAGATGGTGACGTTGCCGCCCAGGGCCGAGACCGCCGAGTTGCAGCAATGAGGTTCGCACATTTCTTCGTCGACCGTCCGATCTTCGCATCGGTCGTTTCGATCGTCCTGCTGATCCTCGGCGGGATTGCTTATACCCAGCTGCCGGTCGCGCAATATCCCGAGATCGCGCCGCCGACCATCGTCGTTCGCGCCCAGTATCCGGGCGCAGACGCCGAGACGGTCGCAGCGACGGTGGCAACGCCGATCGAGCAGGAGATCAACGGCGTCGAGGGCATGCTCTACATGTCGTCCTATTCGTCGGGCGACGGGGCGATGGCGCTGACCATCACCTTCAAACTGGGCACCGATCTCGACCAGGCGCAGGTGCTGGTGCAGAACCGCGTGTCGGTCGCCGAGCCGCGCCTGCCCGAAGAAGTCCGCCGCCTCGGCATCACCACCACCAAGACCTCGCCCGACCTGATGATGGTCGTGCACATGCTGTCGCCCGACAATACCTACGACCAACTCTACGTCTCGAACTACGCCCGCTCGCGGGTGCGCGACATACTGCTCAGACTAGACGGCGTCGGCGACCTCATCATCTTCGGCGAACGCGAATATTCGCTGCGCATCTGGCTCGATCCGGAAAAACTGTCCGCCCTGGGGATGACCTCGGGCGATGTGGTGCAGGCGCTGCGCGACCAGAATGTCCAGGTGTCGGGCGGCTCGATCGGCGCGCCGCCGACCAGCACCGGCACGGCGTTCCAGTACACGGTCACAACGCAAGGCCGCTTCAACGACGCACGCGACTTCCGATACGTGATCGTCAAATCGACCGACGACGGCCGCCTGATCTCGCTCCAGGACGTGGCGCGCATCGAGCTCGGCGCCAAGGATTACGTCACCAACTCCTATCTCAACGGCAAACCGGCGGTGGCGCTCGCCATCTTCCAGCGGCCGGGCACCAATGCGCTCGCCGCAGCCGCGGAGATCCAGGACAAGATGAAGGAGCTTTCCCGCGACTTCCCGAAGGGGTTGAGCTACGACATCGTCTACAATCCGACCGAGTTCGTCGCCGAGTCGATCCAGGAGGTCTACAAGACGATCCTCGAGGCGATGCTGCTGGTCATCATCGTCATCATCGTCTTCCTGCAATCGTGGCGCATGGCGATCGTGCCGATCGTGGCGATTCCCGTGTCGCTGATCGGCACGCTGGCGGTACTTTACGCCGCCGGCTTCTCGCTCAACATGCTGACGCTGTTCGGCCTCGTTCTGGCGATCGGCATCGTCGTCGACGATGCGATCGTCGTGGTCGAAAACGTCGAGCGCAATATCGCCAGAGGGCTGGCGCCCAGTCCGGCGTCGCACCTGACCATGGACGAAGTCGGAACGGCCGTCATCGCGATCTCGCTGGTGCTGATAGCCGTGTTCGTGCCGACAGCCTTCATCCCCGGCATTTCTGGGCAGTTCTATCTGCAGTTTGCTATCACCATCGCGGTGTCGACGGCGATCTCGGCATTCAATTCGCTGACGCTTTCGCCGGCGCTGGCCGCACTGCTGTTCAAGCCGCATCACGCCGCGGCGGCGCCGCCGCGCTTTTTCCTGGCGCGGTTCGGACGGGCGCTCGCCGACGGCTTCAATCGCGGCTTCGACAGGGTCGCCCATTGGTATTCGAGCATTATCCGCGTGCTGGTCGGCTCGTGGATAACGATGGCCGCCATGCTGGCCGTTTTCGCGGCCCTCATCTACGCCACGGTCTACATGGTGCAGGCGGTGCCGCGCGGTTTCATTCCGTCGCTTGACCAGGGCTATGCGATCGTCGTCGTCCAGTTGCCGGACGGCGCTTCGCTGTCGAGGACCGATTCGGTCATCCAGCAGGCGTCGCAGATCATCCAGAAAACGCCAGGCGTCGATTACGCTGTCGCCTTCGCCGGCTTCTCCGGCGCGACCTTCACCAACGCCAGCAACGCGGGCGTGATCTTCGCCAGGTTCAAGCCGTTTGACGAGCGACTGAAAGCCGGCCAGTCGGCGACCCAGGTCATCGGCAATCTGTTCGGCAGCCTGCAAAGCATCAAGGAAGCCTTCATTATCGCACTGCCACCGCCGCCGATCCGCGGCGTCGGCAATGCCGGCGGCTTCAAGCTGCAGATCCAGGAGCGCAACAGCGCCGACATGCGGCAGATCCTGGCGCTTGCCTACGAAATCGCCGGCAAGGCCAACAAGACGCCGGGGCTGACGGGCGTGTTCACCACCTTCTCCGCGTCGAGCCCGCAATTCTTCCTGGAGATCGATCGCGACAAGGCGCGCATCCTGAACGTGCCGATCCCCAACATCTTCGAGACGCTGTCGATCAATTTGGGCACCGCCTACGTCAACGACTTCAACGCGTTCGGGCGCGTCTACCAGGTGCGGGCGCAGGCCGACCAGGCGTTCCGCCTCGATCGCGCCGACATCTTGAAACTGAAGGTGCGCTCGGCGACCGGCGCGCTGGTTCCGCTCGGCACGTTGATCGAGATCCGCGACGTCACCGGCCCAGCGCTGGTCCAGCGCTACAACATGTACGTCTCAGTGCCGCTGCAGGGCAACGCCGCGCCCGGCGTTTCCACGGGCGACGCGCTGGCATTGATGGAAGGGATCACGGCAAAGACGCTGCCGGCCGGTACCTCCTATGAATGGACCGAGCTCGCCTATCAGGAGCGCAACACCGGCAATGCCGCTGTCTATATCTTCGGACTGTCGGTGCTGTTCGTGTTCCTGGCGCTGGCGGCGCAATATGAAAGCTGGGTGCTGCCGTTCGCCATTGTGCTGGTGGTGCCGCTCGGCGTGCTCGCGGCGTTGCTCGGCGTGTCGCTCCGAGGGCTGGACAACAACATCCTCGTGCAGATCGGCCTCATCGTGCTGATCGGGCTTGCCGCCAAGAACGCGATCCTGATCGTCGAATTCGCGCGGCAGGCGCAGGAACGCGGCCTGTCGGCCGCCGAGGCTGCCGTCGAAGCCTGCCGGCTCAGGCTGCGGCCGATCCTGATGACCGCCTTCTCGTTCATCCTCGGCGTCGTGCCGCTGATGATCGCAACGGGCCCGGGCGCAGAAATGCGCCAGTCGCTCGGCACCGCGGTATTCTCCGGCATGCTCGGCGTCACCTTCGTCGGCCTGTTCCTGACGCCGGTGTTCTACGTCACGCTCAGGTCGCTGTTTTCACGGCGCAAGCCCCGTGCCGAGGCCGAACCTTCGGGGCCGGCAGAGGCGCCATCGGAGACGGCCGCCGAGTAGGGTTACGAATTCGCCGCGCGAGCGCGGTTATCACTCCAGAAAATCGGCGCGGCGCGGCAACAGCTACGATCTGCGCAACCTCGGCGTCGAGGTGCCGCGGAGACCCTGCTCGGTCTGATCCAGCCTGACAGCCGCATCCAGTTCAGCGAGACGATGCCGGGCGGAGAGGCCAATGCGATCTTCTATCTGGTCGACCAGGCGGGGCTTGAGGGCGCAACCGCGACCTCCGGAGTCCTCGCTTGCGATGTCTGCTTCCGCCCGTCGCGATCACCGTGCGCCGACAGACCTGCAGGCAGCCGATCAGGCGGGTGCGGCGCCCGCGGCGTCAACTTCGTGGCGCCGGCCGTCGTCCAATTCCTCAGGCGGCGCCTGGACGCCGGCTTTGTTTCCGTGAATCTCGCCATGCCGCATTGCACAATCGTCTCGCCTGCGCAAAATGCGGCATGATCCGCAAATCCCTCACTGTTCTGGTGATCGATGAAAACCACATCCGCGCTTCGATAATCGAAGCGGGATTGCGGGAGGCCGGGCATCAGCAGGTCACGGTCATCCACGACGTCGCCGGCATCGCGCGGCGGATCGCCGAGATCGAACCCGACGTGATCGTCATCGATCTCGAAAATCCCAACCGCGACATGCTCGAAAACATGTTCCAGCTTTCGCGCGTGGTGAAGCGGCCGATCGCCATGTTCGTCGACCGCTCGGATCAGGCTTCGATCGAAGCTGCGGTGGAAGCGGGGGTATCGGCCTATGTCGTCGACGGCCTGCGCCAGGAGCGGGTCAAGCCGATCCTCGACATGGCGATCAGCCGCTTCAACGCCTTCTCGCGCATGGCGCGCGAACTGGAAGAAGCCCGCAGCGAGTTGGAGAGCCGCAAGGTGATCGATCGCGCCAAGGGCATCCTGATGAAATCGCGCGGCCTGTCGGAGGACGCGGCCTACACGCTGCTGCGCAAGACAGCCATGAACCAGAACCGCAAGATCGCCGAAATCGCGCAGAGCCTGGTGACGGCGGCAGGGCTTCTGGATCCCGAGGAGAGTTGAGAATGGCGGCCGAGCACCGGATCAATGCTGGCTTCATGCCGCTCTTCGACAGCGCCATCCTTGTCGCAGCGAAGGAAATCGGCTTTGCTATGCGCGAAGGCATCGACCTCACCCTCAACCGGGAAACGTCCTGGGCCAACATCCGCGACCGCATCGCCATCGGCCACTTCGATCTGGCGCACATGCTGGGGCCGATGCCGATCGCCTGCAATCTGGGGCTGACGCCGCTCGCCTCCGATACCGTCGTGCCGTTCTCGCTCGGCCTCGGCGGCAATTGCGTGACGGTTTCAAACGCGGTCTGGGCCGGCATGGCCGCGCACGGCGCCCAACCCGATCTCGATCCGGCGCGGGCCGGCAAGGCATTGCGAGCGCTGATTCGCGAACAGGCGAATGGCGGCGGCGATCCGCTGCGCTTCGCCGTCGTCCATCCGCATTCCGGGCACAATTACGAATTGCGCTACTGGCTCGCCGCCTGCGGCATCGACCCGTCGCGTGAAATCGAGATCGTCATCGTGCCGCCCCCCTTCATGGCCGACGCGCTCGCCGCCGGCAGGATCGACGGCTACTGCGTCGGCGAACCCTGGAACAGTGCCGCGGTCGTCGCCGGCACCGGCCGCATCGCCACGGTCAAGGCGGCCATCTGGAAGACCAGCCCGGAGAAAGTCGTTGGCGTGCGCAAGGCATGGGCGGAAAGAGAGCCGGACGCGCTTTCAGCCCTGCTGCGTGCGATTCATCACGCGGCGCGCTGGTGCCAGGATCCGGCAAACCGTGACGAACTCGCGGCCCTGATGGCGCAGCCGGCCTTCCTCGGGCTTGCGCCGGCGCTGCAGATGCCGATTCTCAGCGGGCATCTGGCGCTCGGCGGCGGCGCCGAACTCACCGTCGGTGACTTCTTTCTGCCCTTCAACAAGGCGGCGAACTTCCCGTGGAAGAGCCATGCGCTGTGGTTCTACACGCAGATGGTGCGCTGGGGGCATGTCCCGCACACGCCGGAAAACCTCGCTATTGCCCGCGACTGCTACCGCCCCGATCTCTACCGCTCGGCGTTGAAGCCGCTTGGCGTGGCGCTTCCCGGTGCCAATGCCAAGGTCGAGGGCGCGCTGAAGGCCGCGACTCCGGTCGGTTCGGCGGGGGCAAGCCTGGTGCTCGGTCCCGATGGCTTCTTCGATGGCCAGATATTCGATCCCGACGAGATCGACGCCTACATTGCCGGCCAGAAATTGGCGCGCGCTGAGGCCTGATCATTTCTCCGGCATTCTTGTGCGCTGCACAAAAAATGTGCGTGCAACTGCGCTAATGAACAATCCTTGGCTTGCTCGCCCAGCGGGCCGGCGCGCCGAAGATTGTGGCATGCCGTTGATCTCATTGATGTTTGTCACCCATTCCGAAACTGGCACGGTTCCTGCTTTGTAATAGGCAGACTCTTCTCGGGTCACGGAATAGGCGTCCAATGGCGGGCGCTACAGGCAAAGCTGCCGCTCAGGTCAACACGCGATCCCGGATGGACGGACGCGCGCGGCCTGGCCGGCGGCTTTTTTTGTTTTGGTCGAACACGCAATCGACGGCGCCGATCCCAAGCCGCGCCCAACCGGAGATGACGATGACGAAAAGCACCAATAGCCATTCCGCCCAAACGGCGATCAGCCGCCGGGATTTCCTGAGGATCAGCGCGGCCACCGCGGCAACGCTGGCCGCGGCGCGTGCGCTGCTGCCCTCCGGCGCCTATGCGGCGCCCGCCGCGCCGGAAGTCACCGGCGCCAAGCTCGGCTTCATCGCATTGACTGATGCAGCACCGTTGATGATCGCCAAGGAGAAAGGCCTGTTCGAGAAATTCGGCATCCCCGATGTCGAGGTGCTCAAGCAGGCCTCCTGGGGGGCGACGCGCGATAATCTGGTGCTCGGCGGCGAAGCCAACGGCATTGACGGCGCCCATATCCTGACGCCGATGCCTTATCTGATGCACACCGGCAAGGTGACGCAAAACAAGCAGCCACTGCCGATGGCGATCGTGGCGCGGCTCAACTACGACTGCCAGGGCATTTCCGTCGCCCAGGAATATGCCAGCACCGGCGTCGGCCTCGACGCCTCCAAGCTGAAGGACGCCTTCGCTGCGAAAAAGGCCGCAGGCAAGGAGGTGAAGGCCGCCATGACCTTCCCGGGCGGCACGCACGATCTTTGGCTGCGCTACTGGCTGGCTGCCGGCGGCATCGATCCCGACAAGGACGTCTCGACCATCGTCGTGCCGCCGCCGCAGATGGTCGCCAACATGAAGGTCGGCAACATGGACGTGTTCTGTGTCGGCGAGCCGTGGAACGAGCAACTCGTCCACCAGAGCGTCGGCTTCACCGCCGCCACCACCGGCGAACTGTGGAAGGGCCATCCGGAAAAGGCGCTCGGCCTGCGCGCCGCCTTTATCGACAAGTACCCGAACGCCACCAAGGCGATCCTGATGGCCGTCATGGAAGCCCAGCAATGGTGCGAGGCAAAAGAAAACAAGGACGAGATGGCCGCCATCATCGGCAAGCGGCAGTGGATGAACGTGCCGACTGCCGACATCATCGGCCGCCTCAAGGGCGACATCAACTACGGCAATGGCCGCGTCGCCAACGGCACCGACCTCTATATGAAGTTCTGGAAGGGCGGCGTGTCCTATCCCTTCAAGAGCCACGACAGCTGGTTCCTCGCTGAAAATATCCGCTGGGGCAAGTTCGCGCCGACCACCGACATCAAAGCACTGGTCGGCCAAGTAAACCGTGAGGATCTGTGGCGCGAGGCGGCCAAGGATCTTGGTGTCGCCGCGGCCGATATTCCGGCGTCTACGTCGCGAGGCACTGAAACCTTCTTCGACGGCAAGATATTCGATCCGGAGAACCCGTCGGCCTATCTCGACAGCCTGAAAATCAAGGTGTCGGCCTGAGCCTGACAGGGATGCGCGGCAGGCGGTGGCAGCGCCGCCTGCCTTGCACCTGCCGCCAAGGAGTTTTTTCGAGAAATGTCTATCCAAGCCATCGAGGACCGCAAGGTGAAGCCGTTCCCCGCACCGGCCAAGCCCCCCGAGGTCATCGCCTTGACCGCCAGGGCGCGGCGCCGCTTCGACCCGGCCGCGGTCGCCGCCAAGCTGGCCAGCACGCTGGTGCCGCCGGTCATCGTCATCACCATTATGCTCGTCGTCTGGCAGGTCGCCTGTTCGTCGCCCACGGCCAGCCTGCCACCGCCGAGCCAGGTGTGGAACGAGGCCTATGACCTGATCGCCCACCCGTTCTTCGACAATGGCCCGCAGGACATCGGACTCGCCTGGCGGGTGCTGATGTCGCTGCAGCGCGTCGCCATGGGCTTCGGCCTGGCAGCAATCGTCGGCGTCGCGCTCGGCGCGCTCGTCGGCCAGTCGATCTGGGCGATGCGCGGTCTCGATCCGGTCTTCCAGATCCTGCGCACGGTGCCGCCGCTCGCGTGGCTGCCGCTGTCGCTGGCGGCGTTCCGAGATTCCAGCCCGTCGGCGATCTTCGTCATCTTCATCACCTCGATCTGGCCCATCATCATCAACACCGCGGTCGGTGTCCGCAACATCCCCGAGGACTACCGCAACGTCGCCCGTATCCTCCGGCTCAACCAGTTCGAGTTCTTTGTGAAGATCATGGTGCCGGCGGCCGCGCCCTACATCTTCACCGGCTTGCGGATCGGCATCGGCCTGTCCTGGCTCGCCATCGTCGCCGCCGAAATGCTGACCGGCGGCGTCGGCATCGGCTTCTTCATCTGGGACGCGTGGAACTCGTCGCGCCTGCCCGACATCATTGTCGCGCTCGCCTATATCGGCATCACCGGCTTTTGCCTCGACCGCCTGGTCGCGGCGGTCGGCGTCTTCGTCACCCGCGGCACAACGGCAAAGTGAGGAGAGGGACGATGACGGCCTATCTGAAACTCGACCACATCAACAAATCCTTCGCCCGCGGCAGCCAGGTCAGCGACGTGCTGAAGGACATCCGGCTGACTATCGACAAGGGCGAATTCGTCTCGATCATCGGCCATTCCGGCTGCGGCAAGTCGACCTTGCTCAACCTGATCGCCGGCCTGACCAAGGTCTCGGCCGGCGCCGTCCTGCTCGAAGACAAGGAGGTCGACAGCCCCGGCCCGGAACGCGCCGTGGTGTTCCAGAACCACAGCCTGCTGCCTTGGCTCACCGTCTACGAAAACATCAACCTCGCGGTATCCAAGGTCTTCGGCGGCAAAAAGAGCCGGGCCGAGCGGCATGAATGGATCATGCGCAATCTCGATCTCGTGCAGATGGCGCATGCCAAGGACAAACGTCCGGCCGAGATTTCGGGCGGCATGAAGCAGCGCGTCGGCATCGCCCGGGCGCTGGCCATGGAGCCGAAGATCCTGCTGCTCGACGAGCCCTTCGGCGCGCTCGACGCGCTGACCCGCGCGCATCTTCAGGACGCGGTGATGGATATCCATTCGAGGCTCGGCTCGACGACGATCATGATCACTCACGATGTCGACGAGGCGGTGCTGCTGTCCGACCGCATCGTCATGATGACCAACGGGCCGGCGGCCACCATCGGCGAGGTTCTTCCCGTGCCGCTGGCCCGGCCGCGTCGGCGCATTGAGCTTTCCTCCGACCGCACCTTCCTGCGCTGCCGCGAGGCGGTGCTGAAATTCCTCTACGAACGCCACCGCTTCGTCGAAGCCGCGGAGTAAGGCCATAATTGGAAACTCGTCATCATCATTGGCAAATCTGCATCGGCAATGGGCAATCTACCGCATTGCACAAATATTATGCTGCTGTGCAAGGCATTTTGACTAATCTTTGATCCGCTGCCGAGCTTGGTCAAAAGTCGCGCGGCTGCGGTTCATATTGATTTCATTCTATAATTAAGAGCGCTGTCGAATTGGCACGCTTCCTGCTTTCCAAAATGTAGGGTCCGCAAGGGCCAAGTGACACGGCGTCCAATGGCGGGCGCCACAGGCAAAGCTGCCGCTCAGGTCCACACGCGCTCCCGAAATCCCGGACGCGAAGACCTGGCCGGCGGCTTTTTTGTTTTGACGCAATCGACACGCTGGTCCCAAGCGGCGCCAACAGGAGACGACGATGACGAAACGGATCGGAACTGGCGCGTCCCTCGCGGACTTCACGCGCCGCGATTTTCTGGCCGCCAGCGCGCTGACGGCGGCGCTGTTCACCGCCGCGCTCCTCCTCTTTCCCGCCGGCGCCAAGACTGACGGCAAGGGTCTTGAAGTGACCGCGCAAAGGTCGGTTTCAACCAGTTCGCCGATGCTGCGCCGCTGACAGTCGCGAACGAACAGACAAGGGCGGTGCCTCCCACGCCGCAAACCGGAGCCAGAAAATGACCGCAAATCTCCCACCCGCGCCCAGCCAGGACAGCGCTCCCCGGCAGGCGCTTGCCATGTCCACCATCGCCTTCACCGTCTGCTTCGCGGTGTGGACGATCTTTTCAATCATCGGCGTGCGCATAAAGCAAGAGCTGGGGCTGAACGAGACGGAGTTCGGCCTGCTCGTCGGCACGCCGATCCTCACCGGCTCGCTCGTGCGTATGGTGCTCGGTGTCTGGACCGACCGTTTTGGCGGACGGCTGGTATACACCGCGACCATGCTTGCGGCGGCGGTCGCGACCTTTCTGCTCGCTTTTGCGCACACCTACGGGCAGATGCTGGTCGCCGCACTAGGCGTTGGGCTCGCCGGCGGTTCCTTCGCCGTCGGTGTCGCCTATGTCTCGCGCTTCTTCCCGGCCGGCAAGCAGGGTACGGCGCTTGGCATTTTCGGTGTCGGTAATGTCGGCGCCGCCGTCACCAAGTTCCTGGCACCGTTCGTGCTTCTCTCCTGGGGCTGGCAGTCGGTCGCGCTGATCTGGGCGGCAGCACTCGTCGTCATGGCCGCCGTCTTCTGGTTCACGACTGGCGACGATCCGGTCATCCGCGAGCGCCGCGCCGGCAAGGCAGCGCCCAAGAGAAGCTTCTTGCAGGAATTCGCGCCGCTCAAGAACCTGCAGGTCTGGCGCTTCGCCTTCTATTATTTCTTCGCCTTCGGTGCGTTCGTGGCGCTCTCGCTGTGGCTGCCCCGCTACCTGATCGGCGTCTATGGCTTCGGGCTTGCGACCGCCGGCATGATCGGCGCGGCCTATTCAATACCGGCAAGTATTTTCCGCGCCTATGGCGGCGTGCTTTCCGACCGGATCGGCGCCCGCACCGTGCTCTACTGCACCTTCGCTGTCAGTGCCGTCGCGACTCTCGTTCTGTCTCTCCCCTCGGCAGACTACGTCGTGCGCGGTATCAGCGGGCCGATCGCCTTCCATTTCGAGATCGGCCCGCTCGCCTTCATAGCCGTTGCCTGTGTGCTCGGCTTCTTCATGAGCCTCGGCAAGGCCGCCGTCTACAAGCACATCCCGGCCTACTATCCGCAGAGTGTCGGCGCGGTCGGCGGCGTTGTCGGCATGATTGGCGGGCTCGGCGGCTTTGTCCTGCCAATCGCCTTCGGCGTGCTCAACGACCTCACCGGCGTCTGGTCGAGCTGCTTCATGCTGCTCTTCGTCATCGTCGCCACCTGCTTTGCCTGGATGCATCTTTCCATCCGGCGGATGGAGCGCACGGCGCCTGCCGAAGCTTCAGGCCTTTCCTACGCGGCTGAGTGAGAGCGGAGTGGATCAGGACATGACCGAGAAACTCGTCATCATCGGCAACGGCATGGCCCCCGGGCGCATGCTGGAGCATCTCCTGGAAAAGGCGCCTGGGCGCTACCAGGTCACCATCTTCAACGCCGAGCCGCGCGTGAACTACGACCGCATCATGCTGTCGCCGGTTCTGTCGGGCGAAAAGGCCTATGAGGAGATCATCATCCATGGCGACGGCTGGTACATCAAGCACGGCATCACCCTCTACAAGGGCCACAAGATCGTCGCCATCGACCGGCAGGCAAAGACCGTCACCTCCGATCATGGCGTGACCGAGCCCTACGACAAGCTCGTCATCGCCACCGGCTCGGTGCCGTTTATCATTCCGGTGCCAGGCCATGACCTGCCGGGCGTGCTCACCTATCGCGATCTCGACGACGTCCGGGCGATGATGCTTGCCGCCCAGTCGCGGGCCAAGGCTGTCGTCATCGGCGGCGGCCTGCTCGGCCTGGAAGCGGCTGCGGGTCTGAACGCGCAGGGCATGGACGTCACCGTGCTGCACGTCATGCCGACGCTGATGGAGCGTCAGCTCGATCCGGCCGCCGGATATCTCCTGCAGCGCGCCGTCGAGCAGCGCGGCATCAAGGTCATCACCAAAGCCAACACCCAGGCGATCACCGGCAACGGCAAGGTCGAGCGGGTGGAGCTTGCCGACGGCACAGTCATTCCCGCAACGCTCGTCGTCATGGCGGTGGGCATCAGGCCGAATGCGGCGCTGGCGAAGGAAACCGGCATTGCGGTCAATCGCGGCATCGTCGTCGACGCCGGCATGCGCAGCAACGATCCCGATATCTACGCAATCGGCGAATGCGCCGAGGTCAACGGCCAGGTCTACGGGCTGGTCGCGCCGCTCTACGAGATGGCGCGCGTCGCCGCCAGCCATCTGGCCGGCAATGAGGCGGCGGCTTTCGTCCACATGGACACGCCGACTAAGCTCAAGGTCACCGGCATCGAGCTGTTCTCTCTCGGCGACTTCGCCGAGGGCGATGACCGTCAGGAGATCGTGCTGCGCGATGCCGCGGCCGGCGTCTACAAGCGCCTCGTACTCAAGGACGACCGCATCATCGGCACTGTGCTCTATGGCGAGACGGCGGACGGCGCCTGGTTCAACGACCTCAAGAAGAAGCAGACCGACATATCCGAGATGCGCGATAGGCTCATCTTCGGCCAGTCCTACCAGGGAGGTGCCCCCCTGGACCCTATGGCGGCCGTTGCAGCCTTGCCGGATGATGCGGAAATCTGCGGTTGCAACGGCGTATGCAAGGGAAAGATCACCGGCGCGATCACGGCCAGGGGCTTGACCTCGCTCGACGATGTGCGCGCCCACACCAAGGCGTCGGCCTCCTGCGGCTCCTGCACCGGGCTGGTCGAAAAGCTGATGGTGCTGACCATCGGCGACAAATACAACCCCGCGGCGGTCCAGCCGATGTGCAGCTGCACCGCGCTTGGCCATGACGAGGTCCGCCGGCTGATCAAGGCCAAGGGCCTGAAGACCATTCCCGCCGTCATGCAGGAACTGGAGTGGAAGACCTCCTGCGGCTGCGCCAAATGCCGGCCGGCGCTCAACTATTATCTCGTCTGCGACTGGCCCGACGAATACGCCGACGATTACCAGTCGCGCTTCATCAACGAGCGCGTCCACGCCAACATCCAAAAGGACGGCACCTATTCGGTAGTGCCGCGCATGTGGGGCGGCGTCACCAACGCGGCCGAATTGCGCGCCATCGCCGACGTCGTCGACAAGTTCGAGATCCCGATGGTCAAGGTCACCGGCGGCCAGCGCATTGACATGCTCGGCATCCGCAAGGAAGACCTGCCGGCGGTATGGGCCGATCTCGGCCAGGCCGGCTTCGTCTCCGGCCACGCCTATGCCAAAGGACTGCGCACGGTGAAGACCTGTGTCGGCTCGGACTGGTGCCGCTTCGGCACGCAGGATTCGACCGGCTTGGGCATCCGTATCGAAAAATTCATGTGGGGCTCGTGGACCCCGGCCAAGGTCAAGATGGCGGTGTCGGGCTGTCCGCGAAACTGTGCCGAGGCGACCTGCAAGGATGTCGGCGTGATCTGCGTCGATAGCGGCTACGAGATCCATTTCGCCGGCGCCGCCGGTCTCGACATCAAGGGCACCGAAGTGCTCGGCCAGGTCAAGACCGAGGACGAGGCGCTGGAGCATATCGTGGCGTTGACGCAGATGTATCGCGAGCAGGGTCGCTATCTCGAGCGTATCTACAAATGGGCCAAGCGCGTCGGCATAGCTGAGATCAAGCGTCAGATCATGGACGATGGCGAGAAGCGCAAAGCCTATTTCGACCGCTTCGTCTTTTCGCAGAAATTCGCCCAGGTCGACCCATGGTCGGAACGTGCTTCCGGCAAGGACAAGCATGAATTCCGGCCGATGGCTTCGGTCGGCTTTGCCCAGGCGGCGGAGTAGGCGCGTGTTCCCGAAAAGTGGAATGCGGTTTTCGGACAAGAACACGCGCAAAAGAGGAATGGCCACATGAACTGGGTATCGATCGGCACGCTCTCGGACATTCCGCGTCGCGGCGCGCGCTGCGTCGCCACGCCGGAAGGAAAGATCGCCGTCTTTCGCACGGCCGACGATCAGGTCTTTGCCATCGACGACCATTGCCCGCACAAAGGTGGGCCGCTCAGCCAGGGCATCGTCCATGGCACGGCGGTGACCTGTCCCTTGCACAATTGGGTGATCTCGCTGGAGACAGGCAAGGCGCTCGGCGCGGACGAGGGCGCGGTGCGCACCATTGCCGTGCGGGTCGACGGCGAGCGGCTGTTCATTGCGCTGGAAGCGCTGGCCAGCCGCGCGGCGTGAACCATGCAGATTGATGAAGCGCGCGAGGTGAGGACCACCTGCCCCTATTGCGGGGTGGGTTGCGGCGTGCTGGCGAAGGTCGCCGCGGACGGTGAAATAACCGTTCGCGGCGACCCGGACCACCCGGCGAATTTCGGCCGGCTCTGCTCCAAAGGCTCGGCGCTGGCTGAGACCATCGACCTCGACGGCAGGTTGCTATACCCGGAGATCCACGGTCGCCGCACCGACTGGGACGAAGCGCTCGACCTTGTCGCTTCGACCTTCTCGCAAACCATTGCCGAACACGGCCCCGGTTCGGTCGCCTTTTATGTTTCCGGCCAGTTGCTGACCGAGGACTATTACGTCGCCAACAAGCTGATGAAAGGCTTTATCGGCTCGGCCAATATCGACACCAATTCGCGCCTGTGCATGGCCTCGTCGGTCGCCGGCCACCGCCGCGCCTTTGGCTCGGACACCGTTCCGGGAAATTACGAGGACCTGGAACTTGCCGACCTGATCGTGCTGGTCGGCTCCAATCTCGCCTGGTGCCATCCGGTACTCTACCAGCGCATTGCCGCCGCCCGGGAAAAGCGGCCCGAGATGAAGGTGGTGCTGATCGACCCTCGCCGCACCATGACCTCAGACATCGCGGACATGCATCTGGCGATCGCGCCCGATGGCGACGTCGCTTTGTTCACCGGGCTGCTCGCCTATCTCGGCCAGCACAACGCGCTGGACCGCACCTATATCACGGCGCACACGACCGGCTTCGGGCAAGCGCTTTTCGCCGCCTCGGCGCTCGATCTTGCCGGCATCGCGGCTGCCACGGGTCTCAGTGAGGACGAACTGGCCCGCTTCTACAGCCTGTTTGCCGCGACGGCGAAGACGGTGACCGTCTACAGCCAAGGCGTGAACCAGTCGTCTTCGGGCACCGACAAGGTCAACGCCATCATCAACTGCCATCTGGCCACCGGCCGCATAGGCAAGCCCGGCGCCGGGCCGTTCTCGGTGACCGGCCAGCCCAACGCCATGGGCGGCCGTGAGGTCGGCGGCATGGCCAACATGCTGGCCGCCCACATGGAGATCGAAAACCCCGAGCACCGCGAACGCGTGCAGCGCTTCTGGAATGCCCCAACCGTCGCCGAAAAACCCGGCCTGAAAGCGGTCGAGATGTTCCGAGCGGTGGCCGACGGACGCATCAAGGCGCTGTGGATCATGGCCACCAACCCGGTCGATTCGATGCCGGATGCCGATGCCGTCGAAGCGGCGATCAGGGCCTGCCCGTTTGTTGTGGTCTCGGACGTGCTGGGCGAGACCGACACGGTCCGCCACGCCCATGTCCGGCTGCCGGCCACCGCATGGGGCGAAAAGGATGGCACCGTCACCAATTCGGAGCGCCGCATCTCGCGCCAGCGGGCTTTTTTGGCCAGGCCCGGCGAGGCAAGGCCAGATTGGTGGATCATCACTGAAGTCGCCAAGCGGATGGGCTTCGGCGAGGCTTTTTCGCATGTGTCGCCGGCCGACATCTTCGCCGAGCACGCGGCGCTGTCGGGCTTCGAGAATGACGGCGCGCGCGATTTTGATATAGGCGCGTATGGCGATATCGGTGCAGAGGCCTATGAGGATCTTCTGCCGTTCCAATGGCCAGCGCCGGCCCCACCCTCCCCCTTGAGGGGAGGGTCGGCACGCGCGTTGAGCAAAGCGAAACAAGCGGGACGGGGTGGGGTCGGTGGTGAAGTCTCGACCTCTCCGGGTCGCCCCACCGAGGTGGAGGCCGTCGCAGATGACCCCCTCTGGCCTGCCGGCCATCTCCCCCTCAAGGGGGGAGATCAGCCTGCTGCTCGGCTATCGCCAGTCTCCCAGGTTGATGAGTGGGCGCAGCCGGCAAAACTGCCAATCTCCCCCCTTGAGGGGGAGGTGGCCGGCAGGCCAGAGCGGCGCGCGCGGCGCCAGCCGGAGGACAAAAGCACCCGCTTCTTCGCCAACGGCAATTTCTACACACCCGACGGCAAGGCACGCTTCATTGCCATCCGCCCAGCCGCACAAACCCGCACCAGCCTGGACTACCCGCTCGTCCTCAACACCGGGCGCGTCCGCGACCATTGGCACACCATGACGCGGACCGGCAAGAGCCCGCGCCTGTCGCAGCACATGGCCGAACCGTTCGTCGAAATCCACCCGGCGGATGCGCAGCACTTCGGTATCGGCGATGCCGACATCGTGCGCGTCTCGACTGGCCATGGCGAGGTGCTGGTCCGCGCCCTGGTGACGGTGCGCCAACGCCAAGGCTCTGTATTCGTTCCGATGCACTGGACCGATCAGATCTCCGCCCGCGCGCGTGTCGATGCACTGGTCCCGCCGACGACCGATGCGATTTCAGGTCAGCCGGCCTCGAAGAACGTTGCCGCCCGCCTCGAACGCTTCGCTGCCGCAGCCTTCGGTTTCGCGGTGTTTGCCGAACGGCCCGCCTCGATCGACGCCGATTACTGGAGCCTCGCCCGCTGCCCCGCCGGCTGGCGGCTTGAAATTGCGCTGCAGGACAGCCGTGACTGGACCGGGTTTGCCGCCTCCCTGTTAGGCATGGAAGGCGAGACGCTCGCCTATCACGACATCGCCGGCGGGCACCATCGCTTCGCCCGTTTCGCAGGCAATCGGCTGGTCGGCGCGCTCTATCTTGCGCCTACCCCGGTAGCGGTGTCGCGCGGGTGGGCAGTCGAACAACTTGGTGCTGACCATGCCGATCGGCAGGCGCGGTTGGCGATTGTCGCCGGGCGGCCGGGCGGCAACAGCGTCGACCGCGGTGCCACCGTCTGCGCCTGTTTCGGGGTCGGTGCCAACCAGATCGCGGAAGCGGTACGCGGCGGCTGTACCAGCGTCGCGGCAATCGGCGCCGCCCTTCACGCCGGCACCAATTGCGGCTCTTGCCGCGCCGAGATCAAGACCATTATCGACGGGCGGCGTCTGCAAGCTGCGGAGTGAATGCACCGAGAAACTCTGCCGTGCCGCTGCATGATGCTTACTAGCAATTTACAAACCATGGGCTACCAACGTCCTGACTTCGATTCGCTCGGAACGGGAGCCCCATGAGCAAAGCCCTGACCTCATTCGCGCTTGCCACCATGCTGACGGCCTTGCTGATGGCGCTCAGCCTGGCGGTGGCCAGGCATGGCTATCCCTATGGCGCGATCGGCGCCAAGCGCTTGAGCGACGTCGCCGATGCGGGGACGTTCATTCCGCTCGCGGCGATCTATTTTTTCAGCGCACTGCTGATGATGGTTCTGCCGATCAGGCTCGCTGGCATCGTCCTGACACATGCCGCCGATGCGATCTTCTGGACGGTCATCGTGTTGTTTGCGGTCATCGTTGGATGTCTCGCCGCGAGATTTGCTTTCGGTCAGCGCGATGTGCTCTCCGCACTGCTGAACTGGCGCTTCCTGTTTGTCGCAGCCGTCGTCGGGTGTCATCTGTTCATCAACGAGCTGCGCCGCAACATCTTGTTGAGAAGCCTGTTCTTCGTCGTCTTCGCCGCAGCGACACTGGCCTGCCTGTTTTGGTCCTTCACCGTCTGAGCATGTGCGACCGTCGGCAGGCGGCTTAATTCTTGTCGACCGGCTTCGAACGCATTCGCGAAACGGTCTCACGCTCGGCCCGCTTCGAACGCATCGGCGGCAGGCCGCGGTCGATCAGGTCCATGTCTTCCAGCACCATGTCGCCCATCCGCTTGAAGGCGATGTCAAGCGCGCCGGCCCGGTGGGCGGAGCGCAGGAACCCCGGCAATGTACGGACCGGGTGATCCTGGGCCAGAGGCTCCTCAGGAAAAACATCGCTGGCGGCGACGATATGGCCGCTGCGGACGGCGTCCATCAGTGCCGGGAAATCGACCACGCCGGCTCGGCTGAGCAGGATGAAAGCGGCTCCCTTGCGCATCCTGGCAAACGCCTCGGCACCAAGGAAACCCTGGTTTTCGCTGGTCACCGAAGCGACGACGAAGATGAAATCGCTGTTCGACAGAACGTCGTCGAGAGAGGCCGGCTCGACGCCGTTTTCGATCAGGATCGACGGCGGCAGCCACGGGTCGAAGACTTTTGTCCGCGTGCGAAAGCCTGACAGCAGCCGGTTGAGCGCACGGCCAAGATCGCCGAAGCCGATAATGCCGACATCCGCGCCGGAAAGAAGCCGTGCCGTCCGGTTGCCGTCGCCGCCCCACAGCTCCTTGCCATGACGAAATGCGAGATCGGCGTCGACGATGCCGCGGGCGAGGTTGAGCGCCATGGCAAGGCCGAGCTCGGCCACCGGTTCGGCAAACACCAGCCCGGTGGTGACGACATGGATGCCGCGCGAAAACAGCGTCTCGTAGGGCATGTTGTTGATGAGGTTGCTCTCGACATTGAAGATGCAGCGCAGCGCCTTCATTCTTTCCAGCGTCTCCGGCGCGATAGGTGGCTGGCCGACGATGTAGCGCGCCTCGGCAAGGATATCGGCCGGCAGCGCCGCCACCGCTTCGGGCGATATTTCGACGATGCGGTATTTCGATCGAAATTTCGCCAGCGCAGCCGGCGTGAAGATCAGGTCGAGCGTGCGCGGTTCGGGTGCGCTGATCACCAGCGGCAAGGCGCTGTCGGACATGATGATTTCCTCCCGTGCGATCCGCGTCGCACCACACTAGAATCGTCTTCCCCGCCCCGACACCTATCACATGCCTGTCGAGGAGGAGAAGTTTGCCTGCCTTCGGCCTTGCGGTGCGGCGGTCGGTGGTCCAGATAGACGGCGATCGAAGGACGACAAGGAAGACAGCGACATGATCCCGTTTCGAAAGAACCTCATCGATGGAGAGTGGGTAGGCGATGCCGGCTCCCGTAACATCAACCCGTCCAATCTCGACGACGTGGTCGGCGAATATGCATCGGGAGGCGCCGAGCACGCCCGGCAGGCCATCGCGGCGGCGAAAGCGGCATTTCCGGCATGGTCTCGATCGGGCCTGCTGGCACGCCATGCGGTGCTGAGGAAGGCGTCGGACGAGATCACCGCGCGGAAAGATGAAATAGGCCGGGCGTTGGCGCGCGAAGAAGGCAAGACGCTGGTCGAGGGCATCGGCGAGACTGTGCGGGCCGCCCAGATATTCGATTTTTTCGCCGGCGAGGCGTTGCGCCTGTCGGGCGAGCTGGTGCCGAGCGTGCGGCCCGGCGTCGGCGTCGAGATCACCCGCGAAGCGGTCGGCGTCGTCGGCATCATCACGCCGTGGAATTTCCCGATCGCCATTCCGGCTTGGAAAATCGCTCCGGCGCTGGCCTACGGCAACACCATCGTCTTCAAGCCGGCGGAACTCGTTCCGGAGAGCGCCTGGACCATTGTCGACATCCTGCACCGCGCCGGGCTGCCCAAGGGTGTGCTCAACCTGGTGATGGGCAAAGGTTCGGTGGTCGGCCAGGCGATGCTCGACAGTCCTGACCTCAACGCCATCACCTTCACCGGCTCGGTCGGCACCGGCAAGCGCGTCGCCGCCGCCAGCGTCGAGCACATGCGCAAGTTCCAGCTCGAAATGGGCGGCAAGAACCCGCTTGTGGTGCTCGACGATGCCGACCTTGCCGTCGCCGTCGACTGCGCCATCAACGGTGCCTACTTCTCGACCGGCCAGCGCTGCACGGCGTCGTCCCGCCTGGTGGTGACGGACGGCATCCACGACCGCTTCGTCGAGGCGCTCAAGGACCGCATGGCCAAGTTGGTCGTCGGCGACGCTCTCGATGCCAAGACGCAGATCGGGCCGGTTGTCGACCAGAGCCAGCTCAAACAGGACGAGGACTATATCGCCATCGGACGTCAGGAAGGTGCCGATCTCGCCTTCGGCGGCGAGCGGCTCGATCGCGAAACCCGCGGCTTCTATTTGCAGCCTGCGCTGTTCACCGAAACCACCAACGCCATGCGCATCTCGCGCGAGGAGATTTTCGGCCCGGTCGCCAACGTCATCCGCGTCAAGGATTATGACGAGGCGCTGGCGGTGGCCAACGACACGCCGTTCGGGCTGACGTCCGGCATCTGCACCTCGAGCCTCAAGCATGCCACGCACTTCAAGCGCAATTCGGAAGCCGGCATGGTCATGGTCAATCTGCCGACGGCCGGCGTCGACTTCCACGTGCCTTTCGGCGGGCGCAAGGGATCGAGCTACGGCCCGCGCGAGCAGGGCCGCTATGCCGCAGAGTTCTACACCACGGTGAAGACCGCTTACACGTTTGCCGGCTAAGAAAAGGCGGCAGACCAGCCAGGCAGCGAGCAAGTCGATGGCATCTGAGAATACGGACCTGACCTGGCTCAATCCGCCGCCGCACCACGCCTTCGGCAACAATACGGTGCATGTACGGACCGGTGAGGAGACCGACTTCTGGCGCGAGACGTTCTACGGCTTCTGGCGCGACAATGGCCATTTCCTCTATCGTGAGGTCGAGGGCGATTTCAGCGCCGAAGTCACCGTCAAGGGGCACTATGAGGTGCTTTACGATCAGGCCGGGCTTATGGTCCGCCTGAGCGAGACGCACTGGATCAAGGCCGGCATCGAATACACCGACGGGCTGATGTATTTTTCCGTCGTCGTCACCAACGATGCCTCCGACTGGTCGCTGGCCAGCATTCCGGCCGATCCGGACGGGGTCAGGATCCGCATGACCCGCCATGCCGAGACGATCCGCGTCCAGTATCGCGACCCATCTGACAAGCACTGGAAACCGGTGCGGCTTGCCTATTTCCCCCCGTCGAAAACGGTCGATGTCGGCATGATGTGCTGTTCGCCGCAGCGCGAGGGCTTCGAAGTGACATTCAGCGACTTTTCGATCGGCCCGCCGATCTCGCGGGAGCTTCACGACTGAGGCGCCGCGATCCGGTCGGGCGGTTTGCGTCCGGCCCCGCCTCAGTAGGTCGCCCGGCCGCCGGAGACGTCGAAGACGGCCGCCGTTGTGAACGAGCATTCCTCGGACGCGATCCAGCAGATCAGCGCCGCCACCTCCTCGACCTCGCCGAACCGCGCCATCGGTATTTTGGACAGCATGAAGTCGATGTGTTGCTGGCTCATCTGCTGGAAGATCGCGGTGCGCACGGCCGCCGGCGTGACGCAGTTCACCGTTACTTTGGTCTTGGCCAGTTCCTTGCCGAGCGATTTGGTCATGCCGATCACCGCCGCCTTGGAGGTGCTGTAGGCCGAGGCGTTCGGGTTACCTTCCTTGCCGGCAATCGAGGCGATGTTGATGATCCTGCCGTAATTGCGTTCGAGCATATGCGGGACCAGCGCCTTGTTGCAGAAGAAGACGCCGTTGATGTTGATGTCGGTGACCCGGCGCCAATCCTCCACCGAATACTCCCAGGTCGTCATGTTCGGCCCGGTGATGGCAGCACTGGTGACAAGGACATCGACCGCGCCAAGCGCTTCGATCGTCTCTCCGGCGGCGGCTTCGACCGCTATGGGGTCGGCGACGTCTAAGGTGACGCTGTGCAGGCCTGGAACAATGGCCTTGGCCTGCTCGATCTGGGCGGCATCGCGATCCCAGACCGAAACACGCCCGCCTTCGCCAGTGATCCTTTGCGCGACGGCCAGGCCGATGCCTGAGGCGCCGCCGGTGATAACAGCAGATCGTCCGGCAAATCGTCCCGCGAAACTCATCGGCATGTGGTCTTCCTCCCAATTGGCGGCGAATGTGAAGTCAACGGCGGACAAGTTCAAGCGCGGACTTGCAACCTCAGAACAGCTTATGATGGGCCAGCACCGGTCAATTGTACGGCACTGCCTTCTGGCCAAATCGTCTCGCCCGGTATGGAGAGAACGGCTGGAACGACGCGCCCGGTTGGCATCCGGGTGACAGGCGGCGCCGGATGGGTTATATTGCACTGCACAATGCGAGCGCCTGCAGGCGAGGCTCCCATCGATCCGACGAATCGGCCCACGAGCGGCCCATGAAATCGGCATTGAGCTGCAAGGACGGAAAACCGCTATCGAGATGAAGATTCCAAAATCTCTGTTGATCGATCCGGACAAGAACACGGTCTATGGCAGCTTTGCCGTTGCCGTCTCGATCTGGGCGTTTTCCTACTCGACCATTTTCGGCCAGGCCATGATCCTGGCCTACTATGCAGTCTGGCTACCGCTCATCCTGGTCGACTACCGCAAGATATTAAGGCACGCTTCCAGCGCCTGGCTTCCGCTGGCCTTTGCAACCTATGTCTGCTTCTCGGTGTTCTGGTCGGCGGCTCCCGGCACCACGGCAAGAACGGCCGTCCAATATTGCTCCCATATCGCCTGCGCCTACATTGCCGCGCGCACCGTCAGCGTCCGGACCTTGACCATAGGCGCCCTGATCGGGATTTTCGTCGTCCTGCTCTACTCGCTCAAGGTCGCGAGCTATTCCTACGACGTTCTCGATGGGACGTATAATTTCGTCGGCGCGTTCAGCTCCAAGAACCAGATCGGCTTTGTCGCATCGCTTGGCATCTATTTCTGCGTTGTCTACCTGGCCTTTCTCAGGCGCGGCCGGATAAGCTGTTTGTTGATCGTACCGATTGTCCTTCTATCGGGCTATCTGCTGGTGGTGTCGCATTCCGCCACTTCGATGGCATCTACCCCCGCGGTTCTCGCTCTGGTCGCCCTGCTTTCCATCGGCAAGCTGCTTTCGCTCCGCCATCGCCGGGTAATTTTCATAATCGGTGCGGGCGGGCTGGTCGCCTGCACCGTGATTGCGCTGAATCTCGGGCTGATGGACTTTGTCCTTGGCCTTTTCGGCAAGGATTCGACGCTCACCGGACGAACCTACCTCTGGCAACAGGGCTGGAATGCCGCGCAGCAATCGCCCATCCTCGGCGTCGGCTACGCGGCTTATTGGGTGCAGGGCTTCTCCGAGGCCGAGCGGCTGTGGAACGAATTCTATATCGCCGCGCGAAGCGGCTTCCACTTCCACAACACCTACATCGAGACCTTGGTGGAACTCGGCTTCGTCGGCGCGACACTGCTTTCGCTGATCATCCTGCGCACGCTCTGGGGTCACGTCTCGGCGCTGATATTCAGGACATGGCAAGCCGACTCCGTGATTCTTGCCGGCGTCATGGTGCTTCTGTTCATCCGATCCTTCGTCGAGGTCGAGACCCTCAATCCCTACATCATGGGATCGTTCCTGCTGTACTACAGCTACTTCAAGCTGGTGAGGGTGCCGGCCGTCGCTCCTTCCCGGTGGAGCGCCGTGAACCATCTCGAGGAACCGGACGCCGTGCGAGGCTAGAGCGGGCGGATCCAGGCGGTTCGTTGCCCGAAGGCCGCCTTGTTTTCTGATCCATAAGATCCCAAACGCAAAAACCCCGCAGACCGCTGCCTGCGGGGTTGGTGCTTTGCTCCGGTGGAAAGAAGCTACTGGATGGCCATGGGCGCCGGTTTGACCTTGATCACGTCCCCTGGCAGCACCGGCGTGTCTTCATCGGCGGTGATTTCGCTGGTCTTGCCGTCGACCACCCGCACCAGGGAAAATGACAAGGCCGCTGGTTCGTTGTTGCCGTAGAATTGCGGCATGGGGCTGCCCGACAAGGCTTCGGACATCAAGGCCTTTTCCATATTCAGCTTCAGCGTCGCCTCGTTGAGATCGGCTTCCGTCTGTTGCCGGTCGGTCGCGAGGCTGGAGTTCTGGGTGTTCTCGAGATCGATGGCGTCCTGGGTGGCCTTGCTGATCGACTGCTTGGCCGTGAGAATCGCCGTTTCGTAATCCAGGATCTGGCCCTCGAGGTCGGCGATGGTTTGCTGCGAGTTCAAAACCCGCGTGTTGACGACCAGGCCCTTTTGCGCCAGCGAGCCGATGCCGTTGAGCTGCTCCTTCGCCAGATCAACCTGCTTCTGCTGGTTGACGATCTTTTTCTGCAGCGAATCGATCTCGCTCTGCAGCAGCGCCTTCAAATCGTCGAGCGCCTGCAAGCGCAGCTTGAGTTTCTTCTGGTCGGCCGCCAGGATCGCCGTCTCATCGGCAACGATGCTGGGCAGCTTCGGATCGTCGGCCACCTCTTTCGGCACCGCGAATGTCGGCTTGTCCGCCAGTTCCGCTTCGATGCGGGCGCGCTTGACGGTCAGCCTGACCAATTGGTCTTGTAGTACGTCGAAATTGCCCTTGGCATTGATCAGGTCGCGGTCGTAGCGCTGTCCGCTCTCCGGGTTCCGCCGGGCTCCGCCGGCAATGCTCATCGCTTTCAGCACGGACAACCCAGGCACACAAGGATACTGGCCGGGCGATTGCACCTCGCCAGAGATGTAGAATGGCCGGTACTGCGCCATTTCGACGGAAGCCTCCGGCTTGTCGGCCAGAGCGAGCTTGCGCTGCAGCGCCTCGCCGAGCGATGCGGCGATCTCCGAAGTCGTCTTGCCGGATGCGGGCATCTCGCCGACGAAGGGAACCGACAAGGTTCCAGCGGGGCCGACCGTGTATTCTCCATTGATGGCCGACCAGTCACGAAACGTGCCTTCGACGGTCTGCCATTCCGCCACGCGGATGGTCAGCTTGTCCTGTGCTCCAAGCCGATAGTCGTCGGCGAAGGCAAACTGTGGCAAGGCTAGCGACAGGGTCAGGCCGGTCGCCATTGTAAGGCAAGTCGTCAAAAGCCGTACTCGCCGCATGCGTCTGGAGAGAATGCCGGTGCAAAAGATATCGATTATATCTGCTTTCAACTGAGCGTTTCCGATCTGGTTTGCCCCGCCCGATGAGCTGCCGATGCCTGAGTTAGGGGCCTGAGTTCCGGGCCCGAATTCTGGACAGCCGCTCCTCGATGCACGGCCAGCAAGCGGCCGTCAGTAGCAGCCTCGCGACATCCAGACCGCAGGTACGGTCTTGATGATGATGCGAATGTCTTCGAACATCGACCAGTTCTCGACATAGTGCCTGTCGAATGCGACGCGGCTGTCATACGAAACATCGTTGCGTCCGCTGACCTGCCAGAGCCCGGTGAGGCCGGGGCGCGATTTCAGGTAATAGACGGCCGAATTGCCATATATCTCCAGCTCATCGCGCACCACGGGACGAGGCCCGACCAGGCTCATATCCCCCTGCAGGATGTTGATGATCTGCGGCAACTCATCGAGGCTGAGCTTCCTCAGCACCGCTCCGACGCGCGTGATCCGCGGGTCGTTCTTCAACTTGCGGGTCGCTATCCATTCGGCGTTGGCCTCCGGATTCGCGGCGAGATAGGCAGCAAGCACCCGCTCGCCGTCTGCAACCATGGTGCGGAACTTGAGGCACGGAAAAATCCGTCCTCCGCGGCCGATTCGGCTGTGACCATAGAAAATCGGCCCGCCATCGGAAAACCTGACAAGCAGCGCTATCATTACGAACAGCGGGCTGAGAGCGACCAGGCCGATCAGCGAACCGACAATATCGAAGCTGCGTTTGAGCAGGCCGCCAATCGGTGGCGGAAAATCGACGCCGGCCTGCGAAAAATCCGCATCGGCCGGCTTGGCTACGTCCCTCATGCGTAAACTCCATACGTTGAACGGATGGTTTACCGCACGATACCAAAAAAATGTTGCAGCGCAACACACAATTTCTCAGACGGCTGTAATAGTCGCGTCATGAACTGACTAAATAATAAACTCGTCCTGCACAAAATTTCCCATTTATGTCGCAAAAGAGACAGATTATGGGCAATTTTGGAAAAGCTAGTCCAATTTTTGGGCTGATTTTAGGCGAATCGCTCTTTATACCCTCCTGTGGAGCTTTGCCGTCATTTAGAATTTCAAGATAATGACTGATGTTATGATAAAATACTATTCAATATTATGAATCATACTGGAGCGAGTCGATATCCGGCAATCAGTGGTGATGCCGACGTGTGCGTTGCACCATGGCGGAGTCGATCCCGAGGATTCGTTTAAAATTTATTCCGCAGCTGCCCTTGCCGCCTATTGCGCGGCTCAATAGAGTTGCAAATTGTTTCTGTCGGACTATGGACAGATTGGGCTAGGCCGGAAGCAACCGGCCAGAAGCGGGCAACCTAAATAAGCTCGCAGAGTTTAAGGGAGGTGCTCGGGGTGGGCTTGTCGACATTTTTTCCCGAGCCGGTTGATGGGCTATCGGGTATGTCACTGCCAAAGTTCATTATCGGAATGTGTTTTGCGCTGGCGATCGTGATCGTCTGGTCCTATTTAGGCGGCGCCTCGCTCGGTACGACGCTGTTTCGTGTCATCGGCTGCGCTATAGTCATCCAACTGGGTTATTTTCTGCTGGTCTTTGCCATGGTTGCCAGAAATGCCCCGACCCCGGCCGACAAAATCCGCGACGCTGAACGAAAGCTGAGTTCGAACGAAGCGGCCGAAGCCGAGAAACTCAGCGCCAGGAGAGGCCTTCACTGATTTCGGGCCTGGCCGCGGTCTGCGATGTCCATGTGACCTGTGGTTAAGCTCGCCGGTCCCCTGACGAATTGCTCGCCTCAACGACACCGGCAGTCGGCATTCCTGCTCTTTCAATTCCTTGACACTGCGGGCCTCGACGCGCTCGCTCCGCCCCGCCGCCGTCCGGTCGGCGAGGATCAGCAACTGGTTTCTGCCAGTTGAGCGCTCTGATGGAGCGTGTAGGAACGGCTCTGCCAAGCGGCGCATTTCTGGAGCCATCCCGATTGAGGCTCGCCGCCTGCCCAACCGGGCCATGACACCCAGCAAAATGAAAAACTGGACGGCGCCGATGATTTTGGCGATGCTTGCTTCGCACTTGCAGCATAGGCGTTTGGGCCGATGCATTTCAGAATGGGCGGTGGGGCATTGAGCGGACGGGGCGAGGAAATCCGCAACGACTTCTGCAATCGAGAGGCATGTTCATGACATCATTCCAGGTCTGCGTGATCATCGCCGCCCGCAATGCGGCGCGGACAATCCCGGCTGCCATTGCATCGGCATTACGCGAGCCTGAGGTTGCGGAAGTTGTCGTCGTCGACGACGCGTCTACCGACGATACCGCGAAAGTCGCCCACGCGGCCGGCGACGGCACGGGCCGCCTTTCCGTCATCCGCTTCGACGTCAATCGCGGCCCATCGTTTGCACGCAACGCCGCGATAGCCGGTTCCAGGTCGCCGTTCATCAGCATTCTGGACGCTGATGATTTCTTTTTCGAAGGCAGGTTTCACAGACTGTTCGCCAGCACCGATTGGGATTTCGCCGCAGACAACATCATGCTTGTCAGGGATGACGCGGCAACCGACGTTTCGAAAATCGTGGCTCCACCGTTCTCGCCCGAGCCGGAATTCCTCGATTTCGAGGGTTTCATCGACGCCAACATCTCCAGGCGCCGTGTGCAACGAGGGGAACTGGGGTTCCTCAAACCCGTGATCAGCCGCGCCTTCCTCGATCGGCATGGGCTGCGCTACGACGAGAAGCTGCGCCTGGGTGAAGACTATGAACTCTATGCGCGCGCGGTTGCCCTTGGCGCGCGCTTCAAGGTCATCAAATCCTGTGGCTACGGCGCGATCGTGCGCGCCGATTCGCTGAGCGGACGGCACAAGACCCAGGACCTGAAGCATCTGGCCGATGCCGACCTGGCACTGCTTGCGATCGACAGTTTGCCGGAGGCATCGAAGGCTGCGCTGAGAAGGCACGAGCGGCACATCCGCGACAAATACCGGTTGCGGAAGTTTTTAGACGTGAAGGCTGAGCGCGGGTTGGCACCGGCCGCGGCCTACGCCTTGGCCGGCTCGTCCAACCTCACAGCCGTCGTCCGCGGCGTCGCCTCCGATAAGCTGGATGCGCTGTTTCGCCGCGCCGGCCTCGCCGCGAAGCGTCAGCATGTGCCGCCGCTGCGCTTCCTCATGGCCGGAACCAGCACGGCCAACGAAAGCTAGGCACGTCAACGTGCGATGGCGGTAGCCACTCCCTTACCCTTCGGTCGGCTCGCACCATTTCAACGAGATTCATGAGTTTACGATCTAGGTGGTTGCCTATGCGCGCAGGGAATGGCAATCTATGTTGCGGTGCAGCAATTTTGGACGGCCAACCGAACTGGCCCGAGACATACCCTGTCGGAGGAGCTGGACGATGCAAGAAATGTCTTTTGAATGTGGACGGGCACTAAGGCCGTTCACCAGCTCGACGATGATGGGGCGCTGACTGCATGGCCTCGATCTTTCGCTTCCGGTCGAGAGATCCGGCGCGCGACACGCAGACCGACACCTCGCGCCTTGATCGGTTGGCAAAGCTGCTGGACCAGATCTCGGCCGAAGTCGAGGCGGAGAAGAGCGGCCTTGAGAACCGCTACAGGACAACGGCTACCAATGCCGCCTTTCTGGTTGAGGCGATGGAGAACGGAACGGTCTCCTCTCGCAGGTCTTCCGAAGTCGGCGAACTGACCAGGTCGATCCTGAATTGCGAGCGGCGCATCGCAGCGCTGTCGCGCCAGATGCAGAAGATGAAGGATCTCCGTCATTCGCTGGATGAAATCTTCGAAGAGAAGCGGCAGAACGGTCCCGACATAAGGACCGATTTTGTGAAGCCCGCCGATTCCGGCACAGGCTGAGCGAACACCCGGGTCGGCGCAATGGTTTTAGGCACAACACGGAGCTTGGGAGCGACAGAGGTCAAGATCAGGTTGTTTCGTCACGGTTCGAACGATCGCTTTGGGGGCGCACAGCACAAGGTGAGTTTGATATGAACGCAGGTCTTAAAAGCACGCCCGCCCCGGCAACCGGAGGCACCCCGTTCACGCGCCCGATCCCAGGCAAGCTGCGGCGGCTCCGTTCAGACGGTGCGTTTCTGCTGGTCGTTCTCGGCAGTCTGGTTGCGGGCCTGGTGCCCGCCGGCGCGCAGGATCTCCCAACCGCGCCGTCCTTTGTCGATGATTTCACCAGCCTCAGTCGCGCGCGCTGGTACATTTCCGACGGCTGGACGAACGGCAAGCATCAGAACTGCACCTGGTCCAAAAGCCTGATCGGGCTTTCCGACGGCATGCTGACGCTCGGTTTCGAGAAGCGCAAGCTGAAGGATCGCGAATTCGCCTGCGCCGAGATCCAGACCAAGCAGCGCTTCGGCTACGGCACCTACGAGGCGCGGATGAAGACCGACACGGGCTCTGGCGTCAACGCGGCATTCTTCAGCTTCGTCGGCGATGCCGACAAGCAGCCGCATGATGAAATCGACTTCGAGGTGCTGACCAAGGACACGTCCAAGGTCCAGGTCAATGCCTACATAGCCGGCAAAGGCAAGAACGAGAAACTGGTCGACGTCGCCGGCGGCACCGACAAGGCCTTCAACGACTACGCCTTCGTCTGGGAAAAGGACCGGCTGCGCTGGTACGTCAACGGCAAGCTTGTCCACGAGATCACCGATCCGGCGAAGCTGCCCACCCATTCGCAAAGGATCTATTTCAGCCTGTGGGGCAGCGATACGATGAAGGGGTGGATGGGGCCGTTCTCGGATCCGGGCCGCAAGCTCACCATGCAGGTGGATCGTGTTGCATTCACCGCACTTGGCCAGCCCTGCCAATTCCCCGAATCGCTGGCATGCAACACAAACTAGAAGCGCATCTGAACCGGCCGGGCCGAAGGTGGTCGGAAAACCGAAGCTCGAACAGGCCCGAAGCCTTGAACAGGGATGAAACCGAATGAATTTGACTGTCTTTGGAATCGGCTATGTCGGTCTTGTACAGGCGGCGGTGCTTGCCGAAGTCGGCCATCAGGTGGTCTGCGTCGACATCGATGCAAAAAAGGTCGAGCGGCTCAACCAGGGTCATGTCCCGATCTTCGAGCCTGGGCTCGAAAACATCGTCAAGGAGAACCATGCCGCCGGCCGCATCAAGTTCACCACCGACGCCGCCGCGGCGATCAAGCATGGCCAGATCCAGATGATCGCCGTCGGCACGCCGCCGGGCGAGGATGGTTCGGCCGACCTCAAATATGTGCTGGCCGTCGCCGAGGCCATCGGTCGTGAGATGGACGAGCCCAAGATCGTCGTCGGCAAGTCGACCGTGCCCGTCGGCACCTGCGAAAGGATAAAGGCCAGGATCGCCGCAACGCTGAAGGCGCGCGGGCGCGAGGATCTGGCTTTCGACGTCGCCTCCAATCCGGAATTCCTCAAGGAAGGGTCCGCTGTGAGCGACTGTATGAAGCCCGACCGCATCATCGTCGGCACCAGCAACGAGGACACCGAGGCGGTGATGCGCGAGCTCTACGCGCCGTTCAACCGCAACCACGAAAAGATGATCGTCATGGATGTGCGCAGTGCCGAGTTCACCAAATACGCGGCCAATTGCATGCTGGCGACCAAGATCAGCTTCATGAATGAAATGGCCAACCTGGCCGAGCAACTGGGCGCCGACATCGAGGAAGTCCGCAAGGGCATCGGCAGCGACCCGCGGATCGGCTACCACTTCATCTATCCGGGCCTCGGCTATGGCGGCTCGTGTTTCCCGAAGGATGTGCGTGCCCTGATCAAGACCGCCGAGGCCGTCAAGTTCGACGCCAAGCTGCTGCGTGCCGTCGAGGAGCGCAACAACCAGCAGAAGTCGGTCCTGTTCGAGAAGGTGGACCGCTATTTCAAGGGCAATCTCAAAGGCAAGACATTTGCGCTGTGGGGCTTGGCCTTCAAACCCAATACCGACGACATGCGCGAGGCCCCGGCCCGCACGCTGATGGAAGCGCTCTGGGCCGCCGGTGCCAATGTCCAGGCCTACGATCCCGAGGCGATGCAGGAATGCCAGGCGATCTACGGGCTGCGCGACGACCTGCAACTATGCGGCACCAAGGAGGCCGCGCTGCGAGGCGCCGATGCGCTCTTGATCGTGACCGAGTGGAAAAGCTTCAGCGCGCCGTCTTTCGATGCGCTGAAGAACGCGCTGACCACGCCCGTTATCTTCGACGGACGCAATCTCTACGACCCCAAGGTCATCGCCCGCCACGGCATCGAATACCACAGCATCGGCAGAATGGCGGCGTGACGCAAGGGCGGTCCAGCAAGGAGCCAGGTCCATGAAAGTTCTGTTTGCGGGCGGCAACGGCTACACGCCGCAGTTCAGCGGTGGCGTTCAGTCGAGCACGCATCATCTGGTCGAGCAGCTGCGCGAGCACGGTCATGACGCCTCGGTTCTGGCGGCGCTGTTCGGTGACGGCATGTTCGGCTTGAAGGCGCGCGCCAAGATGAAGCTGCTTCGCCAGCGAGCGGTCATCGACAGCTATCCCGGCTATCCGGTCGTGCGGGCATGGTTTCCCTGGGAGGCGGCGCGCTTCGCGGTCGAACGGCTCGATCCCGATGTCGCCGTCGTGCAGTGCCACAAATCGGTGCCGATCGGAAAGGCGCTGCAGGCGCTCGGAATACCGCTGGTGGTCTATCTGCGGAACGTCGAATTCCACGAATTGGCCGGCGACCTGCGCGAATTGCATTCGGCGCTTTATATCGCCAATTCCGAATTCACTGCGCGCACCTATAAGGAAAGGTTCGGCATCGACTCGACCGTGATCCCGCCGACCATCAATCCCGGGCTCTACAGCACGCCGACCACCGGTGAATTCGTCACGCTGATCAATCCTTACAACGAAAAAGGGTTCGAACTCGCCGTGCGCATCGCCGGCCAATGCCCCGAAATTCCGTTCCTGTTCGTCGAAAGCTGGAAGCTCGACGACGACCATCGGGCGCAGATCGAACGGATCATCGCGCCGCTGCGCAACGTCAGGCTGGAAAGCCGCACCAGCGACATGAAGACCGTCTATGGCCGCACCAAGATCCTGCTGGCGCCCAGCAAATGGGAAGAAGCTTGGGGGCGGGTGGCATCCGAGGCCCATTGCAGCGGCATTCCAGTCGTCGGGTCCCGTCGCGGCGGCCTGCCGGAAGCGATTGGCGCCGGCGGCGTGGTGCTCGACTATGATGCACCGCTCGACGACTGGGTCGCCGCGGTCAGGCGACTATGGAGCGACAAGGCCGAGTACGACCGTCTGTCGGCGGCGGCGCAGCTGTTTTCGGAGCGGCCACAAATGAACCCCGACAGCCAGTTCGCGACCTTCCTCCGCGTTCTCGACAACGCCAGGCAAGGCGCGCTGGAGCGTGCCGCCTGATGCATTTCGTCCAAAACCATGCACGTTGCCCAAAAGCCGGCTCTCGCGCCTGACCGGGGTGGGAGCTGCCTTGGGACAAAGACACGCACAACACCAGACGCTTGAGGCGCCTCGCACGGTGGCGACGGGCGTCAGCCCTCATCCGCGCGAGCAGATCGCCGACCGGCCTCGAAAGATCGTCCATCCAATGAAGATTTGCTTCGTAGTTGATAAGTTCCCCTCTTTGTCGGAGACCTTCGTCCTCGACCAGATAGAAGGGTGCCTCGAGCGCGGCATGCAAGTCGGCGTCGTCTGCAACGAGACGTCCTTCGGCAAGGACAGCAACATCGACGATCGCCGCTGGCAGGCTCTCCCTGGCAAGGTCGTCTGCTGGTGGGGCGGGCTGGGGCGCTTTCGCCCGACGCTCAGGAAATGGTCGGGCAGGTTCTGGGATAAGCTCTCGACCGCTGTCGACATCGCTTTTGCGCGCAAATTGCAGAACGCCGATGTGATCGTCGCGCATTTCGGCAATAACGGCATGCGCGTCGCCCGCGCCATGAAACGAGGCCGGATTTCCGCTCCTTTGGTGACCATATTCCACGGCCGCGATGTCGGCGAACCGCTGCATGACAACACGCTCACGCGCTACAAGGTTGTCTTCGACAAGGGCGTTCTCCAGCTCCCGGTGAACGCGTTTTTCCGCGATGCCCTGATCGGCGTCGGCGCACCCCCGGCGCAAGTCATGGTTCACCATATGGGCGTGCGGCCCGGTGAGATCGGCTACCATTGGCGTTCCTGGGACCGGGACACGCTGTCCTTCATCTCGGTCTGCCGGCTGACCGAAAAGAAGGGCATCGAATTCGCCCTTCGGGCGCTCGCCAGCCTGCCGCGGCGCGACTGGGTCTATTCGGTGATTGGCGGCGGCGAATTGCTGGAAGAGTTGAAGAAGCTCGCCGCAAATCTCGGCATTGCCGACCGGGTGACTTTCCTCGGGCCGCGTCCGCACGCCGAGGTCAAGCAGCGCCTGCGCAATGCCCACGTATTCCTGCTGCCTAGCGTTGCCGCGCGAGACGGCGATCTCGAGGGTATTCCGGTGGCGCTGATGGAGGCTATGGCCGCCGGGCTGATCGTCGTCAGCACCTATCACTCGGGCATTCCCGAACTGATCGAGGATCAGGAGACAGGCTTCCTCGCACCGGAGCGAGACGTTGCGGCGTTGGCCCGCAAGCTTGTCTGGGTGGCCGAGAACCCGGACAAATGCGAGCGCATCGCACGTGCGGCGCGCCGCAAGATCGAGCAGGATTTCAACGCGGACGTACTCAACGAACGTTTTGCGCAGATCGTTGCCCAGCTGGCCGAAGCCAGGCAGCCGGCATGAACGCCAACCCGCCCCCCCAGTTCGGTCGCGTCGCCCTGCGCGGCGGCATGGTAACGATCGGCGCGCAAGGCTTCAAGATGGCGATCCAGTTTCTCTCGGTGATCGTGCTTGCGCGTCTGCTCGTCCCCGAGGATTTTGGCCTGGTGGCTTCCGTCGGGCCGATTGTGGCCTTTGTCGGACTGCTTCAAAACCTTGGCCTCCAGCAGGCCGTGGTCCAGCGCAAGGACATAAGCACCGAGCAGCTCAACCAGGTATTCTGGATCAGTGCGCTGGTGGGGTTGGGCAGTGCCGTGGTGGTTGCATGCCTGGCGCCCGCCATCGCTGCCTTCTATGGCGATCAACGCATGGTCGGGATTACCATCGGCTCTGCCTTGCCGCTGCTGCTTGGCAGCCTCGCCGCGGTGCCGCTGGCGCTGATGAACCGTCACTTGCGCTTTGGCCAACTCGCGCTGAACGACGTGATAACCGCTGCTGCCGGACTTGCGACTACCGCAATCGCCGCCTATGCGGGGCTGGGCTACTGGTCGCTGGTCATCGGCCCTGCGGTATCGGCTGTTGTCGCGCTGGCCGCGGCATGGCAGGTGGCGCGCTGGACGCCGTCGCGGCCGGACCTGAAGGTCGATACCGACATATTGTCTTTCGGCGCCAATCTGACCGGCTTCAATCTGGCCAACTTCTTCTCGCGCAATCTCGACAACATCCTGATCGGAAAATATTCGGGCGCGATCGAGCTCGGCTATTATGACCGCGCCTACAAGCTCCTGCTGTTTCCGCTGCAGAACATCAACCAGCCGCTGACACGCGTGATGGTGCCGCTGCTGAGCCGCATCCATGAGGACAAGGCGCGGTTTCGCGACATCTATGTGCGAACCAATTGGATGCTGGCGGCCATCACTATGCCCGGCATCGCGGCGCTGACGCTGACGTCGGACCAGGTCGTCGGGCTTCTCTTCGGCGAGCGCTGGACAGCGGTGGCGCCGATCTTCGCCTGGCTGGGCATCGCCAGCCTGATCCAGTCCGTCTCGAGCACCACCGGCTGGATCTTCATCTGCCAGGGCAAGACCAAGACCATGTTCCACTGGGGCATCTACTCGTCGCTGACGACGGTCGCCGCCTTCATCATCGGCCTGCACTGGGGCGCCGTCGGTGTCGCGGCGGCCTACGCGATCAGCGGCTATGTGCTGCGCGTCCCGGTGCTTGCCGTTCTTGTCCACCGGGTCGGCCCGGTGACCGCAGCCGACTTCCTGGTCATGCAGGGGCTTTTCATCGCGTCATCGCTGCTTGCCTGGTCCGTGTACCGGGAGTTGCCGGCATCGCTGACCAGCCAGTCAGACCTGCTCGCGGTGGTCCTGGCGGGTGCCCTCAATTATTCGATCGGCCTGGTCCTCATGCTCGCCCTTCGCCAGTCGCGCAGCGCCCTGTTCACCACGCTTTCCAGCGCCATGCGCAACGCCCGCTAGGCCGGCAATCACCGGCCTCAAAAGCTCACCTGCCGACATCGCCGACGCATGCTCCTCAAGCACTGCCTGAAGGCTCGTCCTGCGATAGAGGTCGAGATTGGCGGTAAGTCTGCCGAGCTTCTCGCTCGCTTCCTCGGGCGTCACCGTGTCGATGTCGAGCAGCAGGTCGGCGACGCCGATCCGCTTGGCAAGTTCCTTGGTCTTGAATTCATACGCGATCGGCAGCACCGGCGTGCCGACGCAGAGCGACATGATCATCATGTGCATGCGCGTTGCGACAACGAAGTCGAAGCCTTTCACCAGTGCCATCAGTTGCTCCGGCGTGTGGAACGAAGCGTCCACGCTGACATGCTTGGCGATCTCCGGATCGAGTTCGGCAACGATAGCCCGCGCCGTCTTGGAATCGTCATGGGCGTATTCCGGCACGCCCTGGCAGGTGGAGACGAAGGTGACCTCCTTGGCGTGGTCCCTGACCAGGATGGTCGCGATCGCGCGGATCGAGTCGATGTAGCGGCGCATGCCGCCCTCGCCGTCGCTGACATAGTTCCAGTGACGGACGGAAATGGCGACGCGGCCGGTGACGGTCGCCGACTGGCCGGAGGCCAGAATTTTTCCGATCCTGTCGGTGTCGGCCAAGGCAAAGACGGCGTCGGCCACGACGTGGCATTTGCCGGGGTCTTTCACCATGTCCACAATGTGACCTCGCGAACGTTCGTCGCGCAGCAGGATGAGCGGGCTCCGATCGAAGATTGGGCTCAACTCCTGGCGATTGTAACTTTTGTTGAACGGGCCGAGCGATTGCGTGAAGAAGACGGGGTCCTTCCCCAGAATCGCGTCGATCCGGAATTGATTGAGTCGCCGTTCCAGATTGTAAGTCTCGACAAGATAGGTTCCGCCTGTCGTGACCACGAGGTCGGCGTCTTTGTAGATCTCGAGACCACGGCGATTGCTTGAGTTGAACAAACGCCCGAGAACGCCGCGGTTGCCGAACCGCCGCAGGGCATTGAGGATGAGCCGATTGTAGATCGGCTTGAACAGGTTCTTCAGCCCGCTGCCGTATTTGTAGCGGAACAGCGATTCCGACAGCAGCTTGTGGAATTCGAGATCAGGATACTCTTTCTTGGTGTAGAGCCTCGCCGCCACCTCCGGCTGGCTGTCGAAGACATAGAACTGGATATCGTCTTGCACGATCGTCTTGAAAACATGGCGGATCGCCAGGAGAATCGCTGCATCCCCGGTATTCAGGCAGACGGTGTTTTCAACCGCGATCTTCATGGAATGACCTCATTTCGTGAGTAGTCCCGTGCTTCCATCGACGGGTGCGAAGGGGCGGATTGCAGGCGGGTTGGCCGAAAATGCTGCACGCCAAGGATGGTCCTCGCGTCGTGATTATTGGCGCGCAGCCCGATGGCAGGCCAACGCGCGGTCCATGTGGCCCAAGCAGAGCGAGATTAACCCATCGATTTTGCAGTGCAACAAAAAACGGGGATCTTTGCTACGCTGCAACCAAAAATGTTGCGATGCAGCAAGAGCTGTACTAGCATTGTCGCGGGCGGGCCAACAGCGGTCGAGTTTTCATGCTGCATGTCTTGTACTTGGTACACGACGTCTCCGACCCGGCAGTGCGCCGGCGGATCATAATGCTCAAGGCAGGCGGCGCCCAGGTTACGCTGGCGGGCTTTCGTCGTACGGCAAGCGCAGTTGCTGATGTCGAGGGCTTGCAGCCGATCGATCTCGGCCCGACTCGTGATGGCCGATTCGCCCAACGTCTGGCCGCGATCATGAAGGCAGTTGTCTCGACCGGCTCGAAGCTGGGCTCAATGCCACGGCCCGACCTCATTGTCGCGCGCAATCTGGAAATGCTGGCGCTTGCCCGCCGCGCCAGATCGGCTTTCCAGGCAACGGTGCCGATCGTCTACGAGTGCCTGGATATCCATCGCCTGCTGCTTCGCGACGATCCGCTGGGATGGGCGATGCGCGGCGCAGAACGCTTCCTGGCTAGGGATGTGAAGCTTCTGGTGACCAGCTCTCCGGCCTTCATCGCCAACTATTTCAAGCCGTTCGGGCAGATTGCCGCCCCAGTCGAACTGCTCGAAAACAAGTATTTCGAGCCAGCCGCGGCCTCGCTGGATGACCGCGCGGCGCCGGAGAACCCCGTAGCGCCGCCTTGGCGGATCGGCTGGTTCGGGGCGCTCCGCTGCCGCCGTTCCCTGGAGCTTCTGGCCGAATTTTCGCGCCGCCTCGACGGCCGCTTTGAAATCGTCCTCAGGGGCCGCCCGGCGCTGTCCGAATTTCCCGATTTCCACGGTTTCGTCGAATCGGAACCCTGGCTCTCGTTTGGCGGGCCCTACCGCAATCCCGAGGATATGGCGGCGATCTACCGCGAGGTCCACTTTTCTTGGGCCATCGACTTTTTTGAGCAGGGCCTGAACTCCGAATGGCTGCTGCCCAACCGGCTCTATGAGGGCTGCCGCTTCGGAGCCGTGCCGATTTCGATGGGAGCCACCGAAACCGGCCGGTTCCTCGACCGGCAAGGCATAGGGGTTCTTTTGCCAGAAGCCACGCCCGAGGCGCTCGAAGTCGCCGTCGGCACGATGGAGCAGCATCGGTTCGGGACATTGAGGGCGCGTGTTCTCGCCCGCAATCCGCGCACCTGGAGCTACGACCGCGCCGATTGTCGGGCGCTCGTCGAAAAGCTCCGCGGGCTGACTGCGGCTCCCGGTCCATATGCTGCCGAAGCATTGGCATAGAAGGACTGCCGATGACGCAAACCGAAATTCCATCCTGCACGATCGTGGTTCCGTGCCTGAACGAGGCGGCCCATATCGGCGCGTTGCTTCGAGAGCTCCGCCCTGCGGCCGAGAGGCTGGGCGCCGTGATCATCGTTGCCGATGGCGGCAGCACGGACGGCACCAGGACGATCGTCGCGGACATCGCCGCAAAAGATCAGCGGGTGATCCTGCTGCACAATGAAAAGCGCTTGCAGAGCGCGGCAATCAATCTCGCCGTCGCCAGGTTCGGGGAAGGCGTCGACTATCTCATTCGCATCGACGCGCATGGCGGCTATCCCGCGGATTATTGCGACCGGCTGGTCGAAGAAGCGCAGGTCACCGGTGCGGATTCGGTCGTCGTCTCGATGCTGACCAGTGGCAGCGGCATGGTTCAGAAAGCAGCGGCAGCGGCGCAGAACTCCAGGCTCGGCACCGGCGGTTCCAAGCACCGGCATCTTTCGGCGGGGGAATGGGTCGATCATGGCCACCACGCACTGATACGGATATCGGCGTTCACCGCGGTCGGCGGCTATGACGAAACCTTCAGCCACAATGAGGATGCCGAACTCGACTATCGGCTCCGCCAGGCCGGCTACCGCATCTGGATGACCGGCAAGACGCAAATGGTCTACTACCCGCGCTCCTCGCTGAAGGGCCTCTATTTTCAATATCTCGGCTATGGCCGTGGCCGGGCGAAGAACGTTCTCAAGCACCGCATGATCCCGAAGATCCGGCAGATGGTGCCGCTTCTGGTGTTCCCCGTGGTTCTTCTCGCCGCCTTTTCCTTCGTCCACTGGCTGGCGGCCGTACCGCTTTTGCTATGGGCGTCGGTCTGCCTCGGCTACGGCTTTTGGACCGCCGTCAGCCAGCGCAAAGCCGACATTGCGCTGGCCGGGGTCTCGGCAATGGTCATGCATTTCGGCTGGTCGGTCGGTTTCTGGCTGCAACTGCTCGCACCGCGACCGCAGCGCGGGGTAGCGTGATGGACCCGGTCAGGAAAAATCGAAGCATCGATATCTGCGTCTGCACATTTCGCCGGCCGGAGCTTGCCGACACGCTTCGCTCCATAGCGGCCATGGATATGCCCGCGGGATTCGACGTCGGTGTTATCATCGCGGACAACGACGATACGCCGACGGCCGAACAGATGGTGACGACGCTGGCTGCGGAGTTGAAGCTGCCGGTGACCTACCGGCACGCCCCGGCCCGAAACATCTCGATCGCGCGCAACGCTTGCCTCGATACCAGTGCGGCGGATTTCGTCGCCTTTATCGACGATGACGAGACGGCCACCGCTGGCTGGCTTGCCGAACTGGTGGCGACGGCGGAAGCAACAGGTGCTGCGACGGTGCTTGGGCCGGTGCAAGCCCGTTACCTGCCGGATGCGCCCGCCTGGATGCGCAAAGGCGATTTCCACTCGACCTTGCCGGTCTGGGTGAGCGGCGAAATCCGCACCGGCTACACCTGCAACGTCCTGCTCAGGATTGGCGCTGAGAGCCTGCGCGGCCGGCGCTTCAGCCTGGCGCGTGGCCAGACCGGCGGCGAAGATACGGAATTCTTCGACCAGATGGTCAAGGCCGGCGGCCGCATCGCCTTTTCGCCGGAGGCTTGGGTCGACGAAGCGGTGCCACCTGCCAGGGCGGCATTCGACTGGCTCGGCCGCCGCCGGTTCCGCGTTGGGCAGACGCATGGTCATCTTCTGGGGCGCAACGCACACGGCCTTGCCCGGCTCAAGCAGGTCGGCATTGCCGCGGCAAAGGCCGCCTACAGTTTCCTGTCGGCAATTCCGGTCGCCATCGACCCCGTACGTCGGAACCGCAGCGTGCTTCGCGGCATTATGCATGTCGGCGTCGTCAGCGGCCTCGTCGGGGTTCGTGAAATCCGCCAATACGGCCTGTCTTCGCCGCAGCAAGGGGGCAAGCGTGCAGCCTGACGTGAGCTTCGTGATTGCCGCCTACAATGCCGAGGCGACCATCGATCGGGCGATTGCCAGCGCCGTCGCCCAGCGCAATATCAGCGTCGAGGTCATCGTCGTCGACGACAAGTCGGGCGACCGGACGCTCGACCTGGCAAGATCCTACCCCGAAGACATCGTACGCGTTGTCGCGCTTGAGCAAAACCGTGGCCCCGGCGGCGCCAGGAATGCCGGCCTTGAGCTTGCACGCGGCAGGTGGGTCGCGGTCCTCGATTCCGACGACGCGGTCTATCCCGGGCGACTCTGCACCATGATCGAGCGCGCGGAGAAAGCGGGCGCCGAGATCGCGGTCGATAATCTGCAGGTCGTTCGCGAGGATGGCGTTGCCGAAGAGACGATGTTCCCGGCTGACTATCTGGAAGGCCTCGGTGAAATCTCGCTGGTAGATTTCATCAGCGGTAATGTCCTCTTCGAATCGAGGTTCAATCTCGGCTACCTCAAGCCGATCTTCCAGCGCCGGTTCCTGAACGAGAACGGGCTTCGTTACGATGAAAGCCTGATCATTGGCGAAGACTATATCCTCCTGGCCAGTGCTCTGGCTAAAGGCGGCAAATGCATGGTCGAGCCGACGACGGGCTATATCTACCACATTCGCACCGGTTCCATCTCCCGGGTGCTCGAACTTCATCACGTCGAGGCGATGCGCAGGGCCGATGCCACCTTCGCCGCGACCCATTCCATGGATGCTGCGGCCGAGGCGGCGTTCGCCAGGCGCGCTCGCAGCCTGCGGCGGGCGGCATCATTCCTGTCGCTGGTTCAGCACATCAAGGCGCGGTCGCCGCTCAAGGCGATATGGACGGCGCTCAGCGATCCGGCGGCGGTTCGGCATATGAGCATGCCGATCGCCGTCCGGCTGCGAAGGGTAGCGGCACAGTTTGCCGTAGTGGCGGGGAGGTGAAGGGCTGCAGGTGAATGAAGACAGTTTCGCCGCCTGCGACAGGGTTGAAATCGATCTCCTCAGAAGGAACATGCAATGAAAAAAGTCAGGAAGGCAGTCATACCGGTGGCGGGGCTCGGAACGCGGTTCCTGCCGGCGACCAAGTCCATGCCGAAGGAAATGCTGCCGGTGGTCGACAGGCCTGTCGTGCAATATGCGGTTGACGAGGCGTTCGAGGCCGGCATCGAGCACATCGTCTTCGTCACCGGCCGCAACAAGGCGGTGATCGAGGACTATTTCGACCTGCATCCTGAACTGATCGGAACCCTGGAGCAGAGCGGCAAGAAGGCGCAACTCGAATCGCTTGAAAGCCTGCTTCCCGTCGCCGGCGCGACGAGCTTCATCCGCCAGCAGTCGCCGCAAGGCCTCGGCCATGCCGTCTGGTGCGCGCGCGAAGTCATCGGTGACGAGCCCTTCGCATTGCTTTTGCCGGACATGGTGTCCTTCGGCGGGCGTGGCTGTCTCGCCGAAGTCGCTGATCTTTACGCACGGACTGGCGCAAACGTCATCGCCGTCGAGCGTTGCGATCCGACCGAGACCAGCAAATACGGCATTGTCGGGCGCGGCGCTGATGTCGGCACGGGCTTCGAGGTAACGGCCATGGTCGAAAAGCCGGCTCCTGCCAACGCGCCGTCGAACTTCTACATCAACGGCCGCTACATCCTGCAGCCCGAGATATTCTCGTTGCTTGCCAGCCAGCAACGCGGCGCCGGAAACGAGATCCAGCTGACCGACGCAATGGTGCGTCTCGCACAGACCCAGGCCTTCTTCGCCCAGCCTTTCGACGGCCGCATGTTCGACTGCGGTTCGAAGGAGGGGTTCATCCAGGCCAATATCGCTTTCGCGCTGGCGCGGGAGGACATGAAGGGCCCGATCTTCGAGATGCTGCAGGAATTCGTCCGGTCGCATCAGCGTCGGGAAGAAGCCGCATAATGTCCATTTTTTCGAGGCATTGTGGGTGCGGCTGATGACGCAGGACAGGCCGTTGCGCCGCGCGTAACGCGCACTGTCCGGCGCAAGGTTTGCACCCTATGTCCCGACCTTCGAGGCGGTAGCGCCTGCAAACTAGAATTGGACCGAAGATGAACTATGCCAATTTTCCTGTCGACAAGAGGACGCCATTGCCGGCTTCTAATGCGGCAAACGCCGAAGACTTCATCGACATCGAGCGCCTGCTTGGCATGGCCGCGCGGCAGGCGAAAGTGGTTGCCGCCTGCGCCGTCATCGGTCTCTTTCTCGGCGTGCTCTATTTGCAGACGACGCCTCCTACCTATGTGGCGACGAGCAGCGTGCTGATCGACGAAGGATTGAACAAGGTCGTCGACGACATTTCGGCGGCGTCGGTCAGCATGCAGACCGACTCCGCCGTTCTGAGCCAGATCGAAATACTACAGTCGGCCAGGCTGGCTGGGGTGGTCGTCGACAAGCTGAAGCTCGATCAGAACGACGCTTTCATGAACCCTCCGACGTCGGCCCTGTCGAAGGTTGCTGGCTTTGTGCGCGGTATCGTCCAGTCTGTCCGCCCCAAGCGCGCCGCTAGCACAACCGATGTCACTCAGCTTGATGCTGCGACGCGTGACGCGATCACCGCATCCTCATCGCCCCGTGACTACGCAATCTTCAAACTGCAGACCCAACTCGATGCCGAGCGGATCGGCCGGAGCTTTGTCATCAGCATCTCCTTCCAGGCGACGGATCCGGCGCTTGCGACCGCCATCACCAAGGCCTATGCCGATGCCTATCTAGCCGATCAACTCGATGCCAGCTTCGACGCGACCGAGCGGGCGGCGGTCTGGCTGCAAGGCCGGCTGACCGAGCTTCGTGAGAGCTCCCAGGCGGCTGCACTGGCGGTCGAAAAGTTCAGGGCCGAACACGGATTGGCCGTCAATGACGGCCAGCTGATCAGCGACAAGCAATTGTCCGATCTCAACACCCAGTTGATCGTCGCGCAGGCCGATACAGCACGTGCCGGCGCCCGCTATCAGCAGTACAAGTCGATCGTCGAAAGCGGCTCGGACAACGCGTTCAAGGACGCTGCGATATCGAACGACCAGCCGAGCAGCTCGGTCATCACGACGCTGAAGAACCGCTATCTCACCGTATCCAAGCGACAGCAGGATGTCGAAGCCAATTTCGGCCCGCAACATCCGCAGGCCGTCGCGCTCGCCAAGGAGAAGGCCGACATATCGGCGCAGATTTTCGGCGAGCTGAAGCAACTGACCGAAAGCTACCGCAACGAATACGAGGTCGCTCTGGCGCGCGAAACCGCGCTCCGCGCAAATGTCGCCTTGGCGGCTGGCAAGAGCTCCATCGACAACCAGTCGCAGGTCAAGCTGCGTGAGCTGGACCAAAAGGCGACGGCGCTGTCGACGCTCTACCAGACGTTCCTGAACCGCTATGAGGAGGCCGCCCAGCAGCAATCCTTCCCGGTCGGCAAGATCCGGGTCATCTCGGACGCGACGATGCCGCAGTCGGCCGCAACCCCCCGCACAGCCATCGTGCTGGGGCTTTCGCTGGCGCTTGGCATGATGCTGGGGGCAGGGGTTGGTGGCCTGAATGAATTCAGGGAACGCTTCTTCAGGACCGGCGAGGATGTGCGCGACCGGGTCGGCCTCAAATTCCTCGGCTACCTGCCGGTCATCGGCAAGGCTGGCAAGGATGACCAGCGCAATGGCGGTCAGCCTGACGTCAAAGTCGTTGAATCCAAGACCGCCAAGTCCTCCAAGTCCCAGCCCTCCAAAACATTGTCGGCAGCCGAAAAACGTGCGCGGATGCGGGTAACCGTCGATGCCCCGGCATCGATGTTCTCCGAGACGCTGCGCAACGCCAAGATCGCCTTCGATGTCGTCATGGAAGGCCAGGGCAGCCGGGTCATCGGCGTGGTCTCGGTGCTTCCCGGCGAGGGCAAGTCGACGGTGGCGGCCAATCTTGCCGGGCTGCTTGCCGTCAACGGATCGAAAACGCTGCTGATCGACGGCGACCTGCGCAATCCCGGCCTCAGCCGCAGCCTCGGTATGGAGGCCGAGCAGGGCCTGATGGAAGCTGTGGTGAGCGGGCAGACATGGCAGTCGATCGGCAAGATCGACCGGCAGACCAAGCTGGCTATCATCCCGGCCGTCCTGCGTGGCCAGTTTTCGCATACCAGCGAGCTTCTGTCTTCAGCCGGCATGCGGCGTTTCATCGATAACGCCAAGGAAACCTTCGAATACATCATCGTCGATCTGCCGCCGCTCGGGCCTGTCGTCGACGCCAAGGCCTTCGCTCCGCTTGTCGACGGCTTCGTGCTGGTCACCGAATGGGGACGCACGCCGCGTGCGATGGTGCAATCCATGCTCAGCTCGGAGCCCTACATCGCCAAGAAGATCATTGGCGCGGTGCTGAACAAGGTCGAACTGAAGAAGCTGGCCAAATATGGCGCGATCGGCGGCTCGGAAAAATTCTTCGACAAATATTCGAGCTACTATCTGGAAAAATCGGAAGCGCGCACCAAGGCAGCCGCCTGAGCGACGACATCGCGCTCAGGAAAATATCAACCTGGCGCGGTTGTCGACGATCCTGAGGGCGGTCAGCTGGCCGGTTTGGAAGGCGCCGGTGTCTATGCCAAGCCGGCGTCCCTCGAGCTTCGGAGTGTCGACCGGCGTATGTCCGTGCACGACATAGCGGTCGAGAAGATGCGCAGCGTCGAAGAAGTCCGAACGGATATTCAGCAGGTCGTCCTCGTCCTGCGCGGCGAGGTCGATGCCGGGCCTGATGCCGGCATGGACGAACACGAATTTCGCCGAACAGACCATGACCGGCAGCGCGCGCATGAAGCTAATGTGGTCGGCTGGAATGACTTCCCGAATGCGCTTGTCGACCTCCTCGCTTGACCCATAGAGATCGGCCATGCGCGACGGGTCGACGCCGTAGGAAAACAGCGTTTGCAGGCCGCCTATCGCCAGCCACGACTCTCTCGAAATGACCCCGTCGACGTAGTTCAGCATCACGACTTCGTGGTTGCCGGCAAGGCAGATGCGCTGGAAATCACGGAGCGGTGGCGCCAGCAGATGATCGAGCACACGCGCCGACTGGGGTCCACGATCGACATAGTCGCCAAGCATGATTATGAGCTTGCGCCCTTCGAAGGGCGCCGAATCGAGCACGATCTTCTGCTCCAGGGCGCGGAGTTCCTTGTAGCAGCCATGCACGTCGCCGATCGCATAGACGACTGCGCCCCGCATATCGATCTCCAGCCGCTGGCGTGCCGCGGCCTGGGGCTTTCTCGATCGCTGGAACAGGGTCACGTATGGCGTCTCGCATGGCTGTGGGTGCGTCTCGATTCCGAAACAACATGACGACACCGCGCGTGGATACCACGTCCGGCGCCGGTCGTTCCATACCGGAGCTTCGGACGCAACTCGGCTTCGGCGCCCATTACAGGCCGATGCCGCGGCGGTTCAGCGCGGCGGTGATCTCGTCGAGGATGGCCGGGTCGTCGATCGTTGCCGGCATGGCCCATTCCTCCTTGTCGGCGATCTTCTGCATGGTGCCGCGCAGGATCTTGCCGGAGCGCGTCTTCGGCAGGCGCTTGATCGTCACCACCGTCTTGAAGGCAGCGACCGGGCCGATCCGTTCGCGCACTAGGGTGACAACCTCGTTTTCGATGATGCCGGCGTCGCGGTCGACGCCGGCATTCAGCACGACGAAGCCGAGTGGAACCTGGCCTTTCATAGCATCGGCAATACCGACGACGGCGCATTCGGCGACGTCGGGATGCGCGGCCAGAATCTCCTCCATGGCGCCGGTCGATAGCCGGTGGCCGGCGACATTGATGATGTCGTCGGTGCGAGCCATGACATAGAGATAGCCGTCCTCGTCCATCATGCCGGCATCCGCGGTTTTGTAGAAGCCGGGGAACTCGTCGAGATAGGCTTGGCGAAACCGCTCGTCGGCATTCCACAGCGTCGGCAGGCAGCCGGGGGGCAACGGCAATCTCACCACGACATTGCCAAGCGTACCACGCTTGACCTCATGCCCGGCATCGTCGAGCACGCGGATGTCATAACCGGGCATCGGCACGCCGGGCGAGCCGTATTTGACCGGCAACAGGCCCAGTCCGGCGGGGTTGATGGTCATCGGCGAGCCGGTCTCGGTCTGCCACCAATGGTCGATCACCGGCAAGGTCAATTTCTGCTCCGCCCATTTGATGGTTTCGGGATCGGCGCGCTCGCCGGCGAGGAACAGCGTCCGGAATTTGGACAGGTCGTATTTCGGGACGAATTCGCCCTTCGGGTCCTGTCCTTTGATGGCGCGAAAGGCGGTTGGCGCGGTGAACAGCGCGACGACGCCATGCTCGGCGATCACACGCCAATAGGTGCCGGCATCGGGCGTGCCGACCGGCTTGCCCTCGAACAGGATCGTTGTGCAGCCATGCAGCAGCGGGCCGTAGACGATATAGGAATGGCCGACCACCCAGCCGACATCGGAAGCCGCCCAGAACACTTCGCCCGGTTTGACGCCGAACTCGTTTTCCATCGACCATTTCAGCGCGACCATATGGCCGCCATTGTCACGCACGATTCCCTTCGGCTGGCCGGTCGTGCCCGACGTGTAGATGATGTAGAGCGGATCGGTGGCAAGCACCGGAACACAGTCGACATTGGCACCCGCGGCCCGCTCCCGCGCCACGGCGTCGGCATAGTCGATATCGTGGTTTTCCCTGAGTTCGCAGCGCAGTTGGTCGCGCTGCAGGATAAGGCAGCTTTCCGGCTTGTGCCGCGACATCTCGATCGCCTTGTCGAGCAGCGGCTTATAGGCAACGACGCGCCCTGGCTCCAGGCCGCAGGAAGCGGAGATGATCAGCTTCGGCTTGGCGTCGTCGATACGGGTGGCGAGCTCATGCGAGGCAAAGCCGCCGAAGACCACCGAATGCACGGCGCCGATCCGCGCACAGGCAAGCATGGCGAAGGCTGCTTCCGGCACCATCGGCATGTAGATGATGACGCGATCGCCTTTTTGGATGCCACGATTCTTGAGCACCGAGGTCAGCGCGACCACCTCGCGCTTCAACTCGGCATACGTGAATCTCCTGATTGTGCCGGAAATCGCGCTGTCATGGATCAACGCGATCTGGTCGGCACGGCCGCCCGCCACATGACGATCGACGGCATTGAAGCAGGTGTTGCACGAGGCGCCAATGAACCACCTGCCATAGACGCCGGCATTGGCGTCGAACACCGTCTCGAAGGGCGAGAACCAGTCGATTGCGCCCGCGGCATCGGCCCAGAATTTTTCCGGGTCGCGTTTCCAGCCGTCGTAGACCTCGTGGTAGCGTGACGCCATCCAGCTTCCTCCCCAGGAATGTTTGCTGTCCTTGAAATAGCGTATGCTGGTTTGTGTAACCATGTATTTGTGCGTTTCGTTTGCTGTCGTTCTAACTTGGCCGCAAGTGCGGGTCATGAATGGTCTGGGGGCCGGTGTCGTTCGAATTTTCGGCATTAGGGGGCAGGGCGCGATGAAATTGCGATATGAGCTTGGGTTTGCCGCGGTTGCGACGCTGGCGGTGGTGCTCGCTTCAGCTGCTCAGGCAGGCGACGCGGCGGCTCGGCGCGTCATCGGCTTTTCGCCAGACGGCAACTACTTCGCCTTCGAACAGTACGGCACGCTCGATGCCGGTGCTTCGGATTCGGGCTGGTCGGAGATCGACATCATCGACACGCGGACCGATGAGTTCGTCGGCGGCAAGCCGATCGTCATCGCCGACGAGACGGAGGATTCGACATTGACGCTTGCGCAGGCGAGGGCACAGGCCGCCGAACTGGCGGCGCCCTTGCTGGCCAAATATGCCATCGCGCCGCGCGGCGAGCGGACTGCCTTGGACAGGTTCACCTTTCCCGACGACATGGTCGCCTACAATGACATTGCGCGCCTCGAGCAGGTTTCGCAAAAATGGCTTTCGCCGGCCTATGACGAGCTTGGCACCATCCAGCTCGAGCAGATCCGTGCCGACAGCACGGCGGATTGTTCAGCGAGTTTCGACGCGACGCTGCAAGGCGAAACGACCGGCAAGGCGCTCGGCTTTCGCCTGACGCTGCAGGGTCAGGACGGCAAGCCGATCAAGCTGCTGCATGAGGACAAGGCGGTGCCCGGTTCGAGGAATTGCCCGACTTCCTACAGCCTGTCGGAATCTTACGCATTCACCCCGGATGGAAAACCGGGCGTGCTTGCGGTGCTCGTGCAGCGCTTCAGCCAGGGATTTGAAGGGCGCGACCGCCGTTTCATCGCCGTGACTGGCCAGGCGCACTGAGGCAACGCGCTGAGACGTAGTCCGCTACCCGAGTTTGTTGTCCCTAAAGCGGGAGGGCAGCGAGCATAAGTCCGACCCCGCCGACGATCAGCAAGGCGGCTGCCAGCACCTTTCCATGGCGCTCGAAACCCGTCGGCGCCCGATCCCAATTGTAACGCATGCTCGAACTCCCCAAACCCGCAGATTCTTTATCTTACGCAGGGTGAGGAGGGCAACTGTCTGGCGATGCGCGGCGTTGCCGATACCGGTCTTGTCACCGACTATTTCTGGGGCATTCTCCGCCGCTACATGCCCCAGCGCAGCGCGGCCGTATGTACCGGTGCATCCCACCAAACAGCCGCCTCGTCGTCGAGCATGCTCAGCGTGATCGAACAGCCGGCCATATCGATCGAGGTCACATAGGACCCGACCAGCGACCGGATCACCGTCACGCCGTGCTTCTCGAAGATTTTGCGGGCGCTGTTGTACATCAGATAAAGCTCCATCAACGGTGTGCCGCCAAAGCCGTTGACGAAGAGTAGCGCCTGGCCTCTGGCACCGTCGCCCAGGTCACCCAGGATTGCGGTACAGATCTCCTCGGCGATAGCATCGGCGCTTTTCAATGTGTCGCGCCGCCTCCCAGGCTCGCCGTGGATGCCGACCCCGAACTCCATCTCGCCGTCGCCGATATCGAAGGTCGGCTTGCCCGCCGCCGGCACGGTGCAACTGGTCAGCGCCACGCCCATCGAGCGCGTCGCGCCGTTGACGCGCTCGCCGAGCGCCTTCAACGGCTCCAGTGCCATGCCTTGTTCGGCCGCCGCGCCGACGATTTTCTCGACCACCAGCGTGCCGGCGACGCCGCGCCGGCCGGTGGTGTAGGACGAGTTTTCGACCGCAACGTCGTCATTGGTCACGATTTGCATCACGCCTTCCGACATTTCAGCGGCCATGTCGAAATTCATCACGTCGCCCTCGTAGTTCTTGACGATGAACAGGCAGCCGGCGCCCGTATTGACGACTTCGGCCGCCGCCATCATCTGGTCAGGCGTTGGCGAGGTGAATACCTGGCCGGGGCAGGCCGCATCCAGCATGCCGTGCCCGACGAACCCGCCATGTAGCGGCTCGTGACCCGAGCCACCGCCGGAGATCAGCGCCACCTTGCCCGGTGTGAGCAGCTTGCGGCGGACAAATTTGTGTTCCTCGCCAAGCGCCAGGATATCGGCATGCGCGGCAACGAAGCCGTCGAGGCTCTCGGTCAGCACCGTATCGACCGAATTCAAAAATTTCTTCATGGCCGTCCTCCCGAAATAGCCCAGCGTCAGCTGCCCTTGCCGGCGATGCTGGTGATCTTCTGGATGAAATCGTTGACCGCCCGGTCGAGCGCCGCGTTCTGCTTGTCGTCGCCGAAATCGGGAACGATCAGCGAGACATGGCGTGTCTTGCGCAAGCCTGCGGCCAGCGACATCTTTCCCGGATGCGCCCGATGGTAGGCCTCAAGGAAATGATCGCGTTCGGCCGGGCTGAAATGGCAGACGGAGAAGATAGCCGGCAAATGCTTCGACGGGATCGGCGTCGAATAGGCCGGGCTGGAAATCTGCGTGACGAAGCTGCGATGCTTGCCCAGCGCATCGGCGAGGCGCTGGCGCATGCCGGACGGGCGCTGGTCGATCACCTGCGACAGGATCGTCTTGTAGGCGCGGATCGCCTCTTCGGGGCCGGATTGCGACGCCTTGTCTGCCATACCGGGGCCTAGATCGAAACGTCCGCGATGGCCGCCTTGGCCATCGCGAGTTGGGCGGGAGCGACGGAGAGGTCACGCAGGCCGGTTTCGAGCAGCGCCGGGATCGAGGCGGGGTCGCCGCCGGCATCGCCACACAGGCTGACCGGGATATTATGCTCGCGGCCGAAGGCGGCAACCGAGGCGATCAGCCGGAGCACGGCCGGATGCCTGACGGAATTCAAATGTGCGACCGACGCATTGTCGCGCGCGGCGGCCATCACGTATTGGGTCAAATCATTCGAACCGATCGAGAAGAAAGCGGCCTTGGCGAATGCCTCCGGTGCGATGGCCACCGACGGCACCTCGACCATGATGCCAAGCGGCGGCATTTTGTGCGCGATGCCGCGCGCCAAAAGGTCAGCCTGCTCCTCAGCGAACAGCGCGGTGGCGTGTTCATACTCTTCCGGAACGGCGATCATCGGGAACATCACCTTCAGATTGCCGTGCATGGCGGCACGTAGCAAGGCGCGGATCTGCACACGAAAGACCTCCGGACGCATCAGCGACAGCCTGATCCCGCGCAGGCCAAGGAATGGATTACCTTCCTCGACGGTCAGGCCCGGCACAGGTTTATCGCCGCCCGCATCGACAGTACGGATCGTCACCGGCCTGTCGCCTGCCCATTCCAGCACTCTACGGTAGGCGCGATATTGCGTCTCCTCGTCCGGCAGCGTCTTGCCGAACAGGAATTCGGTCCGCATCAGCCCGACACCGTCGCACGCCGCAGCATCGATGCGGTCGACATCGGACGGATCGGCAATATTCACCTGCACGTGGACCGCTATGCCGGTCTTCGTTGCTGCCGGCCTTGTCAAATAGGCTGCCGCTTTGTCGCGATGCGCCGCGAAAGACGATGACGATCGCCGGAATGCATCGATCTCCGCTTTCGAAGGCGCCAACACGATGCCGCCATGTTCGGCATCGAGCAATGCGATTCCGGCAAGGTGAGCCGGCGAAGCACCGGGCCCGGCTGGCCCACGCGCTAGGAGCCCCAACCCCACCACCATTGGCACGCCGCGTGAGCGTGCCAGCATTGCGACATGACTTGCGGCACTTCCGGCCGTAAGTGCTATGCCGCCGCCGGCACTCCAGTCGGTTTCGAGGAAGCGCGTCGGTGCGATATCCTCGCCGTAGAAGATCGCACCTGCCGGCGCGGCAATGTCGCCGCCCCCGGCAAGTGCGTGTAGCACCTGGTCGCGTATGTCGCGCATGTCGGCCGCGCGCGCCCGGAAATAGTCCTGCTCGGATGTTTCATAGCCGGCTATCTCGGCGTCGAGCGCTTTTCGCCAGGCCACATCAGCAGCCATGCCCTCGGCAATTCGCGCAAAGGCCGGGCCGGTCAGCGCGTCGTCCTCCAGCATGGCGAGCTGGAATTCGAGGATCCCGGCCGCCTCGCTGTCGCTGGTTTCGATCAATGTCGCGAGCCGGCCTGCGGCAATGGAGATGGCGGCCTCAAGCGCCGCCTTCTCGTCCGCGGCAGTCGCCTTGCGGACATAACGCACAGCAGCCTGGTCCAGATTGAACAGCGGCCCCTCGGCATAGCCGGCCGATGCCGAAATGCCCTGCAGCCTAAGCGGTTCGGGCATGGTCCTTGCCTTCGTCGAAATCGCGCCGCACCAGCTCGACCAGTGCGCCGACCGCCTCGCCGGCGCCGTCCCCTTTGGCTCTGATATGCAGGACAGTGCCTTTCGGCGCTTTCGCCGCCATCACCTTGACGATGCTCTTGGCGTCGAACCATGGCCCGTTGGCGGCGAGCGCAATCTCGACGTCGGCCGAAAACGTCTTGGCAAGCTTGGTGAACTTCACCGAAGGACGCGCATGCAGTCCCACCTCATGGGTGATCAGGACGCTGGCTTCGGCTGCTGCGGACATGCTTGTCAAAATTCCCGTTCGTTCACGACGGCGACAATTCGTGCGCCGTCGCCACCACTTCCCTGAGCGAGGCGCCGCCGGAAGCCTCGGTCGCCGCCATCACCGCGCCTTCGACGATCGGCGCATTGCAGACAATGATCTTCTGGGCGCGTGGTTCGCCGATCATCTCGACCGCCATCTCGCTATTGGTCTCGGCACCGCCGAGATCGACGAGGATCGCGACCCCCGCCTCCGACCAGGCCTTGTCGATGGCGTCCATGATCGCCTCGACATTGGTTCCCAGCCCGCCATGGCCGTTTCCCCCGCACCATGCAAGCGGCACTTCGTTGCCGACCATCTGCCGCACCATGTCGGCGGTGCCTTCGGCGACCAGCGGCGAATGCGATACGATGACGATGCCGACATTGCTCATGCGCGCCTCTCGATTGCCTCGGCTACGGCTCGCACCAGAAGCGCAGTCGAGCGTGCGCCGGCATCCATATGACCGATCGAACGGTCGCCAAGGAACGAGGCGCGCCCACGCAGCGCCTTCATCGGCACGGTCGCGTCGGCCGCGTTGTCGGCGATCTCGACGATGTCCGCTGCCGTCTTTCCCTGCAGCAGGGCCTCATGCACCGGCTGCAGCACGTCGAGCATGGTTTTTTGCCCGGCCTGCGACTTGCCTCTGGCTGCAACCGCTTCGATCGCCTTGCCGAAGGCCGCCGCCAGGTCGGCGCGACCCGGCGCGGCGGAAATCTCCTTGCCGAGCGCCATGAACAGCGTGCCGAACAAGGGACCGGAGGCTCCGCCGACGGTCATCACCAGTTTGGTGCCGATCGCCTTCAGCGCCTCGGGCAACGGCTTTGTCGCAAACGCGCCGGCCTCGGCCCGCACTGCCTCGAAGCCGCGTTTCATGTTGAGCCCATGGTCGCCGTCGCCGATGGCCTGGTCGAGACTGGTCAGCTCGTCGGCATGTGCGGCGATCGTGTTTGCCGCCGCCTCGATCAGCCTGGAAATATCCGCTGCCGCCATGTCACCCATGCTCCTGGCCCCTGCGCTGCCGGCAGTACGAGAAAATTGCATATCCGGCAATTGAAGCATTCTTTTCCCCAGTCAAGCGGGTTCGAGCAACGCAGCGAGGGCAGTGAAGACCTCGGCGACGGCAAAGGCGCCGGGGTCGACCACGCCGTCGAGCTGGCTGCCAATATAGGCGGACCGCCCGGCCTTGGCCTTGCGCATGGCAGCGGTGGCCTCGGCTCCGCGTTGCGCCGCGACCGCCGCATCTTCCAGACTCCCCCTATCCAGCGCCCTCAAGGCGGGTTCCAGGGCATCGATCATCGTGCGATCGCCGACCCTCGCTCCACCATAGAAGGACATCCGATCGAGGCCGGCGAGAAGCGCCTTGGGAAGCGTTTCGCCAGACTCCAGCGCCTGCGCGGCGGCGGTGAAGAAGATCGACAACAGCACGCCGCTAGAGCCGCCCATGCTGGCGCTCAGGATGTCGCCGACGACGGCGAGCGCTGCGGCAGGCTCAGCGAGCGGCAGTGTCGCAATGCGGCCAAGCACGCTGCGCGCACCGGCCGCCACAGTCGATCCGGTGTCACCGTCTCCCGCCTTGGCATCCAGTCCGTTCAACGCGCCTTCAAGCGAGATCAGCCGTTCGCAGACCGCGACAACCAACCGGTCGGTGCGTGCGTCCTGGCTGGCTTTCGACGCGTTGTTCGGGCCGGCGGCTTTGGCCATCGGCACGACGCTGGCTTGGCGAACGGCTCTTGCCGGCAGCCAGGCGTGAGGGCCTACCGGCGCCCGCAACGCCGCTTCGCGCGACGCATCGAGCCGGATCAGCGACAGGGAAAAGCCGTTCATGTTGAGCGCGGTCACAAGCTGCCCGGGCCCGATTGTCAGCGTCACCTTTTGTGCCAGCGGTGAAGCCAATACCGCATTGGCGACAAGCAACATTTCCAGCGGTGGCACCGAACCGAGATTATTGATCAGCAAGGCGTAGTCGCTGACCGGATCGAGCCGCGCGGCAAGGCGCTCCGACATGATCGCAACCAGCCTTTCGGCACTTTGCACCGCAATCCGCTCAACGCCCGGTTCGCCATGGATGCCGAGGCCGAGTTCAGCGTCGTCGGCGCCAAATCTTTCGTCATGGCTCTGACCGGGGATCGAGCAGGATGACAGCGATATGCCGAGCGAAACGATATCCGCCGCCGCGGCCCGCGCCGCAGCGGCAACCGTCGCCAGGTCAATGCCGGCTTCCGACAGGTGGCCGGCGATCTTGTGCACGAACAAGGTGCCGGCCACGCCACGCGGCTGGGCAATGTCCGGCAGGGCGATATCGTCGGCGACAATCACCATCTCGACCCGAAAACCTTCGGCGCGCGCCTTCTCGGCTGCCAGGCCGAAGTTGAGGCGATCGCCGGTATAGTTCTTGACGATCAGCAGGCACCCGGCGGGACCGGTCACCGCGCGGATGGCGGCCAATACCGCTTCCACGCTCGGCGAAGCAAAGATCTCGCCCGAAACCGCCGCCGTCAGCATGCCAATGCCGACAAAGCCGGCATGGGCAGGTTCGTGCCCGGCCCCGCCGCCGGAAATGACCGCGACCTTCGTCTTATCCCAGTCCGCGCGGAGAATGACCTTGATCTCGGGATAGCCGTCGAGGCGAGCGAGATCGCCGGCGCCGGTCGTACCGAGGAAGCCGTCCAGGGCCTCAGTTACGATCGTATCCCTGCGATTGAAAAAATGCTTCATCGAATTGGTCCAGTCCGGTGCCCGAAATTGCCGGTTGAAAGGTGCCAGGAAAACACTCGCGCAGCGCTCACATCAGCCGTCGCCCATCGGGGCCGAAATACAGCGGCGAGCGATAGCGGATCATGATCTTGTCGCCCTGCGCCAGGTCGGTGTCGGGGTCGGTTAGCGTCACCAGCTTCCTGGTCCCCACCGTCACATGCAGATGGTTCTGGTCGCCGAGATGCTCGACCCAATCGACGACGCCGTCGGCATGGCCGTTCGCCGCCTTCTCGATCGAAAGATGTTCGGTACGGGCACCGATCGTCTTTGTTCCCGCCGGCACGCCGCCATCCGGCAGCAGTCCGACCGGCAACAAATTGATTGCCGGTTGGCCGAGCCTTGCGGCGACGTGAAGGTTTGCCGGCTCAGAATAGATCGTGCGCGGGGAACCGATCTGCACCAGCACGCCGTCGGCGAGAATGCCGATGCGGTCGGCCATGGTCATCGCTTCGATCTGGTCGTGCGTGACGTAGAGCATTGTGGCGCCGAGTTCCGCCTGGATGCGCTTCAGCTCGAGCCTGAGATCGGCGCGCAGCTTGGCGTCGAGCGACGACAGCGGCTCGTCCATCAGGTAGATCGACGGCTTGCGCACCAAAGCGCGGCCGATGGCGACGCGCTGCATCTCGCCGCCAGAGAGTTTGGTCGAGCGATTATTCAGCTTGTGGTGGATGCGCACCATCTTGGCCACGTCCTCGACGCGGCGGCGGATCTGATCCTCCGGCATTTTCCGTGCTGGCGAGCGCAGCGGAAAGGCGAGGTTGTCGTAAACCGACAGATGCGGATAGAGCGAATATTGCTGGAACACGAAAGCGGTGTCGCGCTCGGCCGGCGACAGCGTCGTCGTGTCGTGGCCGGCAATATGGATCGAGCCCGCTTCCGGACGCTCCAACCCGGCGATCAGCCTGAGCGTCGTCGTCTTGCCGGCGCCGGTCGGCCCGAGCAGCACGACGAATTCCCCGTCGGCGATATGCAGGTCGAGATTGTCGACGGCGACATGCTCGCCAAAAGCCTTGGTCACGCTTTTGATGTGAACGTCAGCCATGATGTGCTCTCCCCTGGGAGGCCGAGTCATGGATTTCGGTGCGCACCGCACGCCCGGATCCTTTTGCGAACAGCGACAGCCGCGCGCTGCTCAGCGTCAGGCCCACATGATCGCCCGGATTGAGCCGGATTTCGGCCGGCACCCTGGCCTTGATGATGCCGTCCGCTGTCTCCACCGCGACGATCTGAGTGGTGCCGAGATATTCCGTGCCGTAAATAGCACCGCGCAGCTTCGAAGCGTCATCGAAGCGGATGTGCTCCGGTCGGATGCCAAGCGCCATCTCGGCCGGCGCGACGTCCTCGCGGATCTCCGGCACGGCCACCTTCGCGCCTTGCACAACAATTTCCCTGGCGCCCTTTGAAAGCCCGCCGCCGAAGCCGAGGAAATTCATCGGCGGCGAGCCGATGAAGTCGGCGACGAACATCGTCGCCGGCCGGTCGTAGATCTCGCGCGGCGTGCCGAACTGCTCGATGACGCCGTGGTTCATCACCGCGATCTTGTCGGCCATCGACATCGCTTCCATCTGGTCATGCGTGACATAGACGGTGGTGGCGTGAATGCGGTTGTGCAGTTCTCGCAATTCATGGACCATCAGGTCGCGGAATTCGGTGTCGAGCGTGCCGAGCGGCTCATCCATCAGGAAGCATTTTGGCCGCCGTACGATGGCGCGGCCGAGCGCCACGCGCTGGCGATCGCCGCCGGCAAGCCCGGAGACCGATTTGTTGAGCAGATGGTCGATCCGCAAAAGCTTCGCCGTCTCCTCCACTCGGCTCCGGATTTCAGCGCCTGGCACGCCTTGCGCCAGCAGTGGAAAGCCGATGTTCTTCCGCACATTCATGTGCGGATAGAGCGCGAACAGCTGGAAGACGAAGGCGATGTCGCGCTCGCGGGCACGCCGCATGGTGACGTCCTCGCCGCCAAGCAGGATCTTGCCGCCGGTTGGCAGTTCGAGCCCGGCGATCATGCGCAACGTCGTCGTCTTGCCGCAGCCGGACGGCCCCAGCATGACGAAGAATTCGCCGTCCTCGACGACGAAGTTGGAATCTTGCACGGCGACGAAATCGCCGAATGCCTTCCTCAGATGTTCGACCCTGATCTCGGCCATCGTCTACTCCGGAAATTTCGAGACGATGATGAACATCGCCGTGCCCGCAAGCATGGTGATGAAGGAATAGGTGTAGAGCACCAGTGCGAAGGGCTGGAACAGCATCAGGAAGCCGATGGCGATGATCGCGGTGGCGACGTTTTCCATCAGCCCGCGCCTGGCCCAGACGGGCCAGCGCGATTTGCGTTTTGCGGTCATGCTCATTTACGCACCGCGCCAAAGGTGATGCCGCGCAGCAATTGCTTGCGAAGCAGGATGGTGAAGACCAGGATCGGCACCAGAAAGATCGTCGTGCCGGCCGCGACCGCCGGCCAGTCCTGACCGCCTTCGCCGATGATGGTCGGAATGAAGGGCGGCGCGGTCTGCGCCGTGCCCGAGGTCAGCAGCGCAGCGAAGGCATATTCGTTCCAGGCAAAGATCAGGCAGAAGATGGCGGTTGCGGCAATACCGGTGGTCGCCTGCGGCAGCACCGTGCGCCAGAACGCCTGCAGCCTGGTGTAGCCGTCGATCATCGCCGCTTCTTCATATTCGCGCGGGATCTCGTCGATGAAGCCTTTCAGCAGCCACACCGCCAAGGACACGTTGACCGCCGTATAAAGCAGGATCATGCCGAGAGCCGTGTCCGACAGGCCAAGCTCCCGGTACATCAGGTAGATCGGGATGGCGACCGCGATCGGCGGCATCATCCGCGTCGACAGGATGAAGAACAGAAGGTCGTCGGCGAGCGGCACCTTGAAGCGCGAAAAACCATAGGCCGACAGCGTGCCGAGGAAAACCGCGCAAAACGTCGAGCCGAACGCGATAATCAGCGAATTGACGAAGCGCGGCATGAAGTTGGACGGGCCGGCGATCACCATATTGCGCTTGCGCACCGTCTCGTCGCACAGGCCCGTCGCCGGTCCCAGCGAGTTGATGTATTCCGGTGTTTGCCGAGTCCGGGTCGAGAACAAATTGCAGTAGCCCTCGAGGCTGGGCTGGAACAGGATCTTCGGCGGATAGGCGATCGAATCCGGCGGCGTCTTGAAGCTGGTGGCGAAGATCCACAGCAGCGGCACGATCGAGATCAGCGCGTAGGCGACGATGATGGCGCCGGCGACGCGCTTCGACGTGGCCGACGGCGCGACAACGGAATGGGCTGACGTCAGGCTCATCTCTGCTTCACCTTGTTGAGCGCCTTGACGTAGATGTTTGCGAGGCCAAACACTGCGACGAACAGGATGATGGCGAAAGCCGAGGAATAGCCCGTCCGCCAGCTTTCGAAGGCCTGCCGCTTCAGCGTGATCGAGGCCACTTCGGTGGTCGATCCCGGCCCGCCGCCGGTGAGCAAATTGACCATGTCGAACATCTTGAAGTTCTCGATGCCGCGAAACAGCACCGCCAGCATGATGAAGGGCAGCGCCATCGGCAGCGTGATCGACCAGAACTGCCGCCAGTTGGAGGCGCGGTCGACCTCGGCCGCTTCGTAGATGTATTCGGGGATCGAGCGCAGGCCGGCGAGGCAGATCAGCATTACGTAAGGCGTCCACATCCAGGTGTCGACGATGATGATCGACCATGGCGCCAGTGACACGTTGGAGAGCATGCTGATCTCGGTTGCCGGAATGCCGGTGACGAACGAAACGGCGTAGGCGAACAGCCCGATCTGCGGCTCGTAGAGAAAGCGCCAGAAATTGCCGACCACCGCCGGCGATAGCATCATCGGCACCAGGATGATGGTCGTCCAGAAGGCGTGGCCGCGGAACTTGCGGTCGATCAGCCAGGCCAGAGTGAAGCCGATCAGCGTCTGCAGCAGGATGGTCCAGAACACGAAATGCGCCGTCGTCTGCATGGCGATCCAGATGTCCTGGTCGGCGAGGATGCGCTTGTAGTTGGCCAGCCCGAGGTTCTTCACAACCTCGTTGGGCCGATTGGCGCGAAAATTGGTGAAGGACAGATAGATTGCCCAGAACAGCGGAAAGATGTTGATAGCTAACAGCAACAGGATCGTCGGCGAGATGAACAGCCAGGCGAGGCCCTTGTCGCTGATGCCCCGGACCTTGCGGGCCAACGGCTCGGGCGTAGCCCGGGCAACGCTGTCCGCCGTCCGATTGAGCATGGTCAGTCCTGCTTCGGTCACTTGGCTCGTCTCGACAATGGAATTTATCTGAACTGTGTCCCGTGCCAAGTGGCACGGGACGGTTCGGTCATGGGCTCGGGAGGAGCCGTTTACATCTTGCCATCGTCCTGGAAGACCTCGGTCCAGTCCTTGACCAGGCCGTCGAGCGCATCCTTGGCCGAGCCTTGCCCGGCAACGACATAGTCGTGGAAGCGCTTCTGCGATGCCTGCAACAGCGGGGCATAGCTCGGCTCGGCCCAGAAGTCCTTCACGATGGCCATCGAGTCGAGGAAGGTCTGCGCATAGGGCTGGCTGGCCGGGAAGGCGGGGTCCTTGACGACCGCGTTGAGGCAGGAATAGCCGCCGAGCGACCACCATTTGGACTGCACGTCCTTGTTGGCGAACCATTTGATGTATTTGAGCGCGGCTTCCTGCTTGTCGGAATAGGAGACCACCGAGATGCCCTGGCCGCCGAGCTGGGCGAACTGGTCCCCGTCCGGACCTTTGGGATTGACGAAATAGCCGATCTTGTCGCCGCCGACATTCTCGTCCTTCTGCAGGCCTGGCCAGGTGAAGGCGAAGTTCATGTGCATCGCCACCTGGCCGGATTTGAAGGCATCAACGCCTTCGCCCATGTAGCTGTTCGAGGCGCCGGGAGGGGTGCAGCAATCGTAGAGGGCTTTGTAGAACTCCAGGCCCTTCACCGATTTATCGGAGTTGACGAAGCCTTCCATCTCGTAGGGTTTTTTCGGGTTTTCGTACTGGAAGCCAAAGCTGTAGAGCACGTCCATGGCGCCCATGGTGATGCCTTCCGAGCCGCGCTCGGTGTAGATCGACGCGCCATAGACGGTCTTGCCGTCGATGTCGCGCTTCTGGAAGAATTCGGCGATCTGCTTCAATTGGTCGAAGGTCGTCGGCGGGCCGAGATCCCAGCCGTACTTTTCCTTGAATTCCTTCCGCAGCTCCGGCTTGGAGAACCAGTCCTTGCGGTAAGTCCAACCGACGACGTCACCCATGGCCGGCAGCGCCCAGTAATTCGGCGAGTTCTTCGGCCATTCCGAATAGCCGACGACGGTCGCCGGCACGAAATCATCCATGCTAATCTTCTCCTTGTCGAAGAAGTCGTTCAGCTTGACGTAATGGCCGTTCTCGGCGGCACCGCCGATCCACTGGCTGTCGCCGATGATGAGGTCGCACAGCTTGCCGTGCGAATTCAGCTCGTTGAGAAAGCGATCGGCATAGTTGGTCCACGGCACGAATTCGAATTTCATGCCGATGCCGGTTTCCTTGGTGAAGTCCTTGGACAATTCCACAAGCGCGTTGGCCGGGTCCCAGGCTGCCCAGCAAAGCGTCAGATCTTCTGCCTGCGCGACATTCGAAACGGCTGTCGACGCAAAGAGTGTCGATGCCAGTCCCAACGCCAATTTCAAGGTCGATTTCATGCCTTCCTCCCATTTGCGAAACACGTCCGGATGACGGTTTCAAGAGCCCGCTAAACCCCTCCTCCGGGGCCCAAACACAACGACGCGGCGGCGCACCGGATGTTTAGTAATTTGTTTAGTGATGCAATTTTTACTAAACAAAGCAAGCGAATTCGTTGCTGCACCGCAGCATGCTGGACAGGAAAGCAACGTGAGAAGTTGCGGCGACCTGTCTAGGTCACCGTCTTGTTGCTGACAGCCACCGGACGGATCACTGGGGCCGGCGGCAGCAGCGCGCGGATATCGGCGAAGGGGAAGACTGGCTCGAAGCGGAACGCCTCGGCAAACGATCCGGCTGGGCCGTTGCACTGGCCGGCGCGAAAGGCGTTCTGCGTGCGCGCCGCGTCGACGAAACGCTCGGGATCCTGCGACTGGTGCGCCCTGATCGCCTCCGCCTTGAGATCGAAATGCCTGGAGGTGTCGACGTAGTGCGTTGGCGAAAACCCGGTGCCGCCGAACGTGTCGGCATGTAGCACCGGCACCGAGAATGACGCTGCGATGCGCACGCCATCCGACAGCGCGCGGTGGTCGCCATGATAGTCGTTCGGCGCATGCGTTATCACCAGATCCGGCCCTATCTCGCCGATCAGTGCTTTGAGCGCCCCGATCAGCGCGGCATCCGCGACCAGCCCGCCATCGGGAAAGTCAAGGAAGCGCGGCGTCACGCCAAGCAGGCCGGCCGCCGCCATCGCCTCCTTGCGGCGCGTGCGGGCCAGCGCTGACGGATCGCCGTAGCCGCCCCTGGTGCCATCCGTGGCTATGGCAAAAAAGAGTTCTGCGCCTTGCGCGGCATAGGCCGCCATCGTACCGAACATGAAGATCTCGATGTCGTCCGAATGCGCGCCAAGCGCCAATATCTTCACTCTCATCTCTCCCGGAAATGGAAAAACGTGCCCAACGGAATTCTGCTCGCACTCATCGCCTATGCAAGCTATTCGTGCAGCGACGCCGTTGTCAAAAGCCTGGGCGGGCAGTTCAACGTCTTCGAGATCGGCTTCTTCTCGACATTGTTTGCCGGCTGCTTTCTGCTCTTTGCCAGGCCGGCAGGCGAGCGCTGGCTCGATTTCTGGCGCACCAACCGGCCCTGGGCGGTACAGGCCCGGGCCTGGGCCGGCATCGCCTCGGGCGTGCTCAGCGTCTATGCCTTCACCACCATTCCGCTGGCGGAAGTCTATGCGCTCATCTTTCTGGCGCCGCTGTTCGTCACCATCCTAGCCACGCTGGTCCTCAAGGAGAAGGTCGGCCCGTGGCGGTGGCTGGCGGTGGTCGCCGGCTTTGCCGGGGTCATGCTGGTCGTCAGGCCGGGGTTTCGCGAATTGCATCTTGGTCATCTGGCGGCGTTCATCATCGCCTTCCTGGCCGCCACCAATGTGATCCTGATGCGTTCGCTCGCCGCGCAGGAAAAGCGCACGACGATGCTCGGCGTGCTGATCGGCTACGGCCTGCTCTTCAACGGCGCCGGTGCGGCGGCTACCTCGTTCTCGTTGCCGGATGGCAGGCAATGGGCCTGGCTGGTACTGGCCGGCGCCTTCACCGCCGGCGGCCAGCTGTTGCATCTGCTGGCGGTCAAATACGCACCGGCCAACCGCATCGCGCCGACGCATTACTCGCAGATCGTCTGGGCGGTGGTTCTGGGTGCGCTGTTCTTCAGGGAATATCCGGATTTTCTGTCGCTGGTCGGCTTGGCCGTGGTCGGCGGTTCCGGCCTGCTGACCATGGTGCGCGAGGAGGTGCGGCTCGGCACGGTGCGCTGGAACCCGTTTTCGCGGACCAGGCTTTGAGTCGGCGCCGAGGTTGCGCCGCGACCGCCACCGCTGATATGCGGTTGCTGCCAACTGGCTGCACAGCATAGCACAATGACGACAAAACCCTTGCCGGACCTGCCGGTCTCCGTTGTCTTGCCGGCGCTCAATGAAACGCTGAGCCATGGTAACAGCGCCGTGCTGGTGGCGCCACCCGGTGCCGGCAAGACGACGCTGGTTCCACTGGCGCTGCTCGACGCTGAATGGCTCGGCGCCGGAAAGATCATCCTGCTCGAACCGCGCCGCCTCGCCGCCCGCGCTGCCGCCCGCCGCATGGCCGAATTGCTCGGCCAAGAGCCCGGCGAAACCGTCGGCTATGCCATGCGCATGGAAAACCGCAGTTCCGCAAAGACCAGGGTTCTCGTCGTCACCGAAGGCGTGCTGTCCCGCATGATCCTCGACGACCCGGAACTGCCTGGTGTCGCGGCGGTGCTATTCGACGAGTTCCACGAACGCTCGCTCGACGGCGATTTCGGGTTGGCGCTGGCGCTTGACGTGCAGGGTGCGCTGAGGCCCGAACTCAGATTGCTGGTGATGTCGGCAACGCTCGACGGCGCGCGTGTCGCAAAATTGCTGTCCGGCGCGCCGGTGATCGAGAGCGCGGGCCGCGCCTTCCCGGTCGACATCCGCTATGACGAGCGGCCGGCCGGCGTCACGATCGAGGACGCCATGGCCAAGGCGATCCGCTCGGCGCTTGCCGGGGAGGAGGGCAGCGTGCTCGCTTTCCTGCCCGGCCAGCGCGAGATCGAGCGCACCGCCGAGCGGCTGGCGGGCAAGGTCGGCGCCGATACCGACATCGTGCCGCTCTATGGTATGCTCGACAACAAGGCGCAGGACGCGGCGATCAAGCCGGCGCCGCTCGGCCGCCGCAAGGTCGTGCTGGCGACGTCGATCGCCGAAACCTCCATCACCATCGACGGCGTCCGCGTCGTCATCGATTCCGGCCTGTCGCGGCTGCCGCGCTATGAACCGGCGAGCGGCCTGACGCGGCTGGAGACGGTACGTGCTTCCCGCGCTTCCGCCGACCAGCGCGCCGGCCGTGCCGGGCGCACGCAGCCGGGCGTCGCCATCCGGTTGTGGCGGGCCGAGCAGACGGCGGCCCTGCCGGCCTTCACGCCGCCGGAAATCCTCGAGGCCGATCTTTCCGGCCTGTTGCTCGATAGCGCAGCGTTCGGCGTCGCCGATCCGACCAGTCTATCCTTCCTCGACCCCCCACCGGCTCCGGCGCTCACCGAGGCGAGGGTACTGCTACGTGCGCTCGATGCTGTCGATGCGGCAGGACGCCTGACGGATGCCGGTGCCGCGATGCGCCGGCTGGCGCTACCGGTGCGGCTCGCCCATATGGTCGCCGAGGCGGCAAGGACCGGAGAGGCGCTCGAGGCGGCGATGCTCGCCGTATTATTGACCGAGCGTGGCCTTGGCGGCGATGGTGCCGATCTCGAACGGCGGCTGCTGCGCTTTCGCGCCGAAAGATCGCCGCGCGCCACCGCCGCCCGGCAGCTGGCTGAGAGGCTGGCAAAGCAGGCTTCACCCTCCCCCTCGAGGAGAGGGTCGGCGAGCGAGCCGAGCGCAGCGAGACGAGGGAGACGGGGCGGGGTCGTCGATGCCGTGCCCGAACCGACCCCACCCCGATCCGCTACGCGGATCGACGCGCCGGGGCGAGCCACGGGTCTCGCCCGTCCTTCCGACCCCCTCAAGGGGGAGGGCAGCACAGCCGGCGCTCTCCTCATCCATGCCTGGCCGGATCGGGTCGCCAAAGCGCGCGGCGAGCGTGGCCGCTTCGTGCTTGCCAACGGCTCGGGCGCCATGCTCGACGCCTCCGATCCGCTGGCCGGCGAGACCTGGCTCGTCGTCGCCGACCTGCAGGGCAAGGCGCAGAACGCCCGCATCACCGCAGCGGCAGCCATCGATGAGGCCGACATCCGCACTGCGTTGGCGGAAAAGATCGAGGCCCGCCGCGAGGTGAGCTTCGACCGCGACAGGCGCGCGGTGCGGGTGCGCGAAACGGTTCGCCTCGGCGCCATCACGCTGTCCGAACGCATGCTGCCGGCGCCGACCGGTGCCGACGCGGATCGCGCCATCCTCGACGCCTTGCGCGAACACGGCCTGTCCCTGTTGCCGTGGAACAGGGAGGCGGAGACGTTGCGGCAGCGGCTCGGCTGGCTGCATCGCGGCCTCGGCGTGCCATGGCCCGATGTCTCCGATGCCGCGCTCCTCGAGCGCCTCGACGACTGGCTGCTGCCGTTCCTTTCCGGCGCGGCATCCTTTGCGGCAATCGATCCCAGCGTGCTTTCGCAAGGCCTGATGACGCTGGTGCCGCACGAATTGCAGCGCAAGATCGCCACATTGGCGCCGACCCATTTCGACGCGCCGTCGGGCAGCCGGCTGCCGATCCGCTATGACGGCGAATGGCCGGTGCTGGCGATCCGCGTGCAGGAACTGTTCGGCCTCGACCGGCATCCGGCGATCGCCAACGGCACTGTGCCGCTGACGCTCGAATTGCTGTCGCCGGCGCACCGGCCGATCCAGACGACGCGCGACCTGCCCGGCTTCTGGCGCGGCTCCTGGGCCGATGTGCGGGCAGAGATGCGCGGCCGCTATCCCAGGCATGTCTGGCCGGAGAACCCGCTTCTCGCCGCCGCCACCAGCCGCGCCAAGCCGCGCGGTACCTGATGCTTCCAGACTGTCATCCCGAACCGAGGCCCAGCTTCGACGGTTTTCGGAAAAGACCTCCGGCTGTTTCCCCTCTATAATCACTGGCCATGATAAACATCCTGCACGCACCCGACTTCCAGCAAAGCCAGCGGCTGCGCCTCAACACGCTGATCAGGTTGCGCTGGCTTGCCATCGTCGGCCAGAGCCTGACCGTGCTTGTGGTCGCTTACGGGCTGAAATTTCCGCTACCGGTCAGCATGTGTTTTGCGCTGATCGCCTGTTCGGCCTGGATGAACCTTTTGCTGACTTTCCGCTATCCGGCGGCGCATCGGCTTACCCCGTTCTCGGCCTTCGCCATCCTGACCTTCGACAGCCTGCAGCTTGCCGGCCTGCTCTACATGACCGGCGGCCTTACGAATCCGTTTTCGCTGCTGATGACCGTGCCCGTCGTCGTCTCGGCGACGTCGCTGCCGCTGCGGCTGACCGCCATGCTCGGCGCGCTGGTGATCGTGGCGGCGACGCTGCTGGTCTTTTACCACCTGCCGCTGCCCTGGCATGAGGGGGCGCCATTGGCGATGCCGTTCATCTATGTCGCCGGCATGTGGATGGCGGTGTTCTGCTCCATCGCCTTTACCGCGATCTATGCCTTCCGGGTGGCCGAGGAGGCGCGGCTGCTTGCCAACGCGCTTGCCGCCACGGAATTGGTGCTGCAGCGAGAACAGCATCTCTCGGCCCTCGACGGCCTCGCCGCGGCCGCCGCGCACGAACTCGGCACGCCGCTCGCCACCATCACGCTTGTTGCCAAGGAGATGGAGAAGGCGCTTGGCGAAGATCCGAAATACGGCGAGGACGTGAAGCTGCTGCGTTCGCAGAGCGAGCGCTGCCGCGAAATCCTGAAGCGCCTGACCAGCCTGTCCTCCGAGAGCGAGGTGCACCTCTCGCGCCTGCCGCTGACCTCGCTGGTCGAGGAGGTGACGGCGCCGCACCGCGATTTCGGCATTTCGATCAAGCTTCGGCCGGGCGAGCGCATCGGCCCGGAACCGGTGGGCCGGCGCAATCCCGGCGTCATTTACGGCCTCGGCAATCTGGTCGAGAACGCGGTCGACTTCGCCCGCAACAGCGTGACAGTGCGCTGGAACTGGAATGAGGCCGCCGTCAGCTTCTCGATCATCGACGACGGGCCGGGCTTTCCACCGGAGATCATCGACCGTATCGGAGAACCCTATATGTCGACGCGACAAGGCACCGAAGCCGGCGGCGGCCTCGGCCTCGGCCTATTCATCGCCAAGACCTTGCTCGAACGCTCCGGCGCGACGCTCGATTTCCGCAATTCAAGCGAGCCCGGCGAGGGCGCTATCGTGCAGATATCGTGGCCGCGCAGCGTCTTCCTCAATCCCGAGCAGGCTTCGGCCACCATGTTCGACACGGCCTAAATTGGACAATAGCGTTGCGAAACTATATTTGCGTAAAAATCAGGCAGCAGGATTTTCAGCACGATGAGTACTGACGAAACGATTGGCGCAATGGTCGAAGGCGAGGATACCTCGCTGCTGATCGTGGACGACGACAAGCCGTTCCTGACGCGGCTTGCCCGCGCCATGGAAACCAGGGGTTTCGTGGTCGAGACGGCGGAGAGCGTCGAGGAGGCGGTTGCCAAGGCGCGCGCCAATCCGCCGGCCTATGCGGTGGTCGACATGCGGCTGGCCGACGGCAACGGCCTCGACGTCGTCGCCGCGATTCGCGAGAAGCGCGACGATGCCCGCGCCATCATCCTCACCGGCTACGGCAACATCGCCACCGCGGTGACGGCGGTAAAGCTCGGCGCCATCGACTATCTGTCGAAGCCGGCCGATGCCGACGATATTTTTGCCGCCCTGACCCGCACCGCGGGCGAACGCGCAGCGCCGCCAGAAAATCCAATGTCGGCCGATCGCGTGCGCTGGGAACACATCCAGCGCGTCTACGAAATGTGCGACCGCAACGTCTCGGAAACCGCACGCCGCCTGAACATGCATCGCCGCACGCTGCAACGCATCCTCGCCAAGCGCGCGCCGCGCTAAAGGGCTCTCATTACAGGCTTGCCCGGCCAGCGCTGTTTGCGCATCATCGCTTGGCGGTGTCGGACCTTGCCGCTGATACGACGGAGGCGACATGCAGGACGAAAAGCGGCTGGTCTCCATGCTGCGCGAATTCCTCGACAGCGAGGCGGCCGGCGGCCTCATCCTGATGGCTGCGGCGGCCTTGGCCCTGATCGTCGCCAATTCGCCGCTGGGCGAGGCTTATTTCTCCGCCCTCCATGCCTATCTCGGAGCGCTCAGCGTCTCGCACTGGATCAATGACGGCCTGATGGCGGTGTTCTTCCTGCTGGTCGGTCTCGAGATCAAGCGCGAAATGCTTGACGGCCAGCTGTCGACCTGGCCGCGCCGCGTGCTGCCCGGCATCGCCGCCGCCGGCGGCATGGCAGCGCCGGCACTGGTCTACGTCGCCATCAACCGCAACAATCCAGCCGCTCTGTCCGGCTGGGCGATCCCAACCGCCACCGATATCGCCTTTGCGCTCGGCGTGCTGTCGCTGCTCGGCAGCCGCGTCCCGGGTTCGCTGAAGATATTCCTCACGGCGCTTGCCATCATCGACGATCTCGGCGCGGTGCTCATCATCGCGGTGTTCTATACCAGCGGCCTCTCGCTCGCCTATCTCGGCGCCGCCTTCGCCGTGATCGCGCTGCTGGTGGTGCTCAACCGCATGCGGGTGCTGACGCTGCTGCCGTACATCTTGCTCGGCATCGTTCTGTGGGTTTTGGTGCTCAAATCGGGCGTCCATGCGACGCTCGCCGGCGTCGCGCTGGCCCTCACCATACCGCTGAAGATATCGCCGGGCAGCGGCCATGATCTCGACCATTCGCCGCTGCACCGGCTCGAACACGGCCTGCACAAAGTCGTCGCCTTTTTCGTCATCCCGATTTTCGGCTTTGCCAACGCCGGCGTCTCGCTCGCCGGTCTCAGCGCTGCCGCCCTGGCCGAGCCGCTGACGCTCGGCGTCGCCGCCGGCCTCGTCTTGGGCAAGCTGGTCGGCGTGTTCGGGTCTTCCGCGCTTGCCATCCGGCTTGGCTTCGCCGATCTGCCGGTCAATGCCGGCTGGCTGCACATGGTCGGCATTTCGCTGCTCTGTGGCATCGGTTTCACCATGAGCCTGTTCATCGGCCTGCTCGCCTTCGCCAGCGACGCCGCCCTGCAGGACGCGGTCAAGGTCGGCATCCTCGCCGGCTCTTTCATCGCCGCGCTCCTAGGCGCCGCAGTGCTGCTGGTCGCGCCGGCCGCAGGCGAGGCGGAGGAGGCGGAAGAATAGGCGTCTCCTCGCGGGCGCTACCCGTGAGCGACCATGACGTGGCGGACGGCGGTATAGTCCTCCAGCGCGTAGAGCGACATGTCCTTGCCGTAGCCGGATTGTTTCAACCCGCCATGCGGCATCTCGTTGGTCAGCATGAAATGGGTGTTGATCCAGGTGCAGCCATATTGCAGCCGGGCCGCTGTCGCCATGGCCCGCGAAACGTCCTTGGTCCACACCGACGACGCCAGGCCGTAGTCAGAATCATTGGCCCAGTTCACCGCTTCGTCAACTTCGGAAAAGCGGGTGACCGAGACCACCGGACCGAACACTTCGCGGCGCACGATCTCGTCCTCCTGCAGCGCGCCGGCGACGACGGTCGGCTGGTAGAAGAAGCCGGAGCCCTCGCCCGGCTTGCCGCCCGTGGTGATCTCGATGTGCTTGAGCTCAGAGGCGCGCTCGACGAAGCTCGAGACGCGGTCACGCTGGCGACGCGAGATCAGCGGGCCGATCTCGTTCTCGGTATCGTCGGGGCGATCATACTTGATGGTCGAGACCGCAGTGGAGAGGTCTGCGACGAGCTTGTCGTAGATCTTCTTGCCGGCGTAGATGCGGCAGGCCGCGGTGCAGTCCTGGCCGGCATTGTAATAGCCGAAGGCGCGCAGGCCGTTGACCACCGCGCCGAGATCGGCGTCGTCGAAGACGATGACCGGCGCCTTGCCGCCGAGCTCGAGATGCGTGCGCTTGACCGATTTGGCGGCAGCCTGCAGCACCTTCTTGCCGGTGGCGACGTCGCCGGTGATCGAGATCATGTTGACCTTCGGGTGGTTGATCAGCGTGTTGCCGACGCTGTCGCCGCGACCGAGCACGACGTTGACGACGCCTTCCGGCAGGATCTCGGCAAGGATTTTCGCCAGCTTCAGCGCGGTCAGCGGCGTCTGTTCCGACGGCTTGAAGACGACGGTGTTGCCGCCGGCAATCGCCGGCGCCAGCTTCCAGGCCATCATCATCAGCGGATAGTTCCACGGCGCGATCGACGCGACAACGCCGATGGCGTCGCGGCGGACCATCGAGGTGTGGCCGGGAATGTATTCGCCGGCGACCTGGCCGGGCATCGAGCGGACCGCGCCGGCAAAGAAGCGGTAGCAGTCGACGATCGCCGGGATCTCGTCATTGAGCACGGCATTGATCGGCTTGCCGCAGTTCAGCGCCTCGAGCGCCGCGAAATCCTGTGCAGCAGCCTCGATGCGATCGGCGATCTTCAGGAGATAGCCGGCGCGCTGCGCCGGTGTTGTGCGGGACCAGGTGACGAAGGCGTTTTCGGCAGCAAGCACGGCCGCCTCGATCTGCGCTGGGCTGGCCTCAGGCAGATTGAGGATGGTCGCCCCGGTTCTCGGGTTGAGGATCGGCTCCTCGGTCTCGGTGCCTTTTTCGAATTTCGAGCCGATCAGCATCTGCGTGTCCATGGAAGTCTCTCCCTTATGAACGAGATCATTTGCCCGAACCGGCGATCTGGTCGCCGTCGCGGGTCAGGTAATAGGCAGCGAGGATTGGGAGCAGCGTCACCAGCACTACCACCATCGCCACGACATTGGTGACCGGACGCTGGCGCGGACGGATCAATTCTTCGAGCATCCAGATCGGCACCGTCTGCTGCTGGCCGGCGGTGAAGGTGGTGACGATGACCTCGTCGAAGGACAGCGCAAAGGCAAGCATGCCGCCGGCCAGCAGCGCGGTTGCGATGTTGGGCAGCACGACATGCCGAAAGGTCTGGAAACCATCGGCGCCGAGATCCATCGACGCCTCGATCATCGAGCCGGACGTGCGGCGGAAACGGGCGACCGCATTGTTGTAGACGACGACCACGCAGAAAGTGGCGTGGCCGAGCACGATCGTCCAGAACGAGAACGGGATTTCGGCCAGCGCGAAGGCCGAGCGCAGCGCGATGCCGGTGATGATGCCGGGCAGCGCGATCGGCAGGATGACCAGCAGCGAGATGGTTTCGCGGCCGAAGAATTTTGTGCGGGACACGGCAGCGGCGCACAGCGTGCCCAGGACCAGCGCGATGGCAGTCGAGATCGCCGCGACCCGCACAGACAATGACAGCGCCTGCCAGACGTCGGGGCGGTTCCAGGTGACGGCGAACCATTGCGTGGTCAGGCCCGGCGGCGGCCAGACGAAGCTCTTCTCCTCGGTGGTGAAGGCATAGACGAAGATCAGCAGGATCGGCAAATGCAGGAAAAGCAGGCCGCCGGTGGCAGCGAGCTTCAGGCCGATCGGCGCGGATGGGCCACGGTCAGAGCGCATCGAAAGCCCCCATGCGCTTGGCGCCCCAGAGGTAGAAGCCCATGATGACGATGGGCACCACGGTGAAGGCGGCGGCGAGCGGGATATTGCCGGCGGTGCCTTGCTGCGAATAGACGGCCTGGCCGATGAACAGCCGCGAGGTGCCGATGATCTGTGGGATGATGTAGTCGCCGAGCGTCAGCGAGAAGGTGAAGATCGAGCCGGCGACGATGCCGGGCAGCGCCAGCGGGAACAGCACGTTGCCGAAGGTCTGCCCGGGCGAGGCGCCGAGATCGGACGAAGCCTCGACCAAATTGCCCGGCACGCGCTCGAGTGCGGCCTGCACCGGCAGGATCATGAACGGCAGCCAGACATAGACGAAGACGATGAAGGTACCGGTTGAGGAGACCGACAGCGAGTTGCCGCCGACGACCGGCAGCGACAGCCAGGCATCAAGCAGCCACAGAAGATGCAATTTGGCCAGCAGCCAAGTCAGGATGCCTTCCTTGGCGAGAATCAGCTTCCACGCATAGATCTTGACCAGGTAGCTCGACCACAGCGGCAGCATGACGCCGAGATAAAACAGCGCCTTCCAACGGCCGCGCGCATAGCGCGCCGCGTAATAGGCGATGGGAAAGGCGATGACCGCCGCCGCCAGCGTCACCAGCGCCGCCATAGTCACCGTGCGCAGGATGATGTCGAGATTGGCGGCCTGCAGCAGGTCGCCATAGGTCTTCAGCGTGAACTCGCGGTTGATCAGGCCGGAGAACTCATCGATCGAAAAGAAGCTCTGCAAAAGCAGCGCAAACAGCGAGCCGATATAGACGATGCCGAGCCAAAGAACCGGGGGTAGCAGCATCAAGAGCAGCAAGAATTGCGGCCGGCGCCAGAAGAGATCGGAGAGCCCGCCGCGTACGCCACCACTTCGCGGCAGGATGGCGGGGGCCGTGGCCCGCGGCATGGCAGCGTCCAGGCTCATCCGAGCTCGTCCATCAGATGCAAATGCTCGCGCTTGAAGGTGAGCACCACCGCCTCGCCTTCCCCCGGCAGCACAGCACCCGCCGGCACGATGGCATGCAGTCGCAAGCCCTCTGCATCGAGCGCCAGTCTTGTCGTGGCGCCGAGATAGTTGGTCGAGACCAGGCGGGCGGCAACCCCTTCGCCGTTGGCCCGGCCAATACGGATGGATTCGGGCCGCAGGCTGCCCCAGCGATACTGGCCGGCATAGCGCTGGACGAAATCCGGCGGCAGCACGTTGGACGAGCCGACGAAATCGGCGACGAAGCGGGTCTTGGGGCGCTGGTAGATGTCTTCCGGCGTGCCGATCTGCATGATCTTGCCGTCATTGAAGACGGCCACGCGGTCGGCCATCGACAGCGCTTCGCCCTGGTCGTGGGTGACGAACACGAAGGTGATGCCGAGCGCCTTCTGCAGCGATTTCAACTCCTCCTGCATGTTTTCGCGAAGCTTGAGGTCGAGGGCGCCGAGCGGCTCGTCGAGCAACAGCACCTTGGGCTGGTTGACCAGCGCACGGGCGAGCGCGACGCGCTGGCGCTGGCCGCCGGAAAGCTGGCCAGGGCGACGGGCGCCGTAGCCGGGAAGCCGCACCAGCGCCAGCGCTTCTTCCGCCGCCTGTTGCCGCTCCGGTCTGCCGACGCCCTTGACCATCAGCCCATAGGCGACGTTGTCGAGCACGTTGAAATGCGGGAACAGCGCATAATCCTGGAACACGGTGTTGACGTTGCGGCGATAGGGCGGCACGCCCTCGGCGCGTTCGCCGAAGATCGAGATCGAGCCCGCCGTCGGCTGCTCGAAACCGGCGATGAGGCGCAGGCACGTCGTCTTGCCCGAGCCGGAAGGCCCGAGCATGGCAAAGAACTCGCCCGGCACGATGTCGAGATCGACCGCGTCAACGGCACGCACGCTGCCGAAATGGCGAGAGACGTTTTGGAAGGAAACGGCGGAGGTCATGGGGCTGTCCTGATCTGTCAGGCTCATCAAATTTCAGGCGGTAGCGCTGCCTCTTATCCGCCTGCCGGCACCTTCTCCTCGTATAGTGGACGGGGAGAAGGGAGGCGCTCCAACGCTGGCGACCCCCCGGTTCTTCACCGGGAGAGGGTAAGGGTGAGGGGCAGCGCCGAGCTTCGTAGGTGAGGCGAACTCACCGCCCGCCGATGACGCCGATATAGTCCGACACCCAGCGGTAATAGGGCACGCACTGGTCGTTCTGGGTGGCGCATTTCGAGACCGGCGTCTTCCAGAACTTGATCTTGTCGAAATTGTCGTAACCGTTGGTCTTGCAGCCTTCCTCGCCGAGCAGTTCGTTGCCCTTGCAGGCGGCGGGCACCACCGGCAGCGAGCCGAACCAGGCGGAGACGTCGCCCTGCACTTTTGGCGACAGCGAATGCTCCATCCACATGTAGGCGCAGTTTGGGTGGGCAGCATCGGCCTCCATCATCGTGGTATCGGCCCAGCCGGTGACGCCCTCCTCGGGGATAGTCGAGGCGACCGGCTTCTTGGCCGCGATCAGCGTGTTTACCTGGTAGGGCCAGGAACCGGAGGCGACGACGCCTTCGTTCTGGAAATCGTCGACCTGGATGGCGGCGTCGTGCCAATAGCGTCCGACCAGCGTACGCTGGACCCGCAGCAGGTCGAGCGCCGCCTTGTACTGATCCTCGGTCAGTTCGTACGGATCCTTGATGCCGAGCTCCGGCTTGTGAGCCATCAGGTAATTGGCAGCGTCGGCGATGTGGATCGGCCCGTCATAGGCTTGGACGCGGCCCTTGTTCGACTTGCCGTCGGGAAGCTTCATTTCCTCGAAGACCACGTTCCAGCTCTTCGGCGCCTCCTTGAACACTTCGGTGTTGTACATCAGCACGTTCGGCCCCCACTGATAGGGGACGCCGTAATGGACTCCGCCGACGGTGAACCAGGGCGCATCCTTCAGCCGGTTGTCGACCGTCTTCCAGCTCGGTATGAGGTCGGTGTTGATCGGCTGGACGCGCTTGCCGGCGACAAGGCGCAGCGAAGCGTCGCCCGAGGCGGTGACGAGATCGAAGCCGCCCTCGTTCATCAGCGAGACCATCTCATCGGAGGTGTTGGCGGTCTTGACGTTGACCTTGCAGCCGGTTTCCTTCTCGAACGAAGTGACCCAATCATAGGCCTTGTCGGTTTCGCCGCGCTCGATATAGCCCGGCCAGGCGACGATATTGACCTCGCCTTCGCCTTTGCCGAGCTCCTTGACCTGGGCGATGGCCTGGCCGGAGAAGCTCAGCGCGACCGTCAAGGCAGTGCATGATTTCAGCAATGAATTCATCGTCGATCTCCCATTTTTGCATGACCTCGAAACCGGTTTCGGGTTTCGGAAGAAGATCATGCGCCCGTTCAAAAACGTTGGATGCGCGGCTCTGAAGGGCCGTGCTCCTCGCATCGACCCGAAAATCGGAATCGATTTTCGGAAAGCCCGATGCGAAAACTAAAAGTCTTAGAGCGTACTATGTGCGTCCAATTGGACGCACGTCGCTCTAACGGCAGCTTTGTTCCCTGACCGAAAAGTGCTGCGAAATTTCCGGTTTCGCAAATTCATTTATCAGAAAGCCGATATCGATTTTTCCGATACGTCAGCGGCCAATCTTCTCGGGCCGTTGGCGCACCATGCGCTGCGACTGGGCAAGTCCGATGAAGTCGCGCGCCGCCTGCGGCAGACCGGAGCCGCGCCGCCAGACCATGCCGACCTGGACGACCGGCAACGACCCCGAAATATCGCGCGATTCGATGCGGTCGCCTTCCAGCGACCATGGCCGGTAGACGAGGTCGGGCAGCAGCGCCACGCCGGCGCCGGTAGCGACGAGGCTGCGCACCGCTTCGACCGAGCGGGTGCGGAAGGCGACATGCGGCTTGGCGCCGATTGCCGTCAGCAGCTTTCCGGTATTCTCCTCGATCTCGTCGACGGTCAGCATGATCAGCGGTTCCGAGGCGATGTCGCCGATGCCGATGATGTCGGCACCGGCCAAGGGGTGGCCGAGCGGCAGCCACAGCCGGTAGGCCGAGACTTCGAGGATTTCGGACTGCAGTGCCGTGCGGTCGCGCAGGTTCGAGGTGACCATGACGGCAATGTCGAGCTTGCCGCCAATTAACAGGTGCTCGAGATAGTCGCCATTGTCCTCGATCGCCGAGACCTCGACACCCGGATAGGCGCGGCGGTAGCGGGCAAGAAGATCGGAAAGCACATAGCCGGCGACCAGCGAGGTGACGCCAAGTTGCAGCCGCCCGCTTGCCGCGGCCTGTTCGCCGAAGAAGGCGCGGCGCGCATCGGAAACGTCGGCCAGGATCTTTCTCGCATGGCGCAGGAACTGGTGGCCTTTGTGGGTGATGTTCAAGCCGCGCGGGTGGCGCTCGAACAGCTCGACGCCGAGATCGTGCTCCAGCTCCTTGATCGCCTCGGTGACCGACGATTGCGAGATCGACAGGTTCTGGGCGGCGCCCGACACCGTGCCCTGCTCGGCGACGGCGATGAAGAACTGCAATTGGCGGATGGTGAAAGCCATGGCCGGACTAAACACGGCAGACGCGGCGCTGGGAAGTGGGTGCTGGAGCAGATCTCCCGACAGAGCTCACGATAGAGCTCAGCCCTCGCTTCCGCCATCGGCAATGCTGAGCCGTGCGCCGGCCTGGGCGAGGGCGGCGCCGATGTCGTGCGGCGGCGGACGGTCGGTCGCGAGTTCGGAAAAGCCGCCGAAGCCGCAGACCTGAACAAGGCCCTGGCGGCCGAATTTGCTATGGTCGGTGACGACAAGCGAACGCTGGCCGCGCGACAGCACCATGCGGGCGAATTCGGCCTCTTCCAGATCATAGTCCATGACGCCGGTTATGGCATCGACCGCACCGGTCGATATCACTGCATGGCTGACGGAAAAGCGGCTGACGAATTCGATGGCCGAGACGCCGAAGGCAGCACCGGAATCGCTGCGCAGCTCGCCGCCGGCCATGTAGACCTTATTGCCGTTGACGGTGGCCAGTGTGCGGGCGATGTCGGAGGAGTTGGTGACGACCGTCAGCCGCCGGTGGCCGAGCAGTTCCCGGGCCAGGAAAGAGGTGGTGGTGCCGGTGTCGAGCATGATCGATTCGCCGTCGCGGATGGTGGCGGCGACCATGCGCGCTATTGCCCGCTTGGCATCGGCGTTCTCGCGCATGCGCCGCTCGAACGGCGCTTCGCCGGCAATCGACGGCAGGCCGACGGCGCCGTGCATCTTGAGGATGGAACCGTCGCTGGTCAGTGGCTTGACGTCGCGGCGTACTGTCTCCAGCGAGACGCCCAGCCGGTCGGCCAGGCTCGCAATGGTCACGGTGCCTTCCTCCTTGAGGAGGCGCAGGATTTCGCCATGCCGCTTCGAGTGGACCATCGGTTCCATCCGGTCGGATTGTTGCACCGCTGACCGCTTCTACGGCATAAATGCCACTAACTCCAAGGAATTTAGCAAAATTCGGGCAAAAAACCAGAAAATACCACAATTTCGCGTTGACAACGCCTCCAGCGTGGCGCGACATTATCGCTGTGACAGGCTCGGAACGGAGGACGACGGCTGAGCCGCACGAAAAATCGCTGCCCGAACGCCCGGGAGATCGTCGGGTGCAAGGGTGCCGAAATTCAGGATCCGCGGGGGCGGATGCCGGCGTCGAAGAACCCGGCACAAAGGGGCTCGTCGGTGCGGTGCGGGATACCGATCCCGAGATCTGCACCGACGAGATCTTCGCGTTGCCTCCATTCCTCCGTCCGATTGTCATCGCTGGCCAGCCGTGACATGCGTGGAAAATTGACCCAATGTTGGACGAGATCGTGACTGTCGAAGACCGCATCCGTGCGCTGCCTTGCTGGACCGGCAGCATCGACATCGCGCCGCTGCCGGGCGGGCTGAGCAATGCCAATTATCTGGTCAAGGACGCGGCCGGGCGGCACGTCGTGCGGCTCGGCCAGGACTATCCGTTCCACCATGTCTTTCGCGAGCGCGAGATGATGACGGCGCGGGCAGCGCACGCGGCAGGCTTCGCTCCGGCCGTCCACTACACTGGACCCGGCGTCATGGTGACGGAGTATCTCGGCGCCAAGGCCTATGTCGCGCAGGACGTGCGCGCCGATCTCGGCCGCGTTGCCGCGTTGCTGCGCGGTTTCCATCGGGAGATGCCCGGTCATGTCTCCGGCGCCGGCTTCATGTTCTGGGTATTCCATGTCATTCGCGACTATGCGCGCACGCTGGAGGAAGGCCGCAGCCGCAAGCTGGGCGAACTGCCGCGCCTGCTGACGCTGGCGGACGAGCTCGAGCGCGCGCAAAAGCTGCTGCCGATCGTCTTCGGCCATAATGACCTCTTGCCGGCTAACATAATCGACGACGGTCACAGGCTGTGGCTCATCGATTTCGAATATGCAGGCTTCAACACCGCGATGTTCGACCTTGCCGGCGCGGCGTCGAATGCAGGCATGAGCGACGAGGAGTCCTTCGCCTTCCTGACCGCCTATTTCATGAAGGAGCCGGACCCGGCGATACGGCGCTCGCACGCCGCCATGCAATGCGCGTCGCTGCTGCGTGAGGCGATGTGGGGCATGGTTTCCGAGCTTTACCTCGACGCGCCCGGTGTCGACTACGCCGCCTATGCCGACGAAAACCTGGCGCGGCTCGAAGCCGCCCTGGAAAACTACAGGACAAAATACGGGACGCGGACATGACCTTGCCCGCCCAGGCCGGGATCGTCGTCATCGGCGGTGGCATCATCGGCTGTTCGACGGCCTATCATCTGGCGCGCGACCACAAGGCCGAAATCGTGCTGCTCGAACAGGGCAAACTGACCTCGGGTTCGACCTGGCATGCTGCCGGGCTGGTCGGCCAGCTGCGCTCGTCGGCGTCGATCACGCGCGTGCTCAAATATTCGGTAGATCTCTACAAGGGGCTGGAAGCCGAAACCGGCCTCGCCACCGGCTGGAAGATGACTGGCTGCCTGCGCCTCGCCACCAATGCCGACCGCTGGACCGAGTATAAGCGGCTGGCAACGACGGCTAAGAGCTTCGGCATGGACATGCATCTGCTGTCGCCGGCCGAGGTCAAGGAGATGTGGCCGCTGCTGGAAACCGGCGACCTCGTCGGCGCGTCCTGGCTGCCGACCGACGGTCAGGCAAGCCCTTCCGACATCACCCAGTCGCTGGCCAAGGGTGCGCGCATGCATGGCGCAAAATTGTTCGAGGAGGTGCGGGTCACCGGCTTCGAAATGAGAGACGGCCGCATCACCGCGGTAAAGACCAGCAAGGGCGATATCGCCTGCGACAAGGTGGTGAACTGCGCCGGGCAATGGGCGCGGCAGGTGGGTGCGCTCGCCGGGATAAACGTGCCGCTGCAGCCGGTGAAGCACCAGTACATCATCACCGAAAAGATCGATGGCCTGCCGACCGACGCGCCGACAATTCGCGACCCCGATCGCCGCACCTATTTCAAGGAGGAGGTCGGCGGGTTGGTGATGGGCGGCTACGAGCCGAACCCGCAGGCGTGGACGACCGGTCTGCCGGGCGGCGATGTGCCGGACGATTGGGAGTTCCGGCTGTTCGACGATGATTACGATCATTTCGAGCAGCATATGAGCCAGGCGATCGAGCGTGTCCCGGCGCTCGCCAATGCCGGCGTCAAGCAGATGATCAACGGGCCGGAGAGCTTTACGCCGGATGGCAATTTCATCCTCGGTGTGGCGCCGGAATGCGCCAATATGTTCGTCGGCGCCGGCTTCAATGCCTTTGGCATCGCGTCCGGCGGCGGCGCCGGCTGGGTGCTGGCGCAATGGGTCGTCGACGGCGAGGCGCCGCTCGATCTGTGGGTGGTCGACATCCGCCGCTTCTCCGATCTCCACCGCGACCGGCAATGGGTCCGCGACCGCACGCTGGAAGCCTATGGCAAGCACTACACGATCGGCTTCCCGCATGAGGAATATGTCAGCGGCCGGCCGCGCATCGTCTCGCCTTTGTACGAGCGGCTGCAAAAACATCGCGCCGTGTTCGGCTCGAAACTTGGCTGGGAGCGGCCGAACTGGTTCGCGCCGGAAGGCATCGAGCCGAAGGACGTCTATTCGATGGGCCGGCAGAACTGGTTCCCGGCGGTTGGCGACGAGCACCGCCACGTGCGCGAAAAGATCGGTATTTTCGACCAGTCGTCTTTCGCCAAATACGAAATGACCGGAGCCGACGCGCTGAAGGCGCTGGACTGGATCTGCGCCAACGACGTCGCCAAGCCGGTCGGCCGGCTGACCTACACGCAGCTTCTCAACACGCGCGGCGGCATCGAGGCCGATTTGACCGTGGCGAGGCTCGGTGAGGAAAAATTCTACATCGTCACCGGCACCGGTTTCCGCACGCATGATTTCTCCTGGATTGCCGATCATATCGGCAGGGAGTTCGACGTGACGCTGACCGACGTCACGGAGGATTTCGGCACATTGTCGCTAATGGGGCCGCGCGCCCGTGACGTGCTGTCAGCGGTGACCGATGCCGACGTCTCGAATGCCGCCTTTCCATTCGGCCATGTTCGCGAGATCGCCATTGCCGGTCACGCCGTCCGGGCACTGCGCGTCACCTATGTCGGCGAACTCGGCTGGGAACTGCATGCGCCGATCGCGGCGACGGGCGAGGTTTTCGACGTGCTGATGACGGCGGGCGCTGTCCACGACATTCGCCCGGTCGGCTATCGGGCGCTGGAATCGCTGCGGCTGGAAAAGGGCTACCGCGCCTGGGGCGCCGACATTACACCCAACGACACGCCGCAGGAGGCCGGCCTCGGCTGGGCGGTGAAGCTCAGGAAGAACACCGATTTCCTCGGCCGGCGGGCGCTTGAAAAGCTCGATGGCTCGACGCTCGGCAAACGCTTTGCCGGCTTCACCGTCGATGATCCGGCCGTCGTGCTGCTCGGGCGCGAGACCATCCTGCGCAACGGCGAGGCGGTCGGTTATCTCACCAGCGGCGGCTATGGCTACACCATCGGCAAGAACATCGGCTACGGCTATGTGCGCAATGCCGATGGCGTCAACGATGATTTCCTTACCTCCGGCAACTACGAGCTGGTGGTGGCAATGGAACGGACGCCGGCTAAGATACACCTCGAGCCGCTTTACGATCCGGCAGGAGCAAAGGTGAAGGCATAGAGCCTTCCGGTTTCAGCCTCAGTTCACGATGAGCACCAGCCCCCGGCTCGGCACGGTATCGGCCTCGCCTGGCATCGAAACATAGGGCGGCGTCTCTTCGGCGCGCGTGACGGTGCCTTGCGCCTCGAGCTCGGCGATCCGCGCGGCAAACCCGGCATCCCACAGCGTGTTCTTCACTGTCAGCACGATCACCCCGCCCGGCCGGCAGATGCGGATCAGCTCGTCCAGACCCTCGGCCCCGACATGGCCGGACGTGAAGACGCCGGCTGAGATGATCCCGGCATAGGCGTCGTCCACGAAGGGCAGCGGTCCGCCAAGCGCCAGGCAGTGCAGCGCTGAATAGACGCCCTTGCGCGCGGCTTGCGCCAGCATGCCTTCCGAGATGTCGAGCGCCTCGACCTGCGGATAACCGGTAATGGCAAGCCATTCGCCGATGAGCCCGGTGCCGGCGCCGGCATCGAGCAGAGGAGCGGCGCCGCGCGCCAGATGGCGGGCCAGCAAGGCAAGGCAGATGGTGGGATGGCGATAGCCAGCCACCGACATGTCGGCGTCATAGGTGCCTGCCCACCTGTCGTAAAGAGCCGCGACGTCTTCCGGCCGCTTCGCCGCATAGGCTGCGGCGAGCGCGCTCTGATGTTTGCTGTTTGTCATTGCTGTCCGTCGCCTGGTATCGATCCGCAACGCGATCATAGCCAAACGGCGAAAACTGTGGAACCGTCGTCGTCCCAATAATACGGGGAAAGGAGCGAAATCCATGGCGGACGACCGGGCGCGCGCCGCACTTGCGGCCATTCCGATGCTGGCCGGCTATGACGGCCCTCTGGAACGGCTCGGCGGTCTCACCAACCTCGTCTTCAGGGGTAAGGATTTCTGCCTGCGTATCCCCGGCAAGGGTACCGAGGAATACATCAACCGCGCCAACGAGGCAGTGGCGGCGCGGGAAGCGGCGAAGGCCGGCGTCAGTCCCGATGTGCTGCATGTCGATGCCGAGACCGGCGTGTTGGTGACCCGCTTCGTTGCCGGTGCCGAGACGATGTCACCGGGAAAGTTCAAGACTCGGCCGGGCAGCCCGGCACGCGCCGGCAAGGCCTTTCGCAAACTGCACACATCCGGCGCGGTGTTCCCCTCCCGCTTCGAGCTGTTTGCGATGATCGACGATTATCTGAAAGTGCTGTCAACCAAGGACGTCGCCCTGCCTGCCGGCTACCACGATGTGGTCCGCGAGGCGGAGGCAGTGCGCTCAGCACTTGCGGCTCAACCTCTGCCGATCGTCGCCTGCCACTGCGACCCGCTCTGCGAAAACTTTCTTGATACGGGCGACAGGATGTGGATCGTCGACTGGGAATATTCCGGCATGAACGATCCGCTCTGGGATCTCGGCGACCTCTCGGTCGAAGGGCAATTCGACGAGGCCCAAGACGAAGAAATGATGCGCGCCTATTTCGGCGGCGAGCCGAGACCGGCGGAGCGCGGCCGCATCGTCATCTACAAGGCGATGTGCGACCTCTTGTGGACGCTCTGGGGCTTGATCCAGCTTGCCAACAAAAATCCGGCCGACGACTTTCGCGCCTATGCCGACGGCCGGTTTGCGCGCTGCAAGGCACTGATGGAGATGCCGGAATTTTCGCGGCATCTCGCAGAGGTGCGCCGGGGCTAATTCACACCCTTCGGCACGTCTTCCGGCGGTACCGTGTCGACCACCTTCTGGCGGTGGAAGATGAACAGGCCGGCCAGCACGACGATGGCCGAGCCGATCAGGATGCGCGGCCCAGGCACATCGCCGAAGAAGGCGAGGCCGAAGACCACTGCCCACAACAGCAGGCTGTAATGCAGCGGCGCCAAGGTCGAGGCCGGCGCCAGCTTCAACGCCCTGGTGATCATCAGATGCGCGCCGCAGGAGACGATGCCGAGAAGCAGCATGGCGCCGAAATCGAGCGAGGACGGCGTCTTCCAGCTACCGAGGGTCAACGCAGCGCCGACCAGCAGCGTGCCGATGGTTTGCCAGGTGACCAGCGAGGTGTCGCTGGTGCCGCGCAGCCGCCGATTGAGGATGATGGCGAAGGCAAAGGAAATGCTGCCGGCGAGCGCGAACATCGACGACAGCGAGAACGCGGCCGAGGACGGCTTCAGCATGATCAGCACGCCGCAGAAACCGACCAGGATAGCCGCCCAGCGGCGCCAGCCGACCCTTTCGCCGAGCAGGAAGTGCGACAGCGCCGCGACATAGATCGGCCCGGCCATGTAAAAACTCATCACATCGGCGAGCGGCAGATAGACGACCGCCGCGTAGAACAGCGCCGTGTCGAGCGTCGTCATCACCACGCGAAGCAGCTGCAGCTCCGGCCGCTCCATGCGAAACAGCTTGGCCGCACCCTGATGTGCAATCATCGGCCCGAGTATGAAAAACGCGCCGATCGAGCGGATCAGCACGACCTGGCCGACGGAAAAACTGGCGACCAGCCACTTGCCCATCGCGTCGTTCAGCGCAAACAGGAAGTCGCCGGCGAGCATCAGCAGGATGCCGGCCAGCAGCACGTTCATGATCGTTGAGCACTGGGCTGCGGGCCGCGCCATTCCGTTACCGGTTCCTCGCCGTGGGGTACGGTGACCCGCGTCGTAGTCGCAAGCTGCGGCCATGACGAGGCGAAAATCGAGAATTCGGTAAGACCAGCGCCGGAAATCGGCTGGACTAATGCATGTCGCGCAAAAGTGTGCAGCGGTTTTGCGATAACGACACGCTTAAAAACAAGACCTTAAAGCGCGTCGCGTGGGTCCGTTCAAACGCGACGCGCTTTAAGCGTGGCGCCGGTTCACCGTGCCCGGCCTTCCGGCGATCGAAAGCCGCGTGTCCTGCCGGCTGCGCTCGGCCACCACCTTGCCCCTGGCGATGACGCAGAGGCGCTCTGGGCGCAGCCGCAGGGCCTCGACTGGGTTGCCGGCATCGAGAACGACCAGGCTGGCGCGCTTGCCGACCGCCAGGCCAAGGTGGTCGAGGCCCATGATGGCGGCATTGACGTTGGTGACCATATCGAAGCAGCGCGCCATCTCGGCCGGGCTCGACATCTGCGCGACATGCAGGCCCATGAAGGCGACGTCGAGCATGTCTGCGGTGCCCAGCGAATACCAGGGGTCGAGCACGCAATCCTGGCCCCAGCCGACGCGGATGCCTTGCGCCAGCATCTCCTTGACCCGCGTCAGTCCGCGGCGCTTGGGAAAGGTGTCGTGGCGGCCCTGCAGCATGATGTTGATCAGCGGATTGGGGATCGCCGAAACGCCGGCCTCGGCAATCAGCGGCAATAGCTTCGAAACGTAGTAACTATCCATCGAATGCATCGATGTCAGGTGCGAGCCGGCCACTCTGCCCTGCAACCCGAGCCGCTGCGTCTCATAGGCAAGCTGCTCGATGTGGCGCGACAGCGGATCGTCGGTCTCGTCGCAATGCAAGTCGACCATCAGGCCGCGCTTCGCCGCGATTTCGCAGAGCTCGGTGACGGAGCGCGTGCCGTCGGCCATTGTGCGCTCGAAATGCGGAATGCCGCCGACGACATCGACGCCTATGTCGAGCGCCCGGATGGTGTTGTCGCGCGCCGTCGGCGAGCGGTAAAACCCGTCCTGCGGGAAGGCGACCAGCTGCAGGTCGATATAGGGGCCAACCGTCTTCTTCACGTCGAGCAGCGCTTCGACCGCCAGCAGGCGGTCGTCGCAAACATCGACATGGGTGCGGATGGCGAGCAGGCCCATCGACACCGCCCAGTCGCAATAGGCGAGCGCACGGTCGCGCACCGCTTCGTGGGTCAGAAGCGGCTTCAACTCGCCCCAAAGCGAGATGCCTTCGAGCAGCGTGCCCGAGACATTGATGCGCGGAATGCCGAGCGAAAGCGTGGCGTCCATATGGAAATGCGGATCGACGAAGGGCGGCGAGACCAGATTGCCATGGGCATCGATCGCCGTGCCGGCGCTGACGTTCAGCTCGGGCTCTATCGCTGCGATCGTTTCGCCGACGATGCCTATATCCGCGATCCTGCCGTCGGGCAGCGTCCCGCCGCGCACCACAAGGTCAAAATCCATCTAGCGCCACCTCGTTCAAAAAAGCCGTTTCTTTCCATGCAGCGTGCTGCCGCAAGGCGGAACCTTCAGGCGCGGCCCTTCCCTTCTTCCCTTGTGGAAGAAGGTGGCCGCGAAGCGGCCAGATGAGGGGTGTTCCAGCTTGGCGCCGGCGGCACTCCGTCCAGCACCCCTCAACCGTCTTGGCGTTGCGCGCCAATCCACCTTCTCCCACAAAGGGAGAAGGAAAAGCCTCTATTCCGGCACGTACCGCACCGCCCCCTTGGCGGCACTTGTCGCCATCGCCGCATAGGCGCGCAAGGCTGTCGTCACCTTGCGCTTGCGCTTTTCTTCGGGCTTCCAGGCAGCCGTTCCCCTGGCCTCCATCGCGGCGCGACGGGCGATGAGTTCGGCGTCGTCGACAGCAAGCCTGATGGTGCGGTTGGGGATATCGATCTCGATCGTGTCGCCTTCCCTGACCAGCCCGATCAGACCGCCTTCCGCGGCTTCCGGCGAGACATGGCCGATCGACAGGCCGGAGGTGCCGCCGGAAAAACGACCGTCGGTGATCAGTGCGCAGGTTTTGCCGAGACCTTTCGACTTCAAATAGCTGGTCGGGTAGAGCATTTCCTGCATGCCGGGTCCGCCGCGTGGCCCTTCATAGCGGATGACGACGACATCGCCGGCCTTGATCTCGTTCGACAGGATCGCCTTGACGCTGGCGTCCTGGCTTTCGAACACTCTTGCCGGACCGGTGAATTTCAGGATCGATTCATCGACGCCCGCCGTCTTCACGATGCAGCCATCGAGTGCCAGATTGCCTTTCAGCACGGCAAGGCCGCCATCCCTGGAGAAAGGATGTTCGGCCGAGCGGATGACGCCCTTCTCGCGGTCGAGATCGAGATCGTCCCAGCGGCGGTCCTGGCTGAACGCGACTTGCGTCGGCACGCCGCCGGGTGCCGCCAGGAAGAAATCGCGGACATTCTGGCTGGTGGTGCGCGAAATATCCCAATGATCGAGCGCTTCGCCGAGGCTTGCGGCGTGTACCGTCGGCAGGTCGCGGTTGATCAGCCCGGCGCTATCCAACTGGCCGAGGATGGCCATGATGCCGCCGGCGCGATGGACATCCTCCATGTGGACGTCAGCCTTGGCCGGAGCCACCTTGCACAGCACCGGCACCCGCCGCGACAGCCGGTCGATGTCCTCCATGGTGAAGTCGACCTCGCCCTCATGTGCCGCGGCAAGGATGTGCAGCACGGTGTTGGTCGAGCCGCCCATAGCGATGTCGAGCGTCATGGCGTTCTCGAAGGCGCCCTTCGAGGCGATGCTGCGCGGCAGCGCCGTGTCGTCGTCCTGCTCGTAATAGCGCTGGGCAAGATCGACGATCAGGTGGCCGGCCTCGACGAACAGGCGCTTGCGGTCGGCATGCGTCGCCAGCGTCGAACCATTGCCGGGCAAGGACAGGCCGAGCGCCTCGGTCAGGCAGTTCATCGAATTGGCGGTGAACATGCCGGAGCAGGAGCCACAGGTCGGACAGGCCGAGCGCTCGATGATCCTGACGTCCTCGTCGGACACCTTGTCGTCGGCGGCCGCGACCATGGCGTCGACCAGGTCAAGCGCTTGGGTCTTGCCGGCGAGCACCACCTTGCCGGCCTCCATCGGCCCGCCGGAGACGAAGACGGTCGGGATGTTGAGGCGCAGCGACGCCATCAGCATGCCGGGCGTGATCTTGTCGCAATTCGAGATGCAGACCATCGCGTCGGCGCAGTGCGCGTTGACCATGTATTCGACCGAGTCGGCGATCAATTCGCGCGACGGCAGCGAATAGAGCATGCCGTCATGGCCCATGGCGATGCCGTCATCGACGGCAATGGTGTTGAACTCCTTGGCAACGCCGCCGGCTTTTTCGATCTCGCGGGCAACCAGCTGGCCGAGATCCTTCAAATGGACATGGCCGGGCACGAACTGGGTGAAGGAATTGACCACGGCAATGATCGGCTTGCCGAAATCCGAATCCTTCATGCCGGTAGCGCGCCACAGGCCGCGGGCGCCGGCCATGTTGCGGCCATGGGTGGTGGTGCGGGAACGGTAGGCGGGCATTGAACTGTCCTTGCTGTCTGCGTCGCGCCCAAAGGTGCGGAAAACCGGAATTGAGCCGCAGGCCTTATAGACGGCACACTCTGGTCTGGCCACAATTTTGCGCTGCGCCAGGGTGCGGAACGAGCGGCCAGCCAAAGACGCAGCCGGCCCAGACCATAAAAAGTCAGAGGTGCTGTCGGATCGGGTCTCGTTCGAGCGTCCTTGGGTAGACGGCGGAACCGGGCATCAATTGCCAGCCAGCCGTTTTGCGAGTGAAAACAAAGCCAAAACCAGCCCGAGGAGCAAGAGAATGCAAAAGATCACCCCCTGCCTGTGGTTCAACGATCAGGCCGAGGAGGCCATGAACCATTATGTCTCCATCTTCAAGAATTCGAAGGTGCTGAGCGTGATGCGCTGGCCCAAGGGCAGCGGCGATAATGAGGGCAAGGTGCTGATGGTCTCATTCGAGCTCGACGGCGTTCAGTTCCAGGCGCTGAACGGCGGGCCGCAATTCAAGTTCACCGAGGCGGTCTCGCTCTCCATCGACTGCAAGACGCAGGAAGAGGTCGACTATTTCTGGGACAGGCTCATCGCGGGCGGTGGCCAGCCCAGCCAGTGCAGCTGGCTGAAGGACAAATTCGGCCTCTCCTGGCAGGTCGTTCCCGAGCAGCTGCCCAGGCTGCTGCTGGACGCCGACAGGGAAAAGGCCGGCCGCGTGATGCAGGCGATGATGCAGATGAGCAAGATCGACATCGCCAAGATCGAAGAGGCAGCGAAAGGGTGAACGAACGCGATCTTTCCTTCGTGCCGGAGAAGGTGGATCGGCGCGCAGCGCCGAGACGGTTGAGGGGTGCTGGACGGAATGAGACGTTGGTGTTTCCTGGAACACCCCTTCCCTTCTCCCACAACAAGGGGAGAAGGGAAGGGGCGCATCAAGCCGCCCTGTCGCGGACCTGATAATCCTTGACCGCGGTGAAGCGGATCGCCTTCCAGCGCTCGGCCTCGTAGTTGAGCGAGAAGGCGTGCTGGGCGAGGAACACCGGATCGTTGTCGAGATCGCGCGCGATGTCGCCGCGATGCGCCTCGATGAAGCGCTGGAGTTCGGCCTTATCGTCGGCCGATATCCAGCGGCAGACGGAAAAGCGCGACATCTCGAAATCGACCGGCAGTGTGTATTCGAAGTTTAGCCGCTCCTTCAAGACGTCGAGCTGCAGGGCGCCGACGACGCCGACGATGGCTGGCGAGCCGTCCTCCGGCGAGAACAATTGCACGACGCCTTCCTCGGCCATCTGGTGCAGTGCTTCCTTGAGCTTCTTGGCTTTCATGGCATCGCCGAGGCGAACGCGGCGCAGGATTTCAGGCGCGAAATTCGGCACACCGCGAAACAGGATCTCCTCGCCTTCGGTCAGCGTGTCGCCGATGCGCAGCGTGCCGTGGTTGGGGATGCCGACGACATCGCCGGCGAACGCCTCGTCGGCCGTGACGCGGGTGCGGGCGAAGAAGAATTGCGGTGCCGACAGGCTCATCGGTTTTCCCGTGCGCACCAGCTTGGCCTTCATGCCGCGCTCGAGCTTGCCGGAGCAGACGCGGACGAAAGCGATGCGGTCGCGATGGTTGGGGTCCATATTGGCCTGGATCTTGAAGACGAAGGAGGTCATCTTGTCCTCGGTCGCCTCGACCTTGCGGCTGTCGGCCTCCTGCGCGCGCGGCGGCGGCCCGTAGGCGCCGAGCGCCTCGATCAGGTCGCGCACGCCGTAATTGCGCAGCGCCGAACCGAAATAGACCGGCGTCAAATGGCCCTCGCGGAAGGCATCGAGGTCGAGCGGGCGACAGGCCGCGCGCGCCAGTTCCAGCTCCTCGATGAAGGCCTCGCGCTCGTTCTCCGGCAACAGGCCGGCGACGCGGTTGGAATCGGGTCCATTGACCGGCGTGCGCTCCTTTTCGGCGTCGCCCTTGCGCACCGCGTTCAGCGCCAGATGGTAGGTCCCGGAAAAGGTCTTGCCGCGGCCGATCGGCCAGGTGATCGGCGCTGTATCCAGTGCCAGCTTCTGCTCGATCTCGTCGAGGATGTCGAATGGGTCTCGGCTTTCGCGGTCCATTTTGTTGACGAAGGTGATGATCGGGATGTCGCGCAGCCGGCAGACCTCGAACAGTTTCAGCGTGCGCGGCTCGATGCCCTTGGCGGCGTCGATGACCATGACCGCGCTGTCGACCGCCGACAGCGTGCGATAGGTGTCGTCGGCGAAATCCTCGTGGCCGGGCGTGTCGAGCAGGTTGAAGACGGTGTCCTCGTATTCGAAGGTCATCACCGAGGTGACCACCGAAATGCCGCGCTCGCGTTCGATCTTCATCCAGTCCGAGCGGGTCTGGATGCGGTCCTTCTTGGCCTTGACCTCGCCGGCAAGCTGGATGGCGCCGCCGAACAAAAGCAGTTTTTCGGTGAGCGTCGTCTTGCCGGCGTCGGGGTGGGCAATGATCGCGAAAGTGCGGCGGCGCGATACCGCTTGTTCGATGTCTTCAGCCAATTTCATGGAATCCTGTCTGTGGCGCGGGCTTCTAGCAGCGCTTTTCCAGCCTGTCGAACGGAAACACCGCTGATACCCCGGCAGCAGGTTCAATCTCTGACGATAGCCGCCTGCGTGACCGAGCCAACGTCATCCAGGCGCATAACCAGCCGTTCAGAGTCGATCGAAAAAAATCCTCTTTCCGAACCAAGAATATAAACCAGACTCCAGTCCTCGAAATAGTCCGTCTTCGGCGGCTCGCCGAGCATGGCAACAACTTCTGCCCGCGATTTCCCAACCAACGCCCCGGTCAGCACCAAACCGTCAGCGATGCGATGGCGTTTATGCAAAGGATCCAGCCAGTTGTCGTCCTGCCACCAAGATCGAACGAACGGCAGCGGGCCAAAGAAGACGGCATAGACAATGGCGGCTCCGGCTGCAGCAAAAACCAGCCCTTTTATCCAGCGGCGCAAATGACCCCCATGTGATTGAGCTGAACGTTTCCAGTGAGGCGATCGTCATCGACCCGCTTCGAGAGCGGTCCCGGCATCGCCCTTGGTAAGTCTGTAGCATGGTGGCAATGAGGGCAAGAAGTCCTGGGCGTTTGAAGGTACACGGCCGTGAGCAAGAACATCATCGTCATTGGATCCGGCGTCATTGGCGCCTCCATCGCTTGGCACCGGCAGAGCTAAGCTGTCGACGTCTCCGGCTGCCGCCGGTTCACGTCCCGACGTCAGGCCGATTCGGTCGCTCGGCTCTCGAAGGCCACCTTCGGAATCCACTCGGCAATTGTGGCGCCGATCCTGTCGGCATGGTCCTCCTGTAGATAATGCGCGCCGGGTCCGAGATCGATCAACCGGCAGTTCTTCAGGCCGGCCGCGAATTCCCGTGCCGCATGCGGCGAGACGAGGGCCCCCGGATCGCCTGAGAAAAGCAGCTTCGGGTAGGAGGAGAGCCGGAGTGCCCGATGGTCGTGCTCGCTGATGGCAGCGACATCGGCGGGCTGGCCTTCAATCGGCAGGTCGCGCGGCAGCCGCAGGATCGGCTTGCGTGATTGCGGCGTCGGGAACGGTGCCCGGTAGGAGGCCATTTCCTCATCGCTCATCGTGCGCAGCACCGCAGCCGGCAGCACCTTTTCGACGAAGACGTTGTCTTCCAGGACAAGCTTCTCACCGACGCCCGGCGTGCGCATTGCCTTGAACAATTCGCGCGCCTGCGGACGCTGGTGAAAATCGTCCCAACTCTCGAAGGGGCGGATGAATTCCATGAAGGCGAGGCCGAGGATCCGCTGCGGCCGCCGGGCCGCGAGATGGAAGGCGAGCGCGGTGCCCCAGTCCTGCGCGACGACCACCACGTCGGTGATGCCAAGCGTCTCGATGAAGGCGTCGAGATAGCGGACGTGGTCGAAGAAGCGATAGTCGATGTCCGGCTTGCCGGATTGGCCATAGCCGATCAGGTCGGGCGCAATGCAGCGGCCGAACGGCGCCACATGCGGGATGATGTCGCGCCAGATGTAGGACGACGTCGGGTTGCCGTGCAGGAATAGCATCGTCGGACCGGCAGTACCTGCCTCGACATAGGAGATGGTGGAATCGAGTACCGCGACTTGCGAGCGCGGCACCATTGTGCGGGATTGCTGCTTTTCGAGTTTCGGGTTCATCGGATCAGCTCCTTTTTTACGAAGACTGTTTTGAAGACGATGTTCTTGAAACGCTCGAGCGGTTCGGGACTGCGCTCCACCTTCATGCGCAGCATCGCGCCTTGCCAGGAACTCAACAGGAAATCGGCGAGGTCCTCGGCATCGAACGCGTCGGTGATGTCGCCAGCCGCCTGGCCTTCGGCAATGCATTCGGCAAAGGGCTTACGCCAGCGTTCGAAGATGGCGACGAGTTGCAGCCTCAGCGCCTCACTGTGAGCCGCCGTCTCGAGGCTGAGATTGCCGATCATGCAGCCCCGTGCCCAATCATGCGCCTCCAGCTTCGACGTGATGATTTCGAGATAGCGGCGCAAGCGCCCGACCGGGGGTGTGCCGTCCCGGGCAAGGGCCTGCTCCGCCAAACCGCTCACATAGGCGAAATAGCGGTCCAGCACCTCGCCGGTGAACGCCTCCTTGGAGGCAAAATGATTGGTGAAGGACCCCGGACGGGCATCGGCCGCGGCGACGATGTCGCGTACGCCGGCGGCCGAATAGCCGGAGCTCCAGATGGTTTTGAAACCGGCGTCGAGAAGTTTTTCGCGAAGTGAATGTCTAGCCATGCCAGGTAAAATACGTACGTACGTATTAAAGTCAAGAGGCACATTTGATACGGCTCGCTCTTGGCAGAACCCACGGGCAATGGCATCGCAGTGGTGGCGTTGGAACGAGGAGTGAAGCATGACAGCTGCGAAAGAAGTGATCGTCATCGGCGCCGGTATCATCGGCGCCTCCATCGCCTGGCACCTGACCAGGGCTGGAGCAAAGGTGACGGTCGTTGCCGGCAGCGGCGCCGGCGGCGTCGCGACACCGAATTCCTTTGCCTGGATCAATGCCAGCTGGGGTAATCCGCAGCCTTACTTCCGACTACGGACTCGATCGATGGCCGAATGGACGCGACTGGCGAACGAGGTGCCCGGCATCCCGTTGCAATGGTGCGGCGGCCTGTGCTGGGACCTGCCACGTCCCGAACTCGAAGCCTATGCGGCCGAGCACTCCGCATGGGGCTACGGCATCGAGCGTGTCGACCTTGCCGGAGCGGCCCGCATCGAGCCCAATCTGACCGAGCTTCCCGATTTCGCCCTTTATGTCGCCGAGGAAGGCGTTGCCGAGCCGGTCGCCGCCACGCAAGCACTGCTGGCCGACGCCGAACGGCGCGGCGCGCGAATTGTAGCCGGGACGACCGTCACCGCTCTGGTGCAAGCCAACGGCAGGATTGCCGGCGTCGATACATCCGGCGGGCGGATTGCTGCCGACGAGGTGGTGATCGCGGCCGGAGCCGGCTCCCCGGCAATCGCTGCCACAGCCGGGATAGAACTGCCGATCGAAACGCCGCCCGGCCTGATCGTGCATTCGCGCCCCTACGAAAAGCTGCTCAACGGCCTGGTGATCGGCGACCGCCTGCATATGCGCCAGACGGCGGAAGGCCGCGTCATCGCCGGCTCGGATTTCGGTGGCGCCGATCCCGGCATGGATGCCCCGGCCACCGCCCGCGAGCTGTTTGCGGCGATGAAGGCGATGCTGCGCGGCGCGGATGGGCTGGAACTCGATTTCCACACCATTGGCTATCGGCCCACGCCGGTCGATGGCTTTCCGATCATAGGCCGCGCCGAAGGCACGAGCGGCGTCTATGTCGCCGTTATGCATTCCGGCATCACGCTGGCGCCGGCCGTCGCCCTGTTCGCCGCCCGCGAAATCCTCGACGGCGAGCGCGATCCGCTGCTTGATCCCTACGGACTGGCGCGGTTTACTCAATAGCCGGGCGGGCGGCGAAAGCCGCCGGCCAGCGGCTCGATTGCCCTGGCGATTCCGAGCAGGCGCCGCTCCGACCAGCGTTTGCCGACAAGCTGTAGTCCGATGGGCAGGCCGTCGCGATCTTGTCCGCAGGGCAGCGACAGTGCCGGATGGCCGCTGTAGTTGAATACCGCGCCATAGGCCGGCAGCATCAAGTAGCTTTGCGTCTTGCCGTCGACCTCGATCGGCGTTCCCGGCTCGCAATGCGGGAAGGCGGTGGCCATGGCGACCGGGCACAGCAAGGCGTCGCAGCCGTCGAAGAACCGTTCCCACGCCAGGATGGAGCTGTCGCGGCGGGCGAGCGCCTCGAACCAGCGCGAGACCGGCGTCGGCTTCTCCGGTGGTTTGGGCTGGGCCGCCTCCAGCATCATGCCGATCAGCGCACCGCCTTGTGCTAGGTCGTCGTGCAGGTCGAGCTCCGGCAATTTGGCATCCTCGACGATGGCGCCTGCCGACTGAAGCTCCTTTGCCAGACTTTCGACCGCCGCGCTGATCTCGCCGGCCACCGGAAAGCCCGGAAAGGACGGCGCGACGGCAATGCGCAAATTTCTGAGATCCAGCTCCGGCATGGTTTCGACCGGTACCGGCGCAAGGTCGGTATCGCTTCCATCCGGCCCGGCAATGAGGCCGTAGATCAGTGCCAGGTCCTCGACGCTGCGCGCCAGCGGTCCGAGGCAGGACATCAGCCGCACGCTGCGCGGCGCCCCGCCCGGGTCGGGGAAGGCGCCGGCGAGCGAGACGCGGTGCTCGGTCGGCTTGAGGCCGTAGACGCCACAAAAGGCGGCCGGCAGCCGGATCGAATCCTGCATGTCGGTGCCGACCTCGAACGGCGTCATACCAGTGCCGAGCGCCGCCGCCGCACCGCCGCTGGAGCCGCCGGCGGTGCGCTGGAGGTTCCAGGGGTTGCCGGTGCGGCCGAACAGTGGATTGTCAGACTGCCAGTCACCGAGCATCGTCGCCACGTTCGTCTTGCCCACCAGCACGCCGCCTGCCGCCTTCAGCCGGGCAACGACCGGACTGTCTGCCCTCGGAGCATAGTCGGCGAAGGCCGGGAAGCCGACGGTGGTTCTCATGCCGGCGGTTTCATGCGTGTCTTTCAGTGTGAACGGCACGCCATGCAGCGGCCCAAGAGCCTCGCCGCGCGCCTGCGCGTCGTCGGCTTTGACGGCGCGTTGCCGCGCACCGTCCCGATCGAGGGTTACGACGGCATTGACCGCCTTATTGTGCCTGTCGATCTGCGCCAGATGCTCGTCCAGCACCTCTATTGCGGAAACCGTACGGTCGCGGATGGCCGCGGCCAGTTTGGTGGTCGAGGAAAAGACGATATCCATGGTGAATGCTCCGGGCTATCGCGCCGCGATCCTCAAAATGGCGGATTGGCGCGTGGATACAAGCCTGGCTCGGCATTCGACGATGGCGGCGCTTGATCGGGATTGCGCTGCGGGGCCTGTTGAGGGTCGGCGCTGTCCAGCGGCCTCGCTGCGCTCGGTACCTCTGCGGCTTACCGTCCTCTGTTGTGCGTCCGCTCATAGAGCTCACGGATGATGCCGCTTGCCGTGGTCTCGAACAGAAACGGCAAGAAAGCATGAACGAGCGCGGCAAAGGCCGCCATGAACAATCGCGACGAGAACCATGCGGCGAAAGCCATATGGCCGAAATAACTCTCGCCGACCGCGGCCGGGTGAGAGGTGAAAAGTCTTGCGAGCCGTGCGGTCATGTCGATCCCTCCTGCCGGCATGAAGAGCCGGCGATGAGTATACTGGCATGGGTGTTCGGTTCATCGGTCTCAAATTGTCCTTGTGAAAGGCTGAATTTTGGGACAAACATCCCACATGGCGCCGGAAATAGACGAAATAGACCGGAGATTGCTGGCCGAGCTGCAACGCGACGGCACGCTGTCCGTCGACCAGCTCTCGGCAAGAATATCGCTGTCGCGCAATGCCTGCTGGCGCCGGGTGAAGCGGCTGGAGGAGGACGGCGTCATCACCGGCCGGGTGGCGCTGGTCGATGCCGACAAGCTTGGGCTCGGCCTTTCGGTGTTCATCCTGATCCGCACCTCCAACCACGATCCCGACTGGCTGCAAAGATTCCGGGCGGCGGTGACCGGCTTTGCCGAGATCACCGGCGCTTACCGCATGTCCGGCGATCTCGACTATGTCCTGCGCGCCCGCGTCGCCGATGTGAAGGCGTATGACCGGCTCTATCAACGGCTGATCGCCAAGGTGGCACTATCCGACGTTTCGGCCTCCTTCGTCATGGAGGAGATCAAGGAGACCACGGTCGTTCCGATGGAACTGCGCTGAGGCGGAACCGCACTGAAAGAAAGCCGTTGATAGCATTGCCGCCGAGTTGACTGAGCCGGCGTTCGCGACGATAGGATCAGCCTCATGCGCGCAGCACTTTATCCCACCTCCGTCATCGGTCCGGCTGTCGGCTTCGTCAGGCTGCCGCATGGCGAGGGCTTGCCGCTTCCGGCCTATGAAAGCTCGGGCGCCGCCGGCATGGACCTGCGCGCCGCCGTCCCGGACGACAGGCCGCTTTTGATCCTGCCGGGAAAGCGCGCGCTGGTGCCGACCGGGCTGGTCCTGGAAATTCCGGAGGGCGTCGAAGGCCAGGTCCGGCCGCGTTCGGGCCTCGCCTTCAAGCACGGGCTCACCTGCCTCAACACGCCGGGCACCATCGACAGTGACTATCGCGGCGAGGTCAAGGTGCTGCTGATCAATCTCGGCGACGAGGATTTCGCGGTGACGCGGGGCATGCGGATCGCCCAGATCGTCTTCGCCCCGGTGACGCAGGCGACCGTCGAGGAGCGCACATTGGCTGGCGGCACAACGCGCGGCTCGGGCGGCTTCGGATCGACCGGCACGGCCTGATGAAAATACCCAAGCTCGTCATCTTCGATTGCGACGGGGTTCTGGTCGATACCGAGAACCTGGCCAATCGGCGCCTCGCCGAGTGGCTGACCGCGGCCGGCTTTCCGGCCAGCTTCGAATATTGCCGCAAGAATTTCTCCGGCCGCAGCATGGTCTCGGTGCAGAAGGAAGTCGAGGCGACCGGCGTCAGCCTCGGCGCCGATTTCGTCGAGCGCTGGAACGCCGGCCTGCCCGACCTGTTCGCGCATGGCGTCGAGGCCATCCCCTTCGTTCGCGAGTTCATCGAAACCGTGCACGCCGCCGGCATCGCCACCTGTGTCGCCTCGTCGGCACGGGTGTCCAAAATGCACATCACGCTCGGCCAGACCGGACTGCTGCCGCTGTTCGAGCATGCGCTGTTCAGCTCGACCATGGTCTCGCGCGGCAAGCCGTTCCCCGACCTCTTCCTGCATGCGGCAGCGACGATGGGCTTCGCGCCCGCCGACTGCATCGTCATCGAGGACAGCGTCGCCGGGACGACAGCCGGCATCGCCGCCGGCATGCGCGTCTATTCCTACCACGGCGACCCGCTTTCCGACCGCGACGGCCTGATCGGAGCCGGCGGCATCCTGTTCGACGACATGCGTGAACTGGCCGGGCTGGTGCCGATCCACTGATCGCCTATGCGCAGGCTGCACGCGCCCCCGGTCTCAGACCGGGCGCGGGCCTCCAAGTACTCGGTCGACGGTGTCGCGTATGAGACTGCGCAGATTGGCCGGCCTGTCGAGATGACTGACGACAAGGAGACCGTCCGCCGCCACCGTTAGCGCGTCTGCGGTGCGGTCCGGATCGCGATTTGCGTCAGCGATCAGCAAGTCCCTGAGGGTGCCCCACTTCCAGTGACGATGCTTATCGATTGCCTGGCGAACCGGGCTCCTCGGGTCGGGGTATTCGGCCGCGGCATTCTGGAACGGGCAGCCGCGGTAGCCCGGCTGATCCGCCGCGTCGGCGATGAGATCGAATATGGCGGGGATCATCTGGCGAGGTGGCCGCCGGCCAAGGCTCGCGATTGCCGCCCGTCCTCCCTTGCTGAGCTCCTCGATATAGGCGCGGACGAGATCGTCCTTGGCCGCGAAGTGATGATAGAACGTCGCCTTGGCAACGCCGGCCTCGGCGATGATGCGGTCGATGCCGACGGCACGGACCCCCTCCAGAGAAAACAGCGCGGTCGCCGTATCGACGATGCGGCGGCGCGGTGGGCGACTTCGCCGGCGGCGCCCAACGGATAGCCCCAGGCGTTTTCGTCGACTGCCGGGTGGATGAGGGCGACGTACGGGCCCTTACTTTCGCCGACGGCAAGATCGTGCGAGAGCGGCTCATCGCCCGCGACGAGCAGAGCCGGCGAATCGTGTGGGGATGGCTCGGCGATGAGGTCACCCACGATAATACCTCCATGCAGGTCTTTGCCGAGGGCGAGGGCCGGAGCCGCCTGGTCTGGATCCACGACACTCTGCCCGACGAACTCGGCGCGTGGCTCGCAGCCGCCATGGATCAGCTGGTGCCGGTTTTCCAGCAGACCCTGGCGAGCCAAGCCAAGCCAACATAGTGAGGCAACGCCAAGTGTTTCCTCTTGGTCGCAAAATGCTCTAGCTTGCGCGCGCCCGAGATAACGAGCGCGCGCGCATGACCTTCTCCCTGCTTCGTTTCATCTTTGCCTGCCTGCTGCTGCCCTGTCTTTGGACGACGGCCAGCGCGGAGGCCGTCAGTTTCCCGGAGCTCGGCAGCGCCGTCCCCGGCCACGGCGATGTCACCTATCTCGATCTCGCCAGGATGGTCATTCCCGATCTGGCGGCGGACAAGGACGGCTTTTTCCGAGGTTCGATGCCGATCGAGATGCGCCACATCGCTGGACCGGACTACGACGGCTCGCCGCCGGCGACGTCGGGTCTTTCCAGCGGTGACGTGCTCGACATCAAGACCGGCGGCAAGGACCGGCTGGCGATGCTGCTCGACCTCGGCGACTCGCCTGACAGCGCCGAGGGTTATGCCGTGCTGGCACTCTACGACATCACCGGCAAGCCGGCCTTGCTCGACGCGGTCAATGTTGCCGTCGACCGCAGCACCTACTTTCGCGATCCGGGCAAGCTGTCGATCGGGCCCGGCGATGACGCCATCATCAGCATGAGCATGCATTTCAATTCGAGCCAGGGCTATGGGATCACGCCGCTGGTCATGGTCCGCAACGACAGCTTCGAGCTGATCGACATGATCTATACATTCGACGAAAACCTCTGCACTCATAGGAGGACACAGAATGCGGCGTTCCAGGTGATCGCCGACGGCCAGCCCTATGCAGCCATCAAGGTCACGGTGACCGACGCGACGCTGCCGGGAGAAGAAAGCTGCGACGGCCAGCCGCCGCCAGAGGCGTCTTCGCGCGACATCTCCGTCACCTATCATTGGGACAAAAATGCTTCGCGCTATGTCAAGGATTCCGACGCGCTGGATCGATTGGCAGATGACAACGCCAAACGCTTCTGAGCCAACCGCATTTGTTTGCCCGGCGCCTGCCGCCGGGCTAGAATTTGCCTCACATTCTGCACTGGAGGGGAGCATCCATGGACAAGGGCAAGATTTTTCGCGACCTGCATGCCTCGATCTTCGTCATGGCCAATTCCTGGGACGTCGGCACGACCAAGCTTTTGGCGTCGTTCGGCTTCAAGGCGCTGGCCACGACCAGCGCCGGCTTTGCCTTTTCGCGCGGCCTGCCCGATGGCGCGGTGACGTTCGAGGCGATGATCCATCATTGCCGTGAAGTCTCGGCGGCGACCGGGCTGCCGGTTTCGGCCGATCTCGAAAAGGGCAAGGGCGACAGCGCAACAAGTGCCGGCGAGACCATCTTCGCCGCCGAGGCGGCTGGCCTCGCCGGCTGCTCGATCGAGGACCATACCGGTGAGCCCGACAAGCCGATCTATGATTTTGCGCATGCCGTCGAGCGCGTCGCGGCGGCGGCGGAAGCGGCACGGGCACTGAAACGCGATTTCGTTTTCACCGCGCGAGCCGAGAATTTCCTGTGGGGCAAGCCCGACCTCGACGATACGATCAAGCGGCTGCAGGCCTTCGAGAAGGCCGGCGCCGACGTGCTCTATGCACCGGGGCTGGACGACATCGAGATGGTGCGAACCGTCTGCTCGGCGCTGACCAAGCCGGTCAACGTCATGGCCAGGCCCGGCTTCACCATCGCCGACCTGGCCATGGCGGGGGTAAAGCGCGTCTCGCTCGGTCCGTGGCTGACCAATTTCGCCTTCGGCATGCTGGAGACCGCGGCGCGCGAGATCCAGCAGGATGGCACCTTCGGCTTCACCCGCGCCGCCATGCCGTTCGGCAAGCTGCAGGCGCTGTTTGCCAAACCTTCCGCCTAGGTCGGGCCCGGCAAATGACCCTCACGGTCGTGGACATGCACACCGGCGGCGAGCCGCTGCGGATCGTCACCGGCGGCTACCCCGATATTCCCAAGGGCACGATCCTCGAAAAGCGTGCCTATGTGCGCGACCATCTCGATCATCTCAGAAAGATCCTGATGTTCGAGCCGCGCGGCCATTACAACATGTATGGCGCGCTGCTGGTGGAGCCCGACCTGCCAGGCGCCGACCTCGCGGTGCTGTTCATGCACAATGACGGCTATTCGACGATGTGCGGCCACGCCATCGTCGCGCTCGGCCGCTACGCCGTCGACGAGCGGCTGGTGGCGCCACGCGAGCCGCTGACGACCGTCAATATCGAGGCGCCATGCGGGCTGATTTCGACTGCAGTCGAGGTAAGGGATGGCAAGGCCGGCGCGGTGTCCTTCGAAAGCGTGCCGGCGTTTCTGTTCGTCGGCGACCAGCGGATCGAGCTGCCGGGCTATGGTCCGGTCGGCTTCGACATCGCCTATGGCGGCGCCTTCTATGCAGTGGCCGACTGCCGCCAGTTCGGGCTGGAATTTGGCAGGAACCGCGTGCGCGATTTCGTCGATGCGGCGACCGCGCTGACCAATAAGCTCAAGGCCGAATTGCCGCTGTCGCATCCCGACCATGCCGATCTCGCCTTTCTCTACGGCACAATCCTGACCGACGGACAGGATGCGTTCTCCGATACGCCGACCAAAAACATCTGCGTTTTCGCCGAGGCCGAGGTCGACCGTTCGCCGACCGGCTCCGGCGTCACCGCGCGGCTGGCGGCCATGCACGCCAAGGGGCAGATCGAAATTGGCCGGACGCGGCTGTTCGAGAGCATTGCCGGCTCGCGCTTTTCCGGCGCGGTCGTACGCACGGCCACAGCCGGGCCGCATGACGCCATCATCGCCCGCGTCGGCGGCCGCGCCTATTACTCAGGCCGAGCCGAATTCATAGTCGAGGACGATGATGAACTGGGGCGCGGCTTTCTGCTGCGCTAGCTCCCTTCCCGTGCCGAGATCGCCTTGTGCAGATGCACCATCATGGCGGCGGCGAACAGTGGCGTCAGAAGGTTGAGCAGCGGCACGGCGAGGAAAGCGGCGACCACCAGCCCGGCCAGGAACACGGTGATCGAGTGCTTTCTGCGCAACGCCCGTGCCTCGGCCTCCGGGCGAAAGCGCATGGCGGCGAACTCGAAGAACTCGCGCCCGAGCAGATAGCCGTTGACGACGAAAAAGGCGGCGATGTTGATGCCCGGCACCAGCAGAAGCAGCAGGGCGACGATGTTGCCGAGGATGACGACGCCGAAAAACCGGATCGCCAGCACCAGCGAGCGCAACGCCGGCACGGCGCGGCCGGGCGGGTCGTTTGGATAATCGGTGCGCTCGACCACTTCGGCGACGTCGTCGAGGAACAGGCCGGCGATGATCGCCGTCACCGGCGCGATGAGCAGCGCCAAGCCCAGCGCAAGGCCGACGCCGGCGACGACGGCGCCCAGCCACCCGGCCCAGGAGGGTGGGGCGGGCAGCCATGCATCGATCCACGGCCAGGCCAGCAATTCGAACAGGCTCTTGATCCCGAACCAAAGCGCCGCCAGCGCCAGCAAGGTCAGCCCCAGCGTCTTCAGGAACACGGAACGGAATTCGGGCGAGAACAGCCGGCTCAAGGCGGCACGGGCGGCGTCGAGGATCACGGCGTTTCCAATTCCATGTCAAACGAGGCCATGGGCGATATTTCGGGATAGGCGGAGACAGGTCGCGAGACAAGCGCAAACCGCGCGATACGAAGCATGCGCTCTGCCCGGATTTATAACTCGCGGCCTAGGCAAAGCCGCATCAAACCGCTAGACCCGCCCGCGCCCGGCGTGGCAGAAAGCCGGTGGGTTTTTTGGCGGAGACATGAATTGATGCCGGACTATGACGTGCTTTGTATCGGGAATGCCATCGTCGACATCATCGCCCAGTGCGACGAGGCGTTCCTGGAGACCAACGGCATCATCAAGGGCGCGATGAATTTGATCGACACGAGGCGCGCCGAACTGCTCTACAGCCGCATGGGCCCGGCCATTGAAGCCTCGGGCGGCAGCGCCGGCAACACGGCGGCGGGCGTCGCCTCCTTCGGCGGTCGCGCCGCTTTCTTCGGCAAGGTCTCCAACGACGCGCTCGGCGAAATCTACGCGCATGACATCCATGCCCAGGGTGTCGCCTTCGACACCAGGCCGCTTAACGGCGAACCGCCGACAGCGCGCTCGATGATCTTCGTCACGCCGGACGGCGAGCGCTCGATGAACACCTATCTCGGCGCCTGCGTCGAGCTCGGCCCGGAGGACGTCGAGGCCGACAAGGCGTCGGGCGCGGCCGTCACCTATTTCGAGGGCTATCTGTGGGACCCGCCGCGCGCCAAGGAGGCGATCAGGCAGACGGCTAAGCTCGCCCACGCCGCCGGGCGCGAAGTGTCGATGACATTGTCGGACTCGTTCTGCGTCGATCGCTACCGCGACGAATTCCTCGATCTGATGCGCTCCGGCACCGTCGATATCGTCTTTGCCAACAGCCACGAGATCAAGTCGCTCTACCAGACCGCTTCATTCGACGAGGCGCTGGCGCGGATCCGCAGGGACTGCAAGATCGCCGCCGTCACCCGCTCGGAAAAGGGCTCGGTGATCGTGCGCGGCGACGAGACCGTGACCATCAATGCGACCAGGATCCGCGAGCTGGTCGACACGACAGGCGCCGGCGACCTCTATGCCGCCGGCTTCCTCTACGGCTACACGCAAGGCCGCAGCCTCAAGGATTGCGGCGATCTCGGCTCGCTAGCGGCCGGGCTGGTCATCCAGCAGATCGGCCCAAGGCCACGCCAGAATTTGCGCAGAGAGGCCGAGCAGGCGGGGCTGCTGTAGCGGCATCTCTTCCTTCTCCCCCTGTGGGAGAAGGTGGATCGGCGCGCAGCGCCGAGACGGTTGAGGGGTGCTGGACGGAGTGCTGCCGGTGCCAAGCTGGAACACCGCTCATCCGACCGAGCTTCGCTCGGCCACCTTCTCCCACAGGGGGAGAAGGGAGAGGCGCTGCTGCTGCCCCCGCTCGTCAAGCTCCTGCGCTATACGCCGCAATCGCTGCCATGTTGACGATGTCCGAATCCTTGGCATTGAGCGAGACGATCTGGACCGGCTTGTTCAGGCCGACCAGCAGCGGGCCGATGACGGTCGAGCCGCCGAGCTCCTGCAGCATCTTGGTCGAGATCGAGGCCGAGTGGAAGGCCGGCATGACCAGCACGTTGGCCGGGCCGGTCAGCCTGATGAACGGGTACTGCGCCATGGCGCGGGCGTTGAGCGCCACGTCAGCGGCCATCTCGCCGTCATACTCGAAATCGACGCGGCGCTTGTCGAGGATGCGCACCGCTTCCTGGACGCGCTCGGAGCGCTCGCCCTGCGGATGGCCGAAGGTTGAATAGGCGAGCATGGCGAGCCTCGGCTCGTAGCCCATGCGGCGGGCGAAACCGGCGGCCTCCTCGGCGATGTCGGCGATCTCGACGGCATCCGGCATGTCGTGCACCGCGGTGTCGGCAACGAGGACGGTGCGACCCCGCGCGAGCACGATCGACACGCCGATGACGCAATGGCCGGGCCTTGCGTCGATGACGCGGCGGATGTCGTCGAGCGCCGTCGAATAGTTACGGGTAACGCCGGTGACGATGCCGTCGGCATCGCCCAGCGCCACCATGCAGGCGGCGAAATGGTTGCGGTCGTTGTTGATCAGCCGCTGGCAGTCGCGGAACAGGAAGCCTTTGCGCTGCATGCGCTCGTAGAGATAGTCGGTGTAGACGGAGTTGCGCCGCGACAGCCGCGCATTGATGATCTCGATGCCTTGCTTGCCGAGGTCGATGCCGGCGTTCCTGGCGTTTTCCTTGATGATGTCGTCGCGGCCGAGCAGGATGGCGGTGCCGAGTCGCTGGTTCACATAGGAGACGGCGGCGCGCATCACCTGCTCCTCCTCGCCCTCGGCAAAGACGATGCGCTTGGGCTGGCGGCGCACCCGGTCGTAGATGCGCTGCAGCGTCGATGCGATCGGGTCGCGGCGGGCGGAAAGCTCCTGCGCGTAGCGGTCGAGATCGAGGATCGGCTTGCGCGCGACGCCGGAGTCCATCGCCGCTTTGGCCACCGCAATCGGAATGGCCGAGATCAGGCGCGGGTCGAACGGCACCGGGATGATGTAGTTGGGGCCGAATTTCGGCCGCATGCCCTGATAGGCGGCGGCGACGTCGTCGGGCACGTCCTGGCGCGCCAGTTCGGCGAGCGCTTTGGCCGCGGCGATCTTCATGTCGTCGTTGATGGTGGTCGCCCGCACATCCAGCGCGCCGCGGAAGATGTAGGGGAAGCCAAGCACATTGTTGACCTGGTTGGGATAGTCGGACCGTCCCGTCGCCATGATGGCGTCGGTGCGGATCTCGGCGACTTCCTCCGGCGTGATCTCGGGGTCGGGATTGGCCATAGCGAAGATGATCGGGTTCTTGGCCATCGACTGCACCATTTTGGTGGTCAGCGTGCCTTTGGCCGAGAGGCCGAGGAACACGTCGGCGCCGTCCAGCGCCTCGGCCAGCGAGCGCGCGCCGGTTTTCACGGCGTGCGCCGATTTCCACTGGTTCATGCCTTCGGTGCGGCCCTGGAAGACGACGCCCTTGGTGTCGCAAAGGATGATATTCTCAGGCGCAAAGCCCATCGCCTTCATCAATTCGATGCAGGCGATGCCGGCAGCACCGGCGCCGTTGCAGACCATTTTCGTGGTCTTCATGTCGCGGCCGGTGATTTCCAGCGCGTTGATCAGGCCGGCGGCCGAGATGATGGCGGTGCCGTGCTGGTCGTCATGGAAGACCGGGATGTCCATCAGCTCGCGCAGCCGCTGCTCGATGATGAAGCACTCCGGCGCCTTGATGTCCTCGAGGTTGATGCCGCCGAAGGAGGGGCCGAGAAAGCGCACGCAGTTGATGAATTCGTCGGCATCCTCGGTATCGACCTCGAGGTCGATGGAATCGACATCGGCGAAGCGCTTGAACAGCACCGCCTTGCCTTCCATTACCGGCTTCGAGGCCAGCGCGCCGAGATTGCCGAGGCCGAGGATGGCGGTGCCGTTGGAGATGACGGCGACCATGTTGCCGCGAACCGTGTAGTCGAAGGCGCGGCTCGGGTCCTCGGCGATGGCGAGAACCGGCACAGCGACGCCCGGCGAATAGGCAAGGCTGAGATCGCGCTGCGTCGCCATTGGTTTTGTGGCTACGATCTCCAGCTTGCCGGGGCGGCCCATAGCATGGAATTCCAATGCCTCCTGGGCGCTGACGGAGGGCCCGTTGCTTTCGGTTTTCTTGGCCATGGTACTTTCGGTTTCCTCGCCCGTACGGCACCGCTTGAGATGGGTGCGCATGCTTTCTTTTGTGGAAGGTTCGGGATTAAGGCTACACTTCGCCGCTGTAAACCGCCAAGCATGGCTTGCAAAATTTTGGAAGCAGCTTCTTGAACGACGAGACGCCCATTCGAAGCGACAACGCCACGCCGGCCTTCGCGCCGGCGACGCCGATGATGGAGCAGTATATCGAGATCAAGGCGGCGAACCCGGATTCGCTGCTGTTCTACCGCATGGGCGATTTCTACGAGCTGTTCTTCGACGACGCCGAGAAGGCAAGCCGGGCGCTCGGCATCGTGCTGACCAAGCGCGGCAAGCATCAGGGGCTCGACATCCCGATGTGCGGCGTGCCGGTGCATGCCGCCGACGATTATCTGCAGAAGCTGATCGGCCAGGGGTTCCGCGTCGCCGTCTGCGAGCAGATCGAGGATCCGGCCGAGGCGAAGAAGCGCGGCGGCAAATCGGTGGTGCGCCGCGACGTGGTGCGGCTGGTCACCCCAGGCACCATCACCGAGGACAAGTTGCTGGCGCCGTCGGAATCGAGTTTTCTGATGGCGCTGGGACGGGTCAAGGGCGGCAGCAGCGATACAAGAGGCGGGGAGCGCGGCAGCGCGACAGGGAACCAAGGAAGTTTCGCCTTGGCCTGGATCGAGATCTCGACCGGTGTCTTCCGCGTCGCCGAGACCACCGCCGACCGGCTGCTCGCCGACGTCTTCCGCGTCGATCCGCGCGAGCTGATCGTCGCCGAGCCGGTGTTTTACGACCCGGAGCTGAAACCGGTGTTCGACGTGCTCGGCCGCGTCGCCAGCCCGCAGCCGCCGTCGCTGTTCGATTCGGCTTCGGCCGCCGGCCGCATCGCCCGCTTCTTCGAGGTGGCAACGCCGGACAGTTTCGGCACGTTTTCGCGCGCCGAACTGTCGGCGATCTCAGGCGTCATCGCCTATGTCGAGAAGACGCAGAAGGCCGAGCGGCCGCCGCTGTCGCGGCCGCAGCGCGAGGAGCAGGGTTCGACGCTGTTCATCGACCCGGCGACGCGCGCCAATCTGGAGCTGCTGCGCACGCTGTCCGGCAGCCGCGACGGATCGCTGTTCAAGGCGATCGACCGCACGGTGACCGGCGGCGGTGCAAGGCTGCTCGCCGACCGGCTGATGGCGCCGCTGACCGATCCGGCGGCAATCGCTGCAAGGCTGGACTCGGTGTCGTTCTTCCGCTCCGAAACGCGCCTTTGCCAGGCGGTGCGGGCAAGCCTGAAGAGCGTTGCCGACATGCCGCGCGCGCTGTCCAGGCTGGCGCTCAACCGCAGCGGCCCGCGCGACCTCGGCGCGCTGCGCGCCGGTTTCGAAGCGGCCGGCGCCATCGCCGAACTGTTCGGCCAAACCGCCTTGCCGGGCGAACTGGCCGCGGCGTTGGGAGCTATCAAGGCGCTGCCCAATGAACTGGCGACGCATCTGGCGCAGGCGCTCAGCGACGAGCTGCCTTTGCTCAAGCGCGACGGCGGCTTTGTCCGTTCCGGCTACCATGCCGAACTCGACGAGATGCGGGCGCTGCGCGACGAGTCACGAAAGGTGATCGCCGGGCTGGAGCGCTCGCTGATCGACGAGACCGGCATCCGCTCGCTGAAGATCAGGCACAACAATGTGCTCGGCTACTATATCGAGGTCACCGCCAATCATCATGCGCTGATGACCGGCAGCGACGGCGCCAAGGCGCGCTTCATCCATCGCCAGACCATGGCCAACGCCATGCGCTTCACCACCACGGAACTCGCCGAACTGGAAACCAAGATCGCCAACGCCGCCGACCGGGCGCTGGCGATCGAGCTTGCCGCTTTCGAGGCGCTGACGGCGGAAGTGGTCGGCCAGGCCGACACGATCCGTGCCGGTGCCGAAGCGCTCGCCGTGCTCGACGTTTCGGCCGCACTTGCCTTGCTTTCCGAGAGCGAGGCCTGGTGCCGGCCGCTGGTCGATGCGAGCCTTGCCTTCGAGATTGCGGGCGGACGCCACCCGGTGGTCGAACAGGCGCTGCGGCGTTCCGGCGAAGGTCCGTTCGTCGCCAATGATTGCGACCTGTCGCCGCAAGGCGATGCCAAGGCCGGCGCGATCTGGCTGCTGACCGGCCCCAATATGGGCGGCAAATCGACCTTCCTCAGGCAAAACGCGCTGATCGCCATCCTCGCCCAGACCGGCTCCTTCGTGCCTGCGGCATCAGCCCATATCGGCGTCGTCGACCGGCTGTTTTCGCGGGTCGGCGCCTCCGACGATCTGGCGCGCGGCCGCTCCACCTTCATGGTCGAGATGGTCGAGACGGCGGCGATCCTCAACCAGGCCGGCGAGCGCGCACTGGTCATCCTCGACGAGATCGGCCGCGGCACCGCCACTTTCGACGGCCTGTCGATCGCCTGGGCGGCGGTCGAATATCTGCACGAGAAGAACCGCTGCCGGGCGATCTTCGCCACGCATTTCCACGAGATGACGGCGCTGGCCGGAAAACTGCCGCGGCTCTCCAACGTCACCATGCGGGTCAAGGAATGGGAGGGCGACGTGGTCTTCCTGCACGAGGTCGGCAAGGGTGCGGCCGACCGTTCCTACGGCGTCCAGGTAGCGCGGCTGGCCGGCCTGCCAGAGGCCGTCGTCGGCCGGGCCAAGGAAGTGCTGCACCAGCTTGAAGCCGGCGAGGTCTCGGGCAAGGCCAACCGTCTGGTCGACGACCTGCCGCTGTTTTCCGTGGCGGCGAAGCGGGAAGCGTCGAAGCCGGCGAAGAGTGATGGGCTGGGTTTGGCGCTAGCGGAGATCAATCCCGACGAGACGACGCCCAGGGAAGCGCTGGAGGCGCTGTACCGGCTGAAGGGGATGGCTGGGAAGTAGTGCTCGTCCGATAGCGCTCTACGGCACCCCCCCTCTGTCCTGCCGGACTGTCCGGCAGGACAGAGGGGGGTGTGACGGAACGCTGCTTTGGCTTGCCTTCCGCCCCACCCCTCAAATCATCGCCAAGCCGGACTTCCGCCTCGGTGGTGGGAAGGCGTGGTCAATTTCGGCGAAATCTTCGCTCGTGAGCTCGATCTCCAACGCCGCGACATTCTGCCGGATATGCTCCGGGCGGCTGGCCTTCGGAATGGCAATCACCCCGTCCTGCGCCATCACCCAGGCAAGAGCGATCTGCGCCGGCGTCGCACTGTGGCGGGCGGCGATGGCATCTAACCTGGCGTTGCGCGCCAATACCCCCTGATCGACCGGCGAATAGGCCATCAGCGGCATGCCGCGTTGCCGGCTCCACGGGGCGAGGTCGAACTCGACGCCGCGCTGCGACAGATTGTAGAGCACCTGGTTGGTCTGGACGTTGCCGCCGGCCGGCAACCGAACCAGCTCTTCCATCTCATCGGTATCGAAATTGCTGACGCCCCAATGGCGGATCTTGCCGGCCGCCTTCAACGCTTCGAACGCCTCTACCGTTTCCATCAAAGGCACACTGCCCGGCCAATGCAGCAGATAAAGATCGATGCGGTCGGTGGCGAGATGCCTCAGGCTGTTCTCGCATGCCCGTTTCACGCCGGCGCGCGAGGCATTGAACGGCAGCACTTTGGAGACCAGGAAAACCTCGTCGCGGCGACCGGCGAGGGCCTCCGCCACCACCTCCTCGGCACCGCCGCTGGCATACATTTCGGCGGTGTCGATCAGCGTCATGCCGAGATCCAGCCCGAGCTTCAGGGCATTGGCCTCGTCGCCACGGCGGCGGCCGTCTTCGCCCATATTCCAGGTGCCCTGGCCGAGCACCGGCACGGCTTCGCCGCAGGGCAGGGTGGTCGTTCTTATCGTCGACGGCATGGCATGCTCCAGTCCGAGGCCCGGATAGCACCATAGCCGCCAAGGGAAATCCAGGTGAAGCAGAAATCCAGGTGAAGCCTCTCGCCCGGATTCCCCGACAGCGTGACGCCTACTTCACCGGATGGGCGGCAAGCCAGTCCTGCATCTGCTTGATTTCGGCCTGCTGCGCGGCGATCACTGCTTCGGCCAGCTTGCGGATTTCCGGATCCTTGCCATTGGCGAGCTCAACCTTGGCCATGTCGATGGCCGCCTGGTGATGCGGGATCATGCCGCGAGCGAAATCGACGTCGGCATTGCCGGAATATTCGATTGCCATCATGTCGGCGTGCATCTTGTCCATCGCCGCCTTGTAGCCGTCGGTCGAAGGGCCCTGCGCGCCCATTGCGCCCATGTCGTGTTTCATCTCCTCGGCTTGCGCCGGAACGCTTTCGAGGAAAACGGCAAGCAGCATTCCCGCCGCCATCATCAGCAGCACGATCTTCTTGGCTAAGGTCATTCATCGTCTCCTTTTTTGAACAGGGTCTATCTGGGCAGTCGACTCAAAGTTTCAACGTCCTGAGCCGCAACGCGTTGGAGATCACCGAAACCGACGATAGGCTCATCGCCGCCGCCGCAATCATCGGCGACAACAGCGTGCCGGTGAGCGGATAGAGCACGCCGGCGGCGACCGGCACGCCAAGCACGTTGTAGAGGAAAGCGAAAAACAGGTTCTGGCGGATGTTGCGGATCGTGCCCTGGGCAAGCGTGCGGGCTCGGACGATGCCGTTGAGATCGCCCTTGACCAGCGTGATCCCTGCACTCTCGACCGCGACATCGGCGCCGGTGCCCATGGCGATGCCGACATCGGCGGCGGCGAGTGCGGGCGCATCGTTGACGCCGTCGCCGGCCATGGCGACGCCGGCACCGCCGGCACGCAATTCCTCGACCAGCGCGTTCTTCTGTTCGGGCAAAAGTCCGGCACGCACCGCGTCGATGCCGAGCTTGGCTGCGATGGCCTTGGCGGTGCGCTCGTTGTCGCCGGTCGCCATGACGATCTTCAGCCCGCTGTCATGCAGCGCCTTGATCGCCTCGGCGGTGGTCGCCTTGATCGGGTCGGCAACGGCGACGAGGCCGGCGAGCCGGTTGCCGACAGCAACGAACATCGCGGTCTTGCCGTCGGCCTGCAGCGCCTCGGCGCTGGCCTGGACCGATGTGCTGTCGATGCCGAGATCGGCCATCATCGCAGCATTTCCGAGCGCCACCTTCTGTCCCGAAACCGTGCCGGAAACACCCTTGCCGGTGACGGCCTCGAAACCGCCGGCATCCGGGATATTCACGCCGCGTTCGCGGGCGCCGTCGACGATCGCCTCGGCCAGCGGATGCTCCGAGCCTTTTTCGAGACCGGCGGCGAGCGCCAGCAGCTCGTCCTGCGCCATGCCTTCGACGGCAACGACATCGGTCAGTCGCGGCCGGCCTTCGGTCAGCGTTCCCGTCTTGTCGACGATCAGCGTATCGACCGAGGCGAAGCGCTCGAGCGCCGCCGCTTCCTTGATCAGCACGCCGGCATGCGCGCCGCGCCCGGTGGCGGTCATGATCGACATTGGCGTGGCAAGGCCGAGCGCGCACGGACAGGCGATGATCAGCACCGAGACCGCCGAGACGATGGCAAACACCAGGCTGGGTTCCGGTCCGACGATCGCCCAGGCGACGAACGCAATGATCGCGACCAGAACGACGGCCGGGACGAAGTAGAACGAGACGCGGTCGGCCAACCCCTGAATCGGCGCGCGCGAACGCTGCGCCTTGGCGACCAGCTCGACGATGCGCGCCAGCGTCGTCTCGGCGCCAATCTTTTCGGCGCGCATGATCAGCGAGCCGTTCTTGTTGAGCGTGCCGCCGGTGAGGTTGTCGCCTTCGGTCTTTTCGACCGGCAGCGGCTCGCCTGTGATCATCGATTCATCGATGGAAGAGCGTCCTTCGAGCACAATGCCGTCGACCGGCACGGCCTCACCGGGGCGGATGCGCAGGCGGTCGCCGGCCTTGACCGTATCGAGCGGCACGTCGTTTTCGGAACCGTCCGCGCCGATCAGCCGCGCCGTCTTCGGCGCCAGGTCGAGCAGCGCACGGATCGCCGAACCGGTTTTCTCGCGGGCACGCAATTCCAGCACCTGGCCGAGGAACACCAGCGCGACGATTACCGCCGCCGCCTCGAAATAGACCGGCACGGTGTCGTCATGGCCGCGGAACTGGTGCGGAAAGAGGCCCGGAAACAGCGTGGCGACGACGCTGTAGAGATAGGCGGCACCGACGCCGAGCGAAATCAGCGTCCACATATTGGGGCTGCGGTTGAGCACCGAGTCCCAGCCGCGGTGGAAGAACGGGAATGCCGCCCACAGCACCACCGGGCTGGCCAGCGCCAGCTCCAGCCAGACCTTCGCCCGCTCGTCGATAAAGGCCTGAAACGTCAGGCCGAGCATCGGCGCCATGGCGATGAGCAGCAACGGCACGGACAGCACCGCGCTCACCCAAAAGCGCCTGGTGAAGTCGACCAGTTCCGGGTTAGGCCCCTCGTCGCCGGTCGGCACGCCCATCGGCTCCAGCGCCATGCCGCAGATCGGGCAGGAGCCGGGCTTGTCGCGGATGATTTCCGGATGCATCGGGCAGGTGTATTGCGTGCCTTTCGGCATCGGCTGCGGCGCCGGCCTGTCGCCGAGATATTTTGCCGGCTCGGCCTCGAACTTCGCCTTGCAGCCGGCCGAGCAGAAATAGAAGCCCCGGCCCTCGTGCCGCAAAAAGTGCTTGGCCGTGGCGCGATCGACGCTCATGCCGCAGACGGGATCGGTTGCGGTCAGGTATTTTTCCGGCTCGGCGACGAATTTCGCGCGGCAGCTCTCGCTGCAGAAATGATAGCGATGGCCGTCATGCTCGGCCGTCGGCTTGCCGACAGCCGGATCGACGGTCATGCCGCAGACCGGATCGCGGACGACGGCGTCCGCAGCAGAGGGTGCGCCTTTTGCCGAGCAGCAGCTGCCATGGGCGTGATGATGGTGATCGGAATGCGTCATGCCGAAAGCCCCTGTATTCGATGTTGCGGCGGAGGTAGTGCTTCCAGTAACTGGAAGGTCAAGGGCCGATTTCGATTTTTCGTGGCCAGGCCCAAACTGCACCGGCCGCGGGCATGAGACGATCGTGCCGTTCCACGGCTGCGGAGAACGCGTCCGTCCGCCCCATACCCAGCGCCGCGAAAACGCGCTATAGACGCCGCCGAAACGGCGAGGCCGAACGGCATTTATGGCAAGAATATCCCTGAAGCTCGAGGAACTGATCGACGGCGAAGCCTTGCGCCGCGAGATGACCGAACTGACCGCGGCCACGGCAGGCGACGGCTCCGGCAAGGCCGCGCGCAGCGGCGTCCTCAAGCTTCTCAAAAGCCGGCTCGCCGACGGCCGCACGGTCGCCGAACGCATGCTGATGGACGATGGCAGCGGCACCGCCTGCGCCGCCCGGCTGTCGCATCTGATGGATGAGATCATCCGCGCGCTCTACGATTTCGCCGCCACCCATGTCTATCGCGTCAAAAACCCGTCTTCGGCCGAGCGCATGGCGGTCGTGGCCGTCGGCGGCTATGGCCGCGGCACGCTGGCGCCCGGGTCCGACATCGATCTGCTGTTCCTGCTGCCCTACAAGCAGACGCCCTGGGGCGAGCAGATCGTCGAATACATGCTCTATATGCTGTGGGACCTCGGGCTGAAGGTCGGCCACGCCACCCGCAACATCGACGAGTGCCTCAGGCTGTCGCGCACCGACATCACCATCCGCACCTCGATCCTGGAGGCGCGCTTCCTGTGGGGCGAGCAAAAGCTCTATGACGAGCTTTTGCAGCGCTTCGACCACGAGGTGGTGCGCACCACCGGCCCCGAATATGTCCAGGCCAAGCTCGCCGAACGCGACGAGCGCCACGCCAAGGCCGGCGAGAGCCGTTACCTGGTCGAACCCAACGTCAAGGACGGCAAGGGCGGCCTGCGCGACCTGCAGACGCTGTTCTGGATCGCCAAATATTTCTACCGCGTGCGCACCGGCGAGGAACTGGTCGACAAGGGCGTCTTCACCGACGCCGAATACAGGGAATTCCAGAAGGCCGAGGATTTCCTATGGGCGGTGCGCTGCCACATGCATTTCCTCACCGGCAAGGCCGAGGAGCGGCTGCATTTCGACATCCAGCGCGACATTGCCGAGCGGCTGGGCTACACCACCCATCCCGGCCTGTCGGCGGTCGAACGCTTCATGAAGCACTACTTCCTCGTCGCCAAGGATGTCGGCGACCTGACCCGCATTTTCTGCGCCGCGCTGGAAGAAGAGCAGGCCAAGCATGTGCCGGGCTTCAACCGCATCTTTCTGACCTTTTCGCGCCGCAAGCGTAAGCTCGCCGGCACGGCCGATTTCATCGTCGACAACCACCGCATCAACATTGCCGACGACGAGGTGTTCGAGCGCGATCCGGTCAACCTGCTCAGGCTGTTCTGGTTTGCCGACAAGCATGGCCTGGAATTTCACCCCGATGCGCTGAAGCTTTTGACCCGCTCTCTCGGCCTCGTCGGCAAGGCGCTCAGGCGCGACGAGGAGGCCAACCGGCTGTTCCTCGATATCTTGACCTCGGACCGCAACGCCGAGCTCAATCTGCGGCGCATGAACGAGGCCGGACTGCTTGCCAAGCTGATCCCGGACTTCGGCAAGATCGTCGCCATGATGCAGTTCTCGATGTACCACCACTACACCGTGGACGAGCATTTGATCCGCTGCATCGGCGTACTGGCCGAGATCGAGCGCGGCGACGGCGAAAAGGTCCATCCACTCGCCCACTCGCTGATGCCGGGGCTGAAGAAGAGCCGCGAGGCGCTCTATGTCGCCGTGCTGCTGCACGACATCGCCAAGGGCAGGCCGGAGGACCATTCGCAAGCCGGCGCCAGGATCGCCCGGCGCATCTGCCCGCATATGGGGCTCTCGCCGGCCGACACCGAAACGGTCGCCTGGCTGGTCGAGAACCACCTCGTCATGTCGATGACGGCGCAGACCCGCGATCTCAACGACCGCAAGACGATCGAGGATTTTGCCGCCATCGTGCAGTCGGTCGAACGGCTGAAGATGCTGCTTGTGCTTACCGTCTGCGATATCCGCGGCGTCGGGCCTGGGGTCTGGAACGGCTGGAAGGGCCAGTTGCTGCGTACGCTCTACTACGAGACCGAGCTTTTGTTGACCGGCGGGTTTTCGGAGGTGTCGCGCGCCAAACGGACGGCGGCGGCGCGCGAACAACTGGCCGAGGCGCTTGCCGACTGGCCGGAAAAGGCCCGCAAGCGTTATGTCGGCCAGCACTACGAGAACTATCTGCTGGCGGTCGACCTTCCCGACCAGCTCCGCCATGCCGAATTCATCCGCGAGGCCGATCACGCCGGCAAGAAGCTCGCCACCATGGTCAAAACCCACCAGTTCGAGGCGGTGACCGAGATCACCGTGCTGGCGCAGGACCATCCGCGCCTGCTCTCGGTGATTGCCGGCGCCTGTGCCGCGGCCGGCGGCAACATCGTCGACGCGCAGATATTCACCACCTCGGACGGCCGCGCGCTCGACACCATCCTGATCTCGAGGGAGTTCGACCGCGACGAGGACGAGCGCCGCCGTGCCGAGCGCGTCGGCCGGCTGATCGAGGACGTGCTGTCGGGCAAGAGCTGGCTGCCCGAAATGATCGAGAAGCGGACCAAGCCGCGGCGCGGCGCCAAGGTTTTCCGTATTCCGCCACGCGCCGAGATCCGCAACACGCTGTCGAACCGTTTCTCGGTGATCGAGGTCGAGGGGCTGGACAGGCCGGGCCTTCTGTCGGAGATCACCGGCATGTTGTCGGACCTGTCGCTCGACATCGCCTCGGCCCACATCACCACCTTCGGCGAAAAAGTCATCGACACGTTCTACGTCACCGATCTCACCGGCCAGAAGATCGACAGCCCGTCGCGTACGGCGACCATCCGCAACAGGCTGATCGCGGTGCTCGAGGGCACGGCGTCCGAGCGCGGCAAGACCAAAACGGCCGCCGAGTGACGGTTACCTTCCATTTGCCCCAATCGCACAGGCAGTCTTCAAGCGCATGAGCCTTGTCAAGAAATTCGCCACGGTCGCTTCCGGCACGCTGATGAGCCGCGCCCTCGGTTTCGGCCGCGAGATGCTGATGGCTGCGGCACTTGGCACCGGGCCGATCGCCGACGCCTTCAATGCCGCCTTCCAGTTTCCCAACACCTTTCGCCGGCTGTTCGCCGAAGGCGCCTTCAATGCCGCCTTCGTGCCGCTGTTCGCCAAGGAGATCGAGACGCACGGCACCGACGGCGCCAAGCGCTTTTCCGAAGAGGTGTTCGGCGTCTTGTTCACGGCGCTTCTGGCGCTGACCATCGCCATGGAACTGGCGATGCCGCTGATCGTGCGCTATCTGGTGGCGCCGGGCTTTGCCGATACGCCGGGAAAATTCGAGACGACGGTGGCGCTGGCGACCGTCATGTTCCCCTATCTGATCTGCATGTCGCTCGGCGCCATGATGGCCGGCATGCTGAATTCGCTGCGCCGCTATTTCGCCGCTGCGGTGGCGCCGGTGTTCCTCAACGTCATTCTTATCGCCGTGCTTGCCTATGCCTGGTACGAGGGTTCGGACGCCCGCACCGTTGGTTTCGGCCTGGCCTGGGGCGTGCTGGCGGCCGGCCTGGTGCAGCTCGCGATCGTCTGGGCGGCGGTGCGCCATGCCGGCATTTCGATCGGCTTCCGGCGGCCGAAGATGACGCCGAACGTCAAGCGGCTGCTGATCCTGGCGCTGCCGGCGGCGATCACCGGCGGCATCACCCAGATCAACCAGCTGATCGGCACGGCGATTGCGTCGGCGCAGGACAGCGCGGTGTCGTCGCTGGCCTATGCCGACCGCGTCTACCAGCTGCCGCTGGGCGTCGTCGGCGTCGCCGTCGCCATCGTGCTGTTGCCGGAACTGTCGCGGGCGCTGAAATCGGGCAATCTGGTCGAGGCCGCCAATCTGCAGAACCGCTCGGTCGAGTTTACCCTTTTCATGACCGTGCCGGCGGCGGCCGCGCTGCTGGTCATGTCCGAGCCGATCGTGCGGCTGGTCTATGAGCGCGGCGCCTTTGCCGCCAACAATTCGACGCCGACGGTCGCGGCAATCCTGGCGATCTTCGGGCTCGGCCTGCCGGCCTTCGTGCTGATCAAGGCGTTCACCCCAGGCTATTTCGCCCGCGAGGACACGCGCACGCCGATGATTTTCGCCGCCATCTCGGTGGCGGTTAACATTACGACGGCGCTGACGCTGTTTCCGACGAGGGGCGCGCCCGGCATTGCCGTTGCCTCCGCTGTCGCCGGCTGGGTCAATGCGGCGATGCTGCTCGCCGTGCTGATCCGGCGCGGCCATTGGGGCCGCGACGTGCCGCTCATGAAACGCATCCCGCGGCTGGTGCTGTCGGCGGCGGTGATGGCCGCGGCGCTCTATTTTGCCGAACACTGGTTCGCCGCAAGGCTCGCCTCCGGCTCGCCGCTGGTGATCAAGGCGGTGACGCTGCTAGCGCTCGTCGCCGGCGGGGCGCTGCTTTACTTCGTCACCGCCTTCGCCATCGGCGGTGCCGATTTCGGCATGATCCGCCGCAATATCGGGCGCAAGGGCTCCCAGCCGGTCAAGGAGCAATCTCCGGATCCGTGAGGGGGAAAATTCATCAGCGCCAATTTTGTTCTTGCTTTGTGCCGGCAGCTATGCTATTAATCTCGGTATGGTGCTAACTGGCTCCAACGACCCGCCCACCGAGGCGGGTTTTTGTTTCTGGTCGGCGCCATCCCTCAAACAGCCTTCTGTTCGGCCGACGTCAAAGCCTGCGCGCCCTGGCCAACGCCCCTCTTGATCGTCTCCTCGCTCTCGTCCATAAGCGCGCCGTCGCAAGACTTTCGCCGCGCGCGAAACGGCCCTCCACAAGCCAGGGAAACACCATGACCGATCAGCCCCCCTTCAAACCGCTCGTTTTTTCCGGCGTCCAGCCAACCGGCAATCTGCATCTCGGCAATTATCTCGGCGCCATCAAGAAATTCGTCGCCCTGCAGGACACCTCCGACTGTATCTATTGCGTCGTCGATCTGCATTCGCTGACCGCACAGCTCGTCCATGAGGATCTGCAGGACCAGACGCGGTCGATCACCGCGGCGTTTCTCGCCTCCGGCATCGACCCGACCAAGCACATCGTCTTCAACCAGTCGCGGGTGATGCAGCACGCCGAGCTTGCCTGGATCTTCAACTGCGTGGCGCGCATCGGTTGGATGAACCGCATGACGCAATTCAAGGACAAGGCGGGCAAGGACCGCGAGAACGCCTCGCTCGGCCTGCTCGCCTATCCCTCCCTGATGGCCGCCGACATCCTGGTCTACCGCGCCACCCACGTACCGGTCGGCGACGACCAGAAGCAGCATCTGGAGCTGACCCGCGACATTGCGCAGAAGTTCAACAACGACTTTTCGGACCGCATCGCAGCGCTTGGCGTCGGCGTCGAGATGCAGGTCGGCGAAGAGACGGTGAACGGCTATTTCCCGCTGACCGAGCCGGTCATCGGCGGCCCGGCGGCGCGCATCATGTCGCTGCGCGACGGTTCGAAGAAGATGTCGAAGTCCGACCCGTCGGACTTGTCGCGCATCAACCTGACCGACGATGCCGACGCCATCTCGAAGAAGATCCGCAAGGCCAAGACCGACCCGGAGGCTTTGCCCGGCGAACTGGACGGGCTTGCCGGCCGGCCGGAAGCAGAAAACCTCGTCGGCATCTATGCCGGCCTCGCCGAAATCTCGAAAGAGGCGGTGCTGAAGGAATATGGCGGCCAGCAGTTTTCGGTGTTCAAGCCGGCGCTGGCCGACCTTGCGGTGGAAAAGCTGGCGCCGATCGCCGGCGAGATGCGCCGCATCTCCGGCGACCGCGCCTATGTCGACGCGGTGCTGCGCGATGGCGGCGAGCGTGCCGGCACATTGGCCGACGCGACCATGAAGACCGTGCGCGACATTATCGGCCTGCTGCAAGGCTAATGCATGTCGCGCAAAAGTGTGCAGCGGTTTTGCGATAACGACATGCATAAAACAGGAACCTGAAGCGCGTCGCTGGTCGAACGCATCGCGCTTTAAGCTGCACCAGCATTGCCACAGCCGCCGGTCGCTTGCGGGCGGGCTGTGGCGGTGGCAGATTGCGGCCGAAACCATCGAACAGGGTGAATATGGTCTCCAAACGCCTCAGCCGCGAAGTCGGTCATCGCCGCAAGTTCCTGGCGATCATCGACGATACGCCCGAATGCGAGCGCGCCGTCGCCTACGCCTCGAAGCGGGCGCAAAGCACGGGCGGCGTGCTGGTGCTGCTCTATGTCATCGAGCCGGATGATTTCCAGCACTGGCTGGGCGTCGAGAAGATCATGCGCGAGGAGGCGACCGCCACGGCGCGTGCCGCACTGGACAGCTACGCCAACAAGGTGCGCCAGAAGCTCGGCATCGAGCCGGAACTGGTGGTCCGCGAGGGCAAGCCTACCGAAGAGATCCACAAGCTGATCGAGGAAGACCAGGACATCGCCATTCTGGTGCTGGCGGCAGGCGCCGGCAAGGAAGGCCCAGGGCCGCTGGTCGGCGCGGTCGCCGGCAAGGGCGCCGCCTTTCCGATTCCCGTCACGGTGGTGCCGCAGAACCTGTCGGACGAGGAGATCGACAGCCTCGCCTGAGCGCGCCTCGCGCAAGGCAGGGGTAAAACATTCCGCCTGCCGCTACCGCCGGCGATGCCTTTCGCTTGAATGTCGGGCGGATAAAGCCTAATTAGAATTATTCCAAACTAGCTGCCCGAAACGGGCACGGAGACGGCCATGTTCATCCAGACCGAGTCGACGCCAAACCCGGCGACGCTGAAATTCCTGCCCGGCAAGGAAGTGCTGCAAGAAGGCACCGCCGATTTCCGCGATGCCGATAGCGCCGCGACGGCTTCGCCGCTCGCCGGCCGGCTGTTCGAAATCCCCGGCGTCACCGGCGTCTTCTTCGGCTATGATTTCATCACCGTGACCAAGGACGGCCCCGACTGGCAGCATCTGAAGCCGGCTATCCTCGGCGCCATCATGGAGCATTTCATGTCCGGCGCGCCGGTGATGGCCAAGGCCGGCCCCGCCGCCGAGACCAGCCAGACCGGCGAATTCTACGACAAGGCCGACGAGGAGCTGGTCGTCACCATCAAGGAGCTGCTCGACACGCGGGTGCGCCCGGCGGTGGCCCAGGACGGCGGCGACATCACCTTCCGCGGCTTCGAGAACGGCACCGTGTTCCTGCACATGAAGGGCGCCTGCGCCGGCTGCCCGTCGTCGACCGCGACGCTGAAGCACGGCATCCAGAACCTACTCCGGCACTTTGTGCCGGAAGTGCAGCACGTCGAACAGGTCTCCTGACGCGACGTTCCATCGTCAACGTCGATAGACAACAAAAAACCGGGCCAAAGTGCCCGGTTTTCTGTTTGCGACGTCTGTGTTGTTGCCTAGACGGTCCGCGTATAAGGGTTTTATATCACAATGACCTTGGCGCCGACCGAGGTGCGGTCGTAGAGGTCGATAATGTCCTGGTTCATCAGCCGGATGCAGCCCGACGACATCGCCTTGCCGATCGAATTCCATTCCGGGCTGCCATGCAGGCGATAACCCATGTCGCCGCCCTTGTTGAACAGGTACATGGCGCGCGCGCCGAGCGGGTTCTTCAACCCCGGCTCCATGCCACCGGCAAACTTGGCCAACTCCGGCTGCCGCTTGATCATCTGCGAAGGCGGTGTCCAGGTCGGCCATTCGCGCTTCAGCGCGATATGGGCGGTGCCGTGCCATTCGAAACCCTCACGGCCGACGCCGATGCCGTAGCGCATCGCTTCGCCGTCGCCCATGACGAAGTAGAGGAACTTGTTCTGCGTATCGACGATGATGGTGCCCGGCTTTTCCCTGGTGTCGTAGTCGACGATCTGCCGGCGGTATTTGAACGGCACCTTTTCGATCGGAACGCGCGGCAGGTGATAGCCGGCGTCGGTCACCGCGCCGTAGTTGTTGGTGAAGATCTGCGAGCCGATGGTGCTGCAACCGGCGACAGCCGTCGACAGCGCCAGGGCCGCGACGATTGCAAGTGACTTCATGCGCATGAAAAGGTCCGATGCCTGCCCAAACAACAGCGGCTCGAGTCGGCCGCTTTTTTCATCTTCATTCATGCTGGCATTTGCTTTGCTTGCCAAGCGGGCGATGCCTATATCCTTGCGCTTGCGTGCTGGTAAACCTGCGACTATGGCATTTCGGCAACAGCCCCCGCAGGATTATGTTGCAAAATCAATGGGGCCAGGAACAAGGACCAGGAGACGAAGAAATCACCCATGAAGTCGGCGACGCTGCCCGGCGCTCTGGCCTGCGGCCAAGACCATCCGTTGCTACGAGGAGATCGGCCTGAGACGCGGCCGCCGCAGGGGAAAGTCCAGACGGGCCGGGTTTAATAAAGGACGCCGCGAAGCACGGTCCAAGCCAGAAGCCCGAACGTGCCGATCACCACCAATGCACCAAGGACCGTGCCGATCTTTTCAGGCAATCCATCGGGGCGACCAGGATCGTCGGCCATTCAACTATCGATCATGACGTAGGCCGCACCAAACACGGCAACGATAATTGCCCCAAGCACCGCCCAGCCTCTGATGGCCGAGCGGATTTCCTCCGGCGTCGCCGATTTCCGGTCGTCATCTTCCGTCATCTAATGCTCCTCCTAAAATCCGTGGCAGACATTGAAAACGCAAGCTGCAACGTGCGCCGTCCGAGAGCAAGCGTTCCCCAGCCTTCGACACTCCGCAAAGCGCGGACGGCGGTCACGATCCTGGCGGGCGATAGCGGATCGACTTCGCCCTCCCAAGCGCGTCCATCGTCTCTTCGACACTTAACAGGACGGTGGTTTCGTATGAGCTGAGCGCGCCTCCCGCACCGATGGCGAGCATGACGGATGCCATCGACACGTTGTCCGGCGCCTCCCATAGGTTCCAGCCATCGTACTCTCCGAAGGCATACCAGAACCCGTGCAGCTTTCCGCCGACCGACTCGATGTAGGAACGGGCAGCCTCGCGTCTGTCCTCGGGATTATCCATCAAGCGCGCCCAGGTTTCGGGCCTGTAGCTGAATCGCGTGAGATACATCGGCATGGTTCGTCTCCTCCCAGAGCTGCCCCCACCAAGACAGTTAAGCGCCGCAATCCGGGAGAAGGCGAGTCGTTTCCGAGCCGGTGTTCAAAATATCCCGCCGGCCATCCCTCACTGCCGGGTAGTTCGGCCGGCTTAGTTGCAGGAATGCTAATGGACGTGCTTCAATCCCCTCATTGAGGGAGTAAGATCAATGGCAGCATATCTTATTGCCGATGTCGCCATAACCGACGCCGCCGTGTTCGAGGAATACCGCCGGGAAGTGCCGGCAACCGAAGCGCGCTACGGAGGAAGATACATCGCTCGTGGCGGAGCCACCAAAGTGCTGGAGGGCGACTGGGAGCCTCATCGCCTCGTCATTGTCGAATTCCCGGACATGGCGTCCCTCCTGGCATGGTACGACTCTCCAGAATACGGCCGTCTCAAAGCCATCCGCGAACGCTGCGCAAAGACCAGGATCATTGCCCTGGAGGGCATGATGCCGGTTAGTTAAAAGTCGAATATCTACGCATGTCACGGCGAGGACAGGCCCGACTGCCCGATTTTGGAGGATATGCCGGGCGGCGGACGGCTTGCGACAAGCGTGCTTCGGCGACGGCTGGGTATCCTGGCATCGACGGGTTGACTGCGCTGATGGATTGGGCATAGAGGCACCGAGGTCTGAGGGCGGGACGGTGACGCATCGGTCTGCAAAACCGACGTAGTGGGTTCAATTCCCACTCAGACCTCCAGCCGCGCAACCACCCGGCGCTGATTTGTTCCGCTGTAATCAATTATAGACGCATCCTAAAATGTTGATGCCGGCCGGTCGAGGACCATATTCCTGTTCGTCTTTGGGTTCGTCGAACAGATAATCGCCGGAAAAGTCCGCACGATCTTCGTCCGCAGTACCGCCCTCATAGGCAGGGCGCGCGGGGTGAGACCAAACGCATCTATGCGCTCATTGAACGGGACCTCCATATCAATATGGACCCAACACCGGATCGGCAGGCGATGTTTGACCTAGGGTTGTGTCATGGCGTTGAAAATGCCGGCCCCAACTATCGCACATAAGGCTGCGGCCCCAAGCCCTCCCACAATGATGCACCACCAGGCGCGGCCATTTCCCCGAAGCATGGGATTCATTTTTATCATCCGTCGCGCCAGAAGCCCCTGGTAAAGCGCATAAGAAGACCCGAAACCGGCAAGCCAAACGACGGAAAATACGATGCCCCGCATGAGCATCCTATTGAGCCTAGTCTGCTCGACCGTCAAACTTGCATTCTCAGTAACCATGCTTCGCCACCTTTTTTGATTACGCTGCGACCACTATCGGGCCTGCAGCGGTGAATATTAGATCAACGGCGACGCCTCGCGAAAACATAGCTCCCCTCACCCGTAGGAATTGCATTGCCACCACCGGCTACAAACATTTGCGGGTGCTTGCTGCCGCCAAAGCTATCCTCGACGCTGTTAAGTTGTTGGAAGGGGGCGCGCTCTGCCAGCCATTCCTGTATGCTCTCGAAGAGAATGGGCAGGCCGTTCGGGCTCGATCGATCTTCAGCAGAAGACGTACAAAGCACCACACCGCTCACGACGCTCATTGTGACTTAGCCATTGCCTAACGGGCCTTCTTGCCCGTCTCCAGCCGTTCGAAAGCAGCTTCTTCGTTGTGGAAGTGTGGCTCGAAAAGGACACCCATAACCCGGATTCCTACTGTGGATTCAAGGTATCAGGCACATCGCCGTGTTTGTAAAGTGCGTAATCGCCCGCAAAAACCGGTTCAAACCGTGAACAAAATCTGGCATGGTGGTCGCCATGCCGATCATTTCACCTCTACCTCTCAACCCGCTCATCGACGGCCGCCAATCGGAGCGCGCCATGCTGGTCCGGCGCGGCGTGCAGCGGCTGCTCAGGCAGATGGGCGCGCATGTCTTGCCCGAACTGTCGCTGGCCACCGGCCGCCGCGCCGACCTCGTCGCGCTGACCCGCCACGGCGACATCTGGATCATCGAGATCAAATCCTCGATCGAGGATTTCAGGGTCGACCGCAAATGGCCGGACTACCGGCTGCATTCCGACCGCTTCTTCTTCGCCACCCATCCCGGCGTGCCTTCCGAAATCTTTCCGCAGGAATGCGGCTTCATTCTCTCCGACGGCTATGGCGCCGAGATCTTGCGCGATGCGCCCGAGCATCGCATGGCGGCGGCGACGCGCAAGGCGCTGATGCTGCGGATCGCACGCGCCGGTGCGTCGCGGCTGCTCGCGGCCGAGCTTGCCGGCGTGTCGGTGCCGGCGCTGGACGGCGAGAGCGAGTAGGGGGGTGCGCTCGTCGTAATTTTGGACGTCGCGCTGCCCCTCATCCGGCTGCCGCCACCTTCTCCCCGTATAGTGACGGGGAGAAGTGAGTAAGCCGGACTGCTATTCCACGATGCGGTAGATATTCCACAGGCTGGTGCCCGACACCACGTAGGGCTCCATCTCCTTGCCCCATTTGGCGTGCGCGGCGATCTTGCCGATCCTGGCGAAGAACGCCTCCAACTGGCGAGGCTTTCGACCTGGTGATGTGACCCGATCGTCGCTTCCCGCGCGCCGATCGATCCGGTCATGATCTGGAACTTGAGGTCGTCGAGACCGATCTGCGAGCCGATCTCGCGTTCCCATTTCTTCAACAGAGCACGGCCTGCTTGTGGCCGAATTTTGCGTCGATCTGCCATCTGGCACTGAACATCGCCGCCTCCTTATTCGTCCCAGGCCTGCACGACCGTCTGCCGTGCGATCAGGCCGTTCTTCAGCTCCAGCATCGCCGCGCAGAATACCTTGGTCCCGTCCGGATAGGAGCAGGCCTGGGTGAAGGCGAGGTTGTTGCCGTCGGCGATGGTGGTGTCGACCTTGTGGGTCATCGCCCGGCTGCAAATGTCGTCCCAGAATGTAGTGATCGCAGCGCGCCCGCGGATTTCGCGCGGCTTGCTCGGCGGGTTGTTGCGGTCGATCACCCGCACCAATGCGTCGTCGGCATAGAAGCTCGCCAGCAATTTTCCATCACGGCCCTCAATCGCCTTCTTGATCGCAGCGCCGTCTATCGTCTGTGTCTTGGTTAGCATTTTATTCCTCCATGGGCCCGTCTTCTCGGATCGGGTGGTTGCTTGATCAGGCACTGCCCGGCGCTCGCCGCCGGGCAGTGGCTTCTTCACTGCGACTTCGCCTTGACGGCCGCGAACACCTCGTCGGACTGCTTCTTGAAAGTGGCGAGATCGACCTGGCTGCCGTTGAGCATGGTCGACCAGTGGCGCACGATCGCCGCCATCGCCACCGCCTCCTTGATCTCCTCGTCGCTGGCGCCATTGAGCTTGGCCGCCTGCGTGTGGAAATAGATGCAGTACTGGCAGGGGATCTGCGAAGCGACGGCGAGGCCCATCAATTCCTTGGTCTTGCCGTCGAGCGCGGTGTTCGGGTTGAGTTGCACGCCCTTGATCTCGGCCCAGGCGCCGGCAACGGCGACATCCGGCAGCGTCTTGAACATGTCCGGTACCGAGCCGAGCGTTGCCTGGATGTCCTTGTAGGCAGCCGTCGCCGAGGCGTCTTCGGCCTTGGCAGGAACGATCGCCAACAGCGCGCCAACGCCTGCCGCCAGCACCAGTGATTTGAGTGTCGACTTCAGCATTTTATTCCTCCCTTCGCAGCGCCTTTCCCGGCGACATCCGCCTGGCCTGCATGGGACGAAGTGATAGCGCTTACGCATGCCCGGCCGCTTCGCCCGAAAGCGCCATGGCTGCTATGGCCCGTGCGGGCCAGCGTGCCGGGCTGAGAACGCCGCCGCCGCCGCCCGCGACGGCAGGTCCAGCTTGAGCAGAATATTGGCGACGTGACGCTTGACGGTGTGTTCGCTCAGCCCGAGTTCGGCGGCGATCGCGGCATTGCTCTTGCCATCGGCGATGAGGTTCACCACCTCGCTTTCGCGCGCCGTCAGTGCGGCCGGCTCGGCAGCCTTGGCCTTCGGCCGGCAGGCCGGCTCCAGATGCTGTTCCGAGGTCGCCTGCACCAGCGCCAGCGGCTCATCCAGCTCGTCAAGCGCGATGCGCCCGGCGTCATTGAAATGAAGCCCTGAACCGGCGGCGAGGTCGGCGACCAGCCGCGAAGTGAGGATGTCGCCGCGCCCGGCATGCGCGGCAAGCTGCATCGTCACGCGCGCCGTCAACCCCGTCGGCGGCCCACGCAACTCGACCTCGCCGACATGCACGCCCTGCGCGCTGGCGACGCCGATCTCCTGCGCCGCATCGCGCAGCGCCGCCGCGCAGCGTACGGCCCGCGCCGGGCCGTCGAAGCGCGCCATCATCAGCTCGCCATGCGTGCCGGCCGGGCGGCCGCCATGACGCCCGACCGTAAGCCGCCATGTTTCCTGAAAACGCTGGCTGCGCTCGCTCCACATGCGGTCGCCAAGCCGCGCCGTGTCGTAGATCCGGGTGACCAGCAGTGCAGCCAGCACGCGCTCGGCCTCGGCAACGGCGCGCGCTCCGGTCAGGAATTCCTCTATCAGATCGGCCACCCGGTCGATATCGCCGGTCCAGATCGGGTGGTCGCGCCCGGCCACCTCGACCAGCCGCGCATTCGGGATCTTCCTTGCCAGGAAGCGGCTGGCCTCCGGGTCGACGCGCGCATCGTTGCGGCGATGGATGAGCAGCGTCGGTGCGCTGATCGCCGCCAGCACGCCGCGCACGTCGATAGCCGCATTCATGCGGGCCAGGGCGATTGCCGCGGTCGGGCTCGCCGACAGCCGCTCAAAGCGCGCCCACCATGTGGCGAAACGCGGATCGTCGACGCGGCCGGGCGCGAAATGCGGCAGGGTGGCGCCGGTGCCCCATGCGGTCTCCGCCGTCGCGATGAACGCCTCAAGGCGTTCCGGCGGCATCACCCATTTGTGGAAATGCGCATAGCCGCCATAAAGCGCCAGCGCCCGCGTCCGCTCCGGGTAGGTGGCGGCGAACAGCATTGCCATCGGCGCGCCTTCCGAAGCGCCGAGCAAGGCGGCGCGGCCGCTGCCGGTCGCATCCATCACCGCGCGTACATCGTCCATGCGGGTTTCGAGGCTGGGCAGGTGGTGGACATCGACGCGGTCGGACAGACCGGTGCCGCGCTTGTCGAACAGGATCAGCCGTGAGAACGCGGAAAGCCGCTTCAACAGCCGGGTGTAGCCCTCGTCTTCCCAGTGCAGGTCGAGATTGGAAATGAAACCCGGCACGAAGACGAGATCGAGCGATCCCTGGCCGACCACCTGATAGGCGATCCGCACGTCGCCACTGAGCGCGTATCGAGTTTCGATCGGCCTCACGAGTTGTCCGCCCGACCCGACGATTTCTTATCGCCGGATCATAGCAGAGGCGCGCGGCCTGCGGCAGATGAAACTTCAGAGAGTGTGAATGTGGGCCCGCGGCGCCTACTTCTGTGACGCGGCGGCAGTCTCGGTGTTCGCTCCGCCGACGCTAAAACTTGCGCCCTCCGGCGCGCCCGGCCGCTTGATGTGTGGCGCGGCCGCGACGACAAGCTCGTTGAACCCCTCGCCACCGCTGTCCAGCATCTCGAACAATTGCCGGCGCATCCTCGGCTCCCAGAATTTGTTGATGTGCTCGGCGACGCCGGCAATGCCTTGCTCGCGCGGCTTTGAGTGGAAAAAGGCGGCAATCTGGTTGGCCATGCGAACCAGCTTTTCGCTGGTGCTCATGAGGTGGCCTTCGTCATGCGACATGCTTGGCAACTCCGGAAACCACGCGGTCAGGATGGGTGAAAATATCGAAATCGTCGCCGCGCACCAGTGCCACCAGCGTCATACCGGAATCGTCCGCGGTGCGGATGGCAAGTGCGGTCGGCGCCGAGACGGCAATGATGACGGCCGAGCCGATCGCCGCGGTCTTCTGCACCATCTCGACCGAAACGCGCGACGTGACGACGACGGCCCCCGACCTGCCGTCGATACCGGCTTTGGCCAGCGCGCCAGCCAGCTTGTCCAGCGCGTTATGGCGGCCGACATCCTCGCGCGCCATGACGATGCCCTTGCCGGGAAGGTAAAAACCGGCGGCGTGGACGGCACCGGTCTCGGCGTGCAGCGGCTGCACCTTCGACAGCAGCTTGACAGAGCGGACGATGTCATCGGCCTGAAGTGTAAGTTTCGACGCACCGACCGGCTCGACCGAGCGCATCGCCTCCTCGATGGATTCGATGCCGCACAGCCCGCAGCCGACCGGGCCGGCCAGGCGTCTGCGACGCGCCTCGAAGCGGGTGTTGGCCTGGTCCTTCAGCCGGATCTGGATATCGATGCCGGCGCCGTGATCCTCGACCTCGATCGCTTCGATTTCGTCCGGCGAGGCAATGATGCCTTCGGTCAGCGAGAAGCCGAGCGCGAAATCCTCGAAATCAGCCGGGCTTGCCATCATCACCGCATGCGTGGTGCCGGCAAAGGAGAACGCCACCGGCGTCTCTTCCGGCACCATGCGGTTGGCGGCCGCAGTGCCGCCGGCGCGGCGCGCCAGGCGCGAGATCTGCGCAATGGCTTTGCGGCGCGCGGTCAAGGACTACTCCGCCGCTTCCAACTTCGCGATGCGGCGGCTTTGCTTTGCCTGCTCGTCATAGTCGCGCTGCCATTCCGACGGGCCGTTGGATGCACCCACCTGCACCGCGGTCACCTTGTATTCCGGGCAGTTGGTCGCCCAGTCGGAGAAGTCGGTGGTGATGACGTTAGCCTGGGTGTCGGGATGGTGGAAGGTCGTATAGACGACGCCCGGCGACACCCGCTCGGTGATCAGCGCGCGCAGCGTCGTCTCGCCGGAGCGGCTGGTCAGCCGCACCCAGTCGCCGTCGCGCAGGCCGCGATTTTCGGCATCGTGCGGATGGATCTCCAGCCGGTCCTCGCTATGCCAGACCACATTGTCGGTGCGCCGGGTCTGCGCGCCGACATTGTATTGCGACAGGATGCGGCCGGTGGTCAGCAGCAGCGGGAAGCGCGGTCCGGTCCTTTCGTCGGTCGCGACATATTCGGTGCGGATGAACTTGCCCTTGCCGCGCACGAAGCCGCCGATATGCATGATCGGCGTGCCTTCCGGCGACTTCTCGTTGCAGGGCCACTGCACCGAGCCCACCCGGTCGAGAAGGTCGAAGGAAACGCCGGCGAAACTTGGGGTTGTCTTGGCGATCTCGTCCATGATCTGGGACGGATGCGTGTAGTTCCAGCCGAGGCCGAGCGCCTTGGCGAGCTCCTGCGTCGCTTCCCAGTCGGCATAGCCGCATTTCGGCTCCATTACCTTGCGCACCATGTTGATGCGGCGCTCGGCGTTGGTGAAGGTGCCGTCCTTCTCGAGGAACGTCGAGCCGGGCAGGAACACATGCGCGTAGTTGGCCGTCTCGTTGAGGAAGAGGTCGTGCACGACGACGCATTCCATCGCGGCGAGACCGGCGGCGACATGCTTGGTGTCGGGGTCCGACTGCAGGATGTCCTCGCCCTGCACATAGAGCCCCTTGAACGAGCCGTCGACGGCCGCATCCAGCATATTGGGGATGCGCAGGCCGGGCTCGTCGTCGAGCTTGACACCCCACAGGCTCTCATAGATGGCGCGCACCGCGTCGCCTGAAATGTGGCGATAGCCGGGAAGCTCGTGCGGGAAGGAGCCCATGTCGCAAGAGCCCTGCACATTGTTCTGGCCGCGCAGCGGGTTCACGCCGACGCCCGGCCGGCCGATATTGCCGGTCGCCATGGCGAGGTTGGCAATGGCGATGACGGTGGTCGAGCCCTGGCTGTGCTCGGTCACGCCGAGGCCGTAATAGATCGCGCCGTTACCGCCGCGGGCGTAGAGCCGCGCCGCGCCGCGTATGTCGTCGGGATCGACATTTGCAAGCTGGCCGATCACTTCCGGGCTATTTTCCGGCAGCGCCACGAACGATGCCCAGTCCTGGAACTCGTCCCAGTCGCAGCGCTCGCGGATGAAGGCCTCGTCGAACAGGCCCTCGGTGACGATGACATGGGCAAGTGCGGTCAGCATGGCGACGTTGGTGCCCGGCTTCAGCGGCAGATGGAACTGCGCCTCGACGTGGGCCGAGCGCACGATGTCGGTGCGGCGCGGATCGAGCACGATCAGCTTGGCGCCCTCGCGCATGCGCTTCTTCATGCGCGAGGCGAACACCGGATGCGCGTCGGTCGGATTGGCGCCGATCAGCAGGATCACGTCGGTCTGCTCGATCGAATCGAAATCCTGCGTACCGGCGGAGGTGCCGAAGGTCTGGCCGAGGCCATAGCCGGTCGGCGAATGGCAGACACGGGCGCAGGTATCGACATTGTTGTTGCGGAAGCCCTGCCGGACCAGCTTCTGGACGAGGTAGGTCTCCTCGTTGGTGCAGCGCGACGAGGTGATGCCGCCGATCGAGGTGCGGCCGTACTGGTACTGGATGCGGCGGAACTCATTCGCCGTATGGGTGAGCGCCTCTTCCCACGACACTTCGCGCCACGGATCACTGACCTTTTCGCGGATCATCGGCTTCAGGATCCGGTCCTTGTGCGTCGCATAGCCATAGGCGAAGCGGCCCTTGACGCAGGAGTGGCCGTGGTTGGCCTTGCCTGCCTTGTAGGGCATCATGCGGATGACCTCGTCGCCCTTGACCTCGGCCTTGAACGAGCAGCCGACGCCGCAATAGGCGCAGGTGGTGACGGTTGAGCGCTCGGGCAGGCCTTTCGCCAGCACGGTCTTTTCCCTCAGCGCATCGGTCGGGCAAGCCTGCACGCAGGCCCCGCACGACACGCATTCGGAATCGACGAACGCCTCGTGCATGCCGGCCGAGACCCTGGATTCGAAGCCGCGGCCCTCGATGGTCAGCGCGAACGTGCCCTGCACCTCCTCGCAGGCGCGCACGCAGCGCGAGCAGACGATGCACTGCGTCGGATCATAGGTGAAATACGGGTTCGATTCGTCGCGGGCGATGTAATCGATGGTCAGCGAGCCATGGCCGGGCGCCACGCCGTTTTGCTGCTTGACGTGGTTGCGGCCGTCCACGCCATAGCGGTTCTCGGTCAGGCCGACCGTCGTGACGACCTTGTCGAACTCGCTGGCGCCGGTGCCGGCCTTCTCGCCCCACGCCGCCGGGTGGTCGGAGACGTAGAGTTCCATCACGCCGCGGCGAATGGCGTTCAGCCGATCGGTCTGCGTATGCACGACCATGCCTTCGCCGACCGGCGTAGTGCATGAAGCCGGCGTGCCGCCGCGCCCGTCGATCTCGACGAGGCAGACCCGGCAGGAGCCGAACGAGTCCAGCATGTCGGTGGCGCACAGTTTCGGGATTTCGACGCCGGCTTCCATCGATGCGCGCATGATCGAGGTCCCCGCCGGCACTGTTATCGACTTGCCGTCGACCGTCAGCGTCACTTGCTGCTCGGCTTCAGAGGCAGGTGTGCCGTAGTCGATTTCCTGGACCAGCGATTTGATGTCGAATGCCGCGTTCATGGCTGTCCGCTCCTATTCCGCTGCTTCGGCGACCGGCGTCGGCCGAAAGTCGTCCGGGAAATGGTTGAGTGCACTCATCACTGGATATGGGGTGAAGCCGCCGAGAGCGCAAAGCGAGCCGAACTTCATTGTGTTGCAAAGGTCGGTGACCAGCGCGATCTGCTTTTCCGGTTCGACGTTCTGGGCGAGCCTGTCCAGCACCTCGACACCGCGAGTCGAGCCGATGCGGCACGGCGTGCACTTGCCGCAGCTCTCGATGGCGCAGAATTCCATGGCAAAGCGTGCCTGCTTCAGCATGTCGGCGCTGTCGTCGAAAACGACGATGCCGGCATGGCCGATCAGCCCGTCCTTGGCGGCAAACGCTTCGTAGTCGAAAGGCGTGTCGAACAGCGCGCGCGGGAAGTAGGCGCCGAGCGGGCCACCCACCTGCACCGCTTTGACCGGGCGTCCCGTCGCCGTGCCGCCGCCGATATCGTCGACGATCTCGCCCAGCGTCATGCCGAACGCCGCCTCGTAGAGACCGGGATACTTGATGTTGCCGGCAATCTGGATCGGGATGGTGCCGCGTGAACGGCCCATACCGAAATCCTTGTAGAAGGCAGCGCCCTTGTCCATGATCACCGGCACCGAGGCCAGCGAGATGACGTTGTTGATCACCGTCGGCTTGCCGAACAGGCCCTTGTGCGCCGGCAGCGGCGGCTTGGCCCGCACCTGCCCGCGCTTGCCTTCGAGGCTGTCGAGCAGCGCGGTCTCCTCGCCGCAGACATAGGCGCCGGCGCCGACCCGCACTTCCATGTCGAATGAATTGGCCGAGCCGAGCACATTGACGCCGAGCACGCCGGCCTTGCGGGCGATCTCGACGGCCTTCTGCATCACCGCCACCGCATGCGGATATTCCGAGCGGATATAGATGAAGCCCTTGGTCGCGCCGGTGGCGATGCCGGCGATCGCCATGCCTTCGATCAGCACGAAGGGGTCGCCTTCCATGATCATGCGGTCGGCGAACGTGCCGGAATCGCCTTCATCGGCGTTGCAGACGATGTATTTGCGGTCGGCCGACGTATCGAGCACAGTTTTCCATTTGATGCCGGTCGGGAAGCCGGCGCCGCCGCGACCGCGCAGCCCGGACTCGGTCACCTGCTTGACGACCTCGGCCGGCGTCATCGCCACTGCATTCTGCAGGCCCTTCAGCCCGCCATGCGCCTTGTAGTGGTCGAGCGACAGCGGATCGGTGACGCCGCAGCGCGCAAAGGTCAGCCGTGTCTGCCTTGCCAGGAACGGGATCTTGTCCGGTGCGCCCAGCCAGCGCTTGTGGTGGCCCCCGGTGAGGAAGCCGCAGTCGAACAGGCTTTTGACGTCGGATGGCTTCACCGGCCCGTAGGCGACGCGGCCAGTGGCTGTCGCAACCTCGACCATAGGCTCGAGGAAATAGGCGCCGCGCGAGCCGTTGCGCACGATCTTGGCCTCGATGCCGCGCTCGGCCAATTCCGCACGAACCGCCTTGGCAACCTTTTCCGCACCGAGCGCCAGCGCGCCGGAATCGCCGGGAATATAGATACGCGGGATCATGAGCGCACCTCGGCAACGATCTCGTTGAGCTTTTCGTCGTCGAGCCGCCCGATCACCTCCCCGTCCAGCATTGCCGACGGCGAGCAGGCGCAAAGGCCGAGGCAATAGACCGGCTCCAGTGTCACCGAACCGTCGCGGGTTGTCTCGTGGAAACCGATGCCCAGCAATGATTTGAGCTTGGCGGCAATCGCATCCGAGCCCATCGACTGGCAGGCTTCCGCCTGGCAGAGCTTCAGCACATGGCGGCCGGCGGGCTGGCTGCGGTAATCGTGATAGAAGGTGACGACGCCATGAACCTCGGCCCTGGAGATGTTCAGCGCCTCGGCGATGATCGGCAGTGCGTCCTGCGGCACATAACCGAACTCTTCCTGTATGCCGTGCAGGATCGGCAACAGCGGGCCTTCGAGGCCTTTCAGCTCGTGGATGATCGCCGCCGTGCGCGATGCGATCTCGGTACTTGCTAGCTGCATCGTCATGCAGCGCCCTCCCTGGTCGTGGCGGTCTTCCGCTAAGTGGTTAGGAAATCAGAGGAAACCCGCCAAATCAATAAAGCCGATCCGTTGCTCGATAGAAATTTTCTATCGTTCGCGTTCACCAGCATTGTCTAGACTAGCGGCGGCCGTGGAAATCGTCCGCCAGCGCCATTGCCTCGTCCAACAGCGCCGAGACCAGCGGCGTGTGCGGTTCGCGCCGCGCCGCCACCAGCCCGACCGTGTGGCTGGCATCCGGCTCGACGATCGGGATCGCCCGGATCGGCTCGGAAAAACCGAAGGTTTCCGCAAGGTTAAGCGGCATGATCGACGACCATTTGCCGGTGCGGATATGCGAAAACAGCACGATCATCGAGTTGGATTCCAATGTCGGCCGCACCTGCACGCCGGCTTCGGCCAGATGCTGGTCGATGATGCGGCGGTTCTGCATGTCCGGCGTCAGCAGGCAGAGCGGCAGCTGGCTGAGTTCCGCCCATGTCACTTTGTCGCGGTCGAAATAGGGGTTCCCGACCGCGGTGATCAGCTGATAGCGCTCGTCATAGAGCGGCACGCTGGTGACGCGTCCGAGCGGCTCGTTGTCGAGATAGGTGATGCCGGCGTCGATGTCGAAATTGCCGAGCAGCGATAGCACCTCGATCGAGGTGCGCGACAGCACCGAGAAGGTGACGCCGGGGTGCTTTGCCCGAAACGGCGTCGTCAGTCGCGCCACCATGGCCAGCGCCGTCGGGATCGCGGCGATGCGGATGCGCCCCGACAGGCCGTGGCGCGCCGCCCGCATCTCCTCGCGCATGGTCCTGCTATCGCCGACGATGCGGCGCGCCCACACCAACACCTGCTTGCCTTCCGGCGTCAGCCCCTGGAAGCGCGAGCCGCGCAGCACCAGCATCACGCCGAGCTGACCCTCCAGCTGCTTGATGCCGGCCGAAAGCGTCGGTTGGGTGACGCCGCACACCTCCGCCGCCCGGCCGAAATGTTCTTCCCTGGCAAGTGCTATGAAGAATTCCAGCTTGTCGATCATGCCGTCGGAGCCTGTCATGGACGCTGTGTCCGATCTTAGCGCGCAAGGTCGGGGAAATCGCCTTCGGCCGCAAGCCGCCTGTGTAAATCGTCCGCATCCACATCTTTCAGCCGGCTTACTGTTTCCCGCGATGGAATGCGGCGCTATGTGGATGAGACGGGGTCGTGGACTGGACACGACGGGAGTACCGAACATGCTGGGCTGGTTCCGCAAGCTTTTGCCGCGCGAAGATCGCTTCTTCGACCTGTTCGAGCGGCATTCCCGCACCGTGGTCGGCGGCGCCGAGGCACTGCAGCAGCTTTTGCAGGGCAACGACATCGAGCGCTGGTGCCAGACGATCATCGATCTCGAGAACGAAGCCGATCAGATCACCGCGGAAGTGCTGCTGGCCGTGCGCCGCTCCTTCATCACGCCCTTCGACCGCGGCGACATCAAGGACCTGATCCAGTCGATGGATGATGCCATCGATATGATGCACAAAACCGTCAAGACGGTAAGGCTGTTCGAGAAGAAGGAATTCGACCCGCTGATGCAGGAAATGGGAGGTGTCATCGTCGAGGCCGCCAAGTTGGTGGCCGAGGCGATCCCGCTGCTCGGCAAGGTCGGGGCGCATACGGTGCGCCTCAACGCCATCGCCGAGGAGGTCATGCGCGCCGAAGGCCGGGCCGACGACCTGCACGAGCAGGGCCTGAAGGACCTGTTCAAGCGGCACGGCCGCAGCGATCCGATGGCCTATCTGATCGGCAGCGAGATTTACGGCCAGCTGGAAAAGGTGGTCGATCGCTTCGAGGACGTCGCCAACGAAATCAGCGGCATCGTCATCGAGAACGTATAGTGTCAGAAGCCGCAATAGCCTTTCCCGTGCTGGTCGGCCTTGTCGTCGTCGCGCTGTTCTTCGATTTCCTCAACGGCCTGCACGATGCCGCCAACTCCATCGCCACCATCGTCTCCACCCGGGTGCTGCGGCCGCACTATGCGGTGTTCTGGGCGGCCTTCTTCAATTTCATCGCCTTCATGTTCTTCGGTCTCCACGTAGCGGAGACGCTCGGAACCGGCATCATCGACGCCAGCATCGTCACGCCGGCAGTGATCTTCGCAGCACTTGTCGGCGCCATCGTCTGGAATGTCGTCACCTGGCTCGTCGGAATCCCGTCCAGCAGCTCGCACGCTCTGATCGGCGGTTTGGTCGGCGCCGGGGTTGCCAAGGCAGGCACCGGTGCCATCGTCTGGGCCGGGTTGGGCAAGACGACGGCGGCCATCGTGCTATCGCCGGCGGCAGGCTTTCTGCTGGCGCTTGTCTTGATCCTCGCGGTCTCCTGGCTGTTCGTGCGGCAGACGCCGTTCGCCGTCGACAGCACCTTCCGCGTTATGCAGTTCTTTTCCGCCTCGCTCTATTCGCTCGGCCATGGCGGCAACGACGCGCAGAAGACCATGGGCATCATCGCCGTGCTGCTCTATTCGCAAGGCATGCTCGGCGCGAATTTTTACGTGCCGCTGTGGGTCGTCATCACCTGTCAGTCGGCGCTGGCGCTGGGCACGTTGCTCGGCGGCTGGCGCATCGTCCACACCATGGGCTCGAAGATCACCCGGCTGAACCCGATGCAGGGTTTCTGCGCCGAGACCGGCGGAGCGATCACCCTGTTCGCCGCCACCTGGCTCGGTATTCCTGTATCGACCACGCACACGATCACCGGCGCCATCATCGGCGTCGGCGCCGCCCGCCGCGTCTCCGCCGTTCGCTGGGGCATTGCCGGCAACATCGTGGTGGCATGGATCGTCACCCTGCCGGCAACCGCGGCGATCGCGGCTCTCACCTACTTCGCGGTCGGTCTGGCAAGGTGATGTGAGCATCATGGCGCCTGGAGCCGCCTCTGGCGCGGCGACTACCGGTCCACAAGATTCAGGATGTTGCCGTCCGGGTCCCTGAACCATGCGACCTTCATGCCGTGACCGACATGGATGTCACCCTCAAGCGTCAGCCCGGGCATGTCGTAATGCTCGAAGGTCACGCCCTTCGATTTCAATGCCTCAACGATCTTGCCGAGTTCGTCGCCGACCGTCCATGTCACAGCCGTCGCCTTGTTGGTCCCAGCGAAGTTCGAACGGTAGACGTTGATGCTGGTGTCGCCGCTTTTATAGACGATCAGTTCGCCACCTTCATTGTGCACCTCTTTCAGGCCAAGGACCCCTTCGTAGAATGCCCTGGCCTTGGCCAGGTCCTTCACGACGAGATTGGCCGTCGCGTTGCTGTTTGCGAGCATGATTCGTCTCCTTCCCTGGCTGTCATTCCATGCTCATGAAATAGGCTGCGCTGACGATTTGGCGACGGCTGCTCCCACTGGAAATGCCGTCATATGCTCGCTGCCTCCCGATACGCCGCTGCAATTGGTGGTCCATCGCTTGGTTCTGTTCCGGAACTGCATTATCTGGAGCGGAAAAGTAGAGGAAAAACTCATGCCCGCCGCCAATGAAAACGTGACCAAGGAAATCGTTATCGAGCGCCTGAAGACGGTCAATGGGCCGGATTTCACCGGCAATATCGTCGACCTCGGCCTGGTTTCCGAGATTTTCATTGCCGATGCCAAGGTGTTCTTTTCGATCACCGTTCCCGCTGCCCGTGCCCAGGAGATGGAACCGCTGCGTGCGGCGGCCGAACGTGTCGTCAAGGCGATCCCCGGTGTTGCCGGCGCCGTGGTCGCGTTGACGGCGGAAAAGAAGGGCGGCGGCATGGAGGCGCCGGTTCCGCAAAGACCGGCTCAGAGGCCCGCTCCGCCGGCCGCACCTGCGCGTCCCGCGCCGCAGGCGCCCGCCTCGCACAGCCAGGGCAAGCGCGGCGTACCCGGCATCGAAGCGATCATCGCCGTCGCTTCCGGCAAGGGCGGCGTCGGCAAGTCGACTACCGCCGTCAATATCGCCCTTGGGCTTGCCGCCAACGGGCTGCGGGTCGGGGTGCTCGATGCCGACATTTATGGCCCTTCCATGCCGCGTCTGCTCAACATTCGTGGCAGGCCGCAGACCGTCGACGGCAAGATCCTGAAGCCGATGCAGAATTATGGCCTCAAGGTCATGTCGATGGGCTTCCTCGTCGATGAGGAGACGCCGATGATCTGGCGCGGGCCGATGGTGATGTCGGCATTGACGCAGATGCTGCGCGAGGTCGAATGGGGACCGCTTGATGTGCTCGTCGTCGACATGCCGCCCGGCACCGGCGACGCCCAGCTGACCATGGCCCAACAGGTGCCGCTGGCCGGCGCCGTCATCGTCTCGACGCCACAGGACCTGGCCCTGATCGATGCGCGCAAAGGCCTCAACATGTTCAGAAAGGTCGACGTGCCGCTATTGGGTATCGTCGAAAACATGAGCTATTTTCTCGCCCCCGATACGGGAAAACGCTACGACATCTTCGGCCATGGCGGCGCCCGCCGCGAGGCCGAGCGTCTCGGCGTCACCTTCCTTGGCGAAGTGCCGCTCGAGATGGGCATCCGCGAAAGCTCCGATGCCGGCACGCCGGTGGTGGTCTCCAAGCCGGATGGCGCTGAGGCGAAAATCTATCGCGACATCGCGGCCAAGGTCTGGGACCGCGTCAATGAAGAGCGCGGCGCGGCCGAGGCTGCAGTGCCGAGCATCGTGTTCGAGTGATGCGGATGTGCCTCCCCAAGTGGGCCCCTTGAGGGGGAGGGTGGCCGGAAGGGTCAGGTAGGGTCCGCGGCGACGCGCTCCAACTCTCCGGGATAGCGGGCTGACAAACCACGATCCCGTCTGGCGCGGAGGCAGATGTATGTCTTTCGTACCAAAGAGCGGATTCGGATGGCGCGTGCCCCTTGCCTGCTCCCGCGCGTTGTCATATCGATTTGTCATACAAATACGGAGACCACGATGGCAGGCGCCCCCACCCACAAGAAAAAATTTCGCTCGCAGGAGTGGTTCGACAATCCCGACAATCCGGGCATGACGGCACTCTATCTGGAGCGCTACCTGAATTACGGGCTGACGCGGGCCGAACTGATGTCCGGCAAGCCGCTGATCGGCATCGCCCAGACCGGCTCGGACCTGTCGCCCTGCAACCGCCATCACATCGAACTGGCCAAGCGCGTGCGCGAAGGCATCGTCTCGATGGGTGGCATCCCTTTCGAGTTCCCTTGCCACCCGATCCAGGAGACCGGCAAGCGGCCCACTGCTGCACTTGACCGCAACCTTGCCTATCTCAGCCTGGTAGAGGTGCTCTACGGCTATCCGCTCGACGGCGTGGTCCTCACCATCGGCTGCGACAAGACGACGCCGGCCATGCTGATGGCCGCGGCCACCGTCAACATTCCGGCTATCGCGCTTTCGGTCGGCCCGATGCTCAACGGCTGGCACAAGGGCAAGCGCACCGGCTCCGGCACCATCGTCTGGGAATCGCGCCAGCGCCTGTCGGCCGGCGAGATTGGCTATGACGAGTTCATGGATATCGTTGCCTCCTCGGCGCCGTCGACCGGCTATTGCAACACGATGGGTACCGCCACCACGATGAATTCGCTGGCCGAGGCGCTCGGCATGCAATTGCCGGGCTCGGCCGCTATCCCCGCCCCCTATCGCGAGCGCGGCCAGATCGCCTACGAGACCGGAAAGCGCATCGTCGACATGGTGCATGAGGATCTGAAGCCCTCCGACATCATGACCCGTAAGGCCTTCGAGAACGCCATCGTCGTCAACTCGGCGATCGGCGGCTCGACCAATGCGCCGATCCACCTCAATGCCATCGCCCGCCATCTCGGCGTGCCGCTCGACAATGACGATTGGCAGAAGGTCGGCCTCAACATACCGCTCATCGTCAATCTGCAGCCGACGGGCGAATATCTCGGCGAGGACTATCACCATGCCGGCGGCGTGCCGGCCGTGGTCGCCGAACTGATGAAGGGCGGCCTGCTGCCCTATCCGGAAGCCATGACAGCTAACGGCAAGACCATCGGCGACAATTGCAGGGGCGCCGTCAACGAGAACCTCGACGTCATCCGCACGGTTGCCGAGCCGCTGAAAGCCAATGCCGGCTTCATCAATCTCAAGGGCAATCTGTTCGATTCGGCGATCATGAAGACCAGCGGCATCTCGCCCGAGTTCCGCGAGCGCTATCTGTCGAACCCGAAGGACCCCGAAGCCTTCGAGGGCAACGCCATGGTGTTCGACGGGCCCGAGGATTACCACGCCCGCATCGACGATCCGGCACAAGGCATCGACGAGCACACCATCCTGTTCATGCGCGGCGCCGGCCCGATCGGCTATCCGGGCGGCGCCGAAGTCGTCAACATGCAGCCGCCGGCCTATCTGATCAAAAAGGGCATCCACGCGCTGGCCTGTATCGGCGACGGCCGCCAGTCGGGCACGTCGGGTTCGCCCTCGATCCTCAACGCCTCGCCGGAAGCCGCCATCGGCGGCGGGCTGGCGCTGCTGAAGACCGGTGACCGCGTCCGCGTCGATCTGCGCAAGGGCACCGCCGACATCCTCGTCAGCGACGACGAGATCACGCGGCGGCGCACCGAGCTGCAGAACAATGGCGGCTATCAGTATCCGAAGCACCAGACGCCCTGGCAGGAAATCCAGCGCGGCATGGTCGACCAGTTTTCCGAAGGCATGGTGCTGAAGCCGGCGGTAAAATACCAGGATGTGGCTCATACAAGCGGGGTGCCGAGGGACAATCACTGACCAGGGTCCGTCGCATGAGCCAGCCGCCGGTGCAGGCAATTTGCCGAGGTCAGCGCCAGGAGGGGTAGGGGTGGGGTCACATCGCAGAGCGAAAGCCTCGGCTTTCCACCTGCGATAGCCTGCCGCTAATGGGCAGAAATGCCCGGCACAGGGTTGGACGCGGTCATTTGTCAACAGCGATTGCTCCCGCGAGAACGGCAATGCTTGACAAGCGAGCGCGACAAATCCACGATCATCGCAAGGGGTGCATCGCGACGACCCCGTGAGGCGTCAGCCCAATGTTCGCGTCCAAGCTTCTCTTTCCAGGAGGTGGACGCCATGCCGTCGACAACAACCATCACCGTACCGCAACTATCCCGTCTGATTGGTCTGCCGGGTGCACCCGCGATCATCGATGTCCGCATCGACGATGACTACAACGCCGACCCGCGCCTGCTGCCGGCGTCGGATCGGCGTGATTTCAGGACTGTCTCGAACTGGGCTGCCGACTTCGCCGGCTGGCAAGTGACAGTCGTCTGCCAACAGGGAAAAAAGCTCTCGCAAGGCGTGGCCGCATGGCTGCGCCACGAGGGCATTGCCGCCGAATCGCTCGACGGCGGGTTTGAAGACTGGCGCGATGCCAAGGGGCTTCTCGTTGACGCCCGCAAGATACCGCCCCGCGATGCCAAGGGCCGCACCGTTTGGGTGACGCGTACGCGCCCGAAGGTCGACCGCATCGCCTGCCCCTGGCTGATTCGGCGCTTCATCGATCCTCACGCGGTCTTTCTCTTCGTCGAGCCGGCCGAAGTGTCGGCCGTCGCCGATCGCTTTCAGGCCGTGCCTTTCGACATTGAGAACGTGTTCTGGAGCCATCGCGGCGAACGCTGCACCTTCGACACCATGATCGAGGAGTTCGGGCTTAAATCCGAAGCACTCGATCGCTTGGCCACGATCATACGCGCCGCCGATACTGCGAGCCTCGATCTTGTTCCACAGGCGGCCGGGTTCCTGGCCGCCTCGCTTGGCCTGTCACGGATGTTTCGCAACGATCTGGAGCAGCTCGAGGCCGGCATGCTGCTCTATGATATGTTCTTCCGCTGGTGCCGCGATGCCACCGAGGAGACGCATAACTGGCCGGCCGCCGGCGCAGTCAGCGCGGGCAAACCATCGTGAGCGCCGTCCTATCGAAAAAGCCGGCGGAGATTCAGGAGCCCGCTGTGCCGAGCTTCCGGCAGGCCGTGAAGGTCTGGGCGAAAATCGGCGTGCTCAGCTTTGGCGGGCCGGCCGGGCAGATCGCGCTCATGCACAAGGAACTGGTCGAGGAACGGCGCTGGATCGGCGAACAGCGCTTCCTGCATGCGTTGAACTACTGCATGTTGCTGCCTGGCCCCGAGGCCCAGCAGCTCGCCATCTATATCGGCTGGTTGCTTCACAAAACGGCCGGCGGCCTTGTTGCCGGCATTCTCTTCGTCGTGCCGGGCGCGCTTGTCATGCTCGTCCTGAGCAGCCTCTATGCGCTCTATGGCGATGTACCACTCGTCGCGGCGCTGTTTTTCGGGGTCAAGGCGACCGTGCTCGCCATTGTCATCGAGGCGGTGATCCGGATCGGCAGACGCGCGCTGAAAAACCCGATCATGGTGTCGATCGCACTCGCCGCCTTCATCGCCATCTACGCGTTGAACGTGCCGTTTCCGCTGATCGTCCTGCTTGCCGGCCTGACAGGCTGGATCGGCAACCGTAGTGCGCCGGCATTTTTTTCAGCCGCATCGCAGGGCAAGGGCGATGTTCCCGACATCAAGGGCGCGGTGGATCTGATGTTCGAGCGCGGTGAACTGACCCACGTCAGGCCGACGCGATGGCACGCGCCGCGCACTTTGGCGATCTGGCTGCCGATCTGGCTGGGGCCTGTTCTGCTGGTCTGGGCTTTCACCGGCCCTGCCAGCGTTTGGACTCAAATCGGTGGCTTCTTCAGTATCATGGCGGTCGTCACCTTCGGCGGCGCCTACGCAGCCCTTGCCTATGTCGCGCAGGCAGCGGTCGAGTACTTCGGCTGGCTGGCACCCGGTGAAATGGTCGACGGCCTTGGACTTGCCGAAACCACGCCGGGTCCGCTCATCCTGGTCTTGCAGTTCGTCGGCTTCGTTGCCGCGTTCCGCCAGCCGGGCTTGCTGGCGCCGCTGGTTGCCGGACTGTTTGGCGGGCTGTTCACGCTGTGGGCGACGTTTACCCCATGTTTCCTATGGATATTCCTTGGCGCGCCTTACATCGAAGCGCTGCGCGGCAACAAGGCGCTGTCGGCGGCGCTCGGTGCGATCACCGCCGCCGTCGTTGGCGTCATCATGAATCTCGCTCTATGGTTCGGCTTGCACGTCATCTTCGGTGAAGTGCGCAATGTTGGGCTTGGAATGGACGTGCCGGTGCTTTCATCGATAGACTGGCGGGCGGCGCTGCTTTCCTGTGCCTCGATGATCGCCATTCTGAAGCTGAAGATCGGTATGCTGCCGACGCTTGCCGGATCGGCGCTGGCCGGTGTCTTGTTGCTGGCGGTAAGTAGCTGATGCCTGCAAGGACTTGAAGCGCATCGCCTGAATCTACTTAAACGCGACGCTTTGAATGCCGCTGCGTTTGTATTCCGCTTGTGAACCACCTAACTGGTTGGGAACGGTTGGACCATTATGGCGCAACGGCGTTCTTCCCTCGGCTTCCTTGGAATGTTCGGTCGCTCGGGCGACTTGAGGCAGCTCGACGATGCATTGCGCGGCGCCGATCTGCATCCCGCCCTTGTGCCGGAGGGGGTAAAACTCACGATCGTCAATCTGATGAAGGATCACTGGCCCGACGAGCCGCCGCCGGGCATCTATGCGTCGGTGGCACAATTGTGCAGCTATTGCATCGCGGGTCCCGAAACCTTCGAGCAAGCCAATGGCCATCAACGGACGCTGGAAGCCGAGCGCCGCATCGAGGCGGCACTTGAGGCCGGCGACAGCTTCGACGCACAGATCGTGCTGATGACGCTGCATGCCAAGCTGATCAACGCCGAAGTCGTCGACCGATACGGGCTCAGCGCGGAATGACGCGACAGGCAAGATCTGCCGGATCCCCCCGCGGCAGCCGAGTCGATCAAGCCCGGCTGATCTCCTCAAGATACCAGCCGATGTAGCGCAGTTCGTTGTATTCCATCGGCGCGATCGGCCCCGGCACGAAATAGTGCGAGCGCACGCCACGCGCTGTGTGCTCGATGATCTCTTGTCCTCTTGGGTGGTGACCTTCCACAGCCAGGTCAGCTTCTCCAGATCGTAGTCCTGGCCCTCGACCGCGTCGCCGCGCACCAGCCAGATCAGCTCCATCTCGCAGGTGCCCGCCGTTTTCGGGATGAAGCGGTAGATCATGCCGTGATCGGGATAGCACACGAGGAAGGTCGTGCCGCCGAGATGGATGGAGGTGACGCCACCGTCATAGTCGGTGAAGCGGCCCATCAGCGGGGCCACCGGCGAGCCATCCTGGCTGCCGCTCGAAACGCCATCATAGAGCGCATAGCGGAAGGTATGGATTGCTTCCTGACCGGCCGCCGAGTTCTGCCAGCGGTTGGCGCTGCCGATCTCGATGCCAAGCGCGCAGGTGCGCTGCTCCATCGCCGCGTTGAGCTGCTCGATCATCTCGGCCGGCTTTTCCAGCGCATGCGTCTGCGAATATTCCGGATGCGCCGGCCCGCAATGGTAGCATTCGACATAGTTCTCGACGGCGAGCTTCCAGTTGGCGTCGAGCGGATAGGACTGGCGATACGCCACCTTGGCGTCGCCCCAGCCATACTGGCCGCAGCTTGTGCGCAGCGACTGTTCGATTGGATCGAAATCGAGCGGCGTCTCCGCGAAGGAAATGAAAACCAGCCCGGAGGCAACGCGGACATGAAGCTTCTTCAGCCCGTGCGCCGTGCGGTCGAAATCCTTCGGCATCAGGCGGGCAGCGCGCAACGACCCGTCATTGGAATAGGTCCAGGCGTGGTAGGGACACACGAACATCTTCGCGTTGCCCTTCTCCTTGGTGCAGACCTCGGCGCCGCGGTGGCGGCAGACATTGAGCATGGCATGCACGGTGCCATCCATGCCGCGCGTCAGGATGACCGCCTCATCGCCCAGTTTGAACAGCTCGAAATCGCCGGGGTTCGGGATAACGCTGGCATGGGCCAGGCAATGCCAGTGGCGGCGAAAGACACGTTCCATGTCACGCTCGAAGATCGCCGGGTCATGATAGAAGGCACGCACCAGGCCGTGGCCGGGCCGGTGAGACGCCACCAGCCGATCGATCGCGTCGCCGTCGGTGTGGGCTTGCAGGATAGGATGCGCAGTCATTTGTCGTTCTGCCCGATGGTTGGTCCTGGGGCAATTCCAGGAAAACTGTGAAGCGGTTTTCCGTCCGGAATTGGCTCTGGGTGGTGGCTGTATGGCTGCACGAACTCGTCTCCGGTCAGCCGCCCATATGCGTGCGCGGCAGGTGGATCAGGCTGCCGAAGCGGGCACGCAATCTGTCGTCGACCTGTTTTGGCACGTGGCGCGGAAATCGTTCGGCAAGAATGCGTTTCTTCTCGGTGATCGCCCGCAGCAATATATCAGGTCGGCCTTTTTCGTTCCATTCCTTCGGTGAGGAACGATCGGCGAAGGCGGGATAGAGATGATCGGTCTGCATCAGCTTGAGCGTTTGTTCGTTGTCGAGATAGTGGCCTGGGCCTTTGAGGCAGACCTCGGCGATGCTGTCGATCGACAGGGCCTCGTCAGTCACGTCGATGCCACGTGCGCAGCCCAGGCAATGACCGAGCATGTCGTTGTCGATGACCAGGCTCTCCAGGCAGAAGCCGAGCAGCGAGGCATGCATGCCGGCCGCCTCGTAGACGAGGTTGAGGCCGGAGAGGCCGGCCATCACATTGGTGATGCCCTTTTCGTAGCCGGATTGAATGTCGGGCAGTTTCGAATCCGTCATGCCAGCGGCCGAGCCGCCGGGCAGATCGTAGAATTGCGCCATCTGGGCGCAGGCCGCCGTTGCCACCGACTGCTCGGCCGACCCGCCGGCCATGGCGCCGGTGCGCAGGTCCGACATGAACGGCCAAGCGCCGAAGATCGCCGGATGGCCCGGCTTGAGCGCGTTGACATAGACCAGGCCGGCCAGTACTTCGGCCACCGCTTGCACGACGGCGCCGGCCATCGCCGCAGGTGCTGTGGTGCCGGACTGGCCGGTCGAGAGCAGCAGGATCGGGATGCCGCCTTCAACGCAAGCCTCGAGCACGCCGCAGGCATCCTCGGCGAACTTCATCGGCGGCACGACGAATGAGTTAGAGTTAGAAACGAATGGCCGGGCGCGGAAATTCTCCTCGCCGCCGGCGATGGCGTACAGCATTTCAAGCGCCGGCTTCACGTTCTCACGAACGGTGAAGGATGTTCCGACGTGCTTCGATGTCCCCATCACACAGGCATAGAGCGTGTTGAAATCCATCTCGAGCGGATCGGCGATGTCGCGCGCCACCATCGGCCGCTGGAAGAAATGGATGTTGTCCAACCCATCGACGATGCGGGCAGCATCATAAATGTCCTGCAGCTTGGATTCGCGGTACTCGCGCTTCTCCAGATCCACCAGGTGCACGGCGATACCTGCCGTGCCGTAGTGCACGCGCTTGCCCTGGACCACCATGTCGTGCCTGGCGTCCTGGCCATGAAGTGTGAAATGTCGTGCCGCCCGCTGGATGGTGTCGAGCACTAGCGCGCGTGGAAAGCGCACACGGTCGTCGTCGCCATGGACCGCCCCCGCCTTGGTCAGCACCTTTATGCAGGAAGGGATGGCATTGGCGAAACCCACCGTCTCCAGGAGCGTCAGCACGCCCTCGTGGATGCGCTCGCAGTCATCCCGGCGCAGCGGCCCGTAGCTGCCGCCCTCGATGGCCAGGTGTCGTGGTCCGGTGTCCTCCATCAGAGGAGCTGATCGCATGGCATGTCCTGTTTCGCGAAGACCGGAGCGCTGTGGACGACGGTTCGCCGGCGTGTCCTGCTGTTCGACAGCCACTGGCATGGAAGCACTCCACCTTCATCGGCAGGAACTCGCGGCGGTTGGTCCACCATCGGCCTGCTTCGTCCCTCTACACAGCGACTATGCCGCCGGCATTGGCACAGCCTATGTGCCAGCCGGTCCCGTCGAATATGCCAAGGAGCTAAAGAACCGGAGCCGCACCACATGCGCCAGGCTCCGGTCGGGGAAGGGAGATCAGGCCGCTGCCGGCCTGCGTCCAGCTGCCGTCGCCAGTTCGCGGATGCCGGGTTCGATGTGCTGCAACGCGATCGAGGAAATGCCCAAGCGCATGAAACGCGATGGCTTTTCGGTGCGGTCGAAGAAGCGGTCGCCAGGCTCGATGATGACGCTGCGCGAGGCCGCGGCCTCCGCCAGCCCGCGCGAATCGGTGCCGCGCGGCCCCTCGAGCCAGAGCGACGTGCCGCCGGCCGAATCGGTCGAGCGCCACTCCGGTAGGAAGGCGGAAATCGCATGGACCAGACGCTTGCGCCTCTCGTCGAAGGCGCTCGACAGCCGCCGCACCAGCGCCTCGTGATGGCCGAGCGACAGGAAGAGCGCCACGGCGCGCTGGTTGTTCGCCGGCGGATGGCGCAGCATGAAGCGGCGTAGCGCCCGAAGCTCGGAGATCAGCCCGGCCGAGGCGACGATGTAGCCGAGCCTGAGGCCGGGAGCCAGCGTCTTCGACATCGAGCCGACATAGACGACGCGGCCGGAGCGATCGAGGCTCTTCAGCGCCTGCTGCGGCGCCTCGTCCAGGAGCTGGCTGTCATATCCGTCCTCGATGATGATCTGGTTGTGCCGGTTGGCGCGCGCCAAAAGCTCCTGCCGCCGCTCCGCCGACAGCGGCACCATGGTCGGGCAATGGTGGCTGGGCGTGACGAAGACGAAGCCGGAATCATTGGGAATGGCCGAGGTTACGATGCCGGAGTGGTCGACCGGAACCGGCTGGATCTCGGCGCCGGCCAGCCGGAAGATCGAACGTGCATCGGGATAGCCCGGGTCCTCCATCGCCACCTTGGAGCCCTTGGTCATCAACAGCGTCGCCAGCATGTAAAGCGCGTTCTGCGCGCCCAACGTCACGATGATCTCGTCCGGATTGGCGAAGATGCCGCGTCGCGGCAGCAGCCGTGCCTGGATCTGCTCGATCAGGAGCGGATCGTCGCGGTCGACCATGTCGGATGCCCAGTTGCGGATTTCGAGCACCGCCAACGCCATGCGGTTGCACTCGCGCCATTCGGCGGTCGGGAACAGCGCCGGGTCGAATTGGCCATAGACGAAGGGGTATGACGACTTGATCCAGTTGTCGTGCTTGGCCGGCGGCGGCATGTCGCTCGCCGCGATCTGCCGACGCGCCTTCCAGTCGATCTCGTTGGCCTGGTCGGGCGCCTTCTGATGCGGCTTGGCCGGCGTCGCCAGCACTTCGGGATTGACGAAATGGCCGCGGCGCTCGCGCGCCACCAGGAAGCCCTGGTCGACCAGTTGCTGGAAGGCCAGCACCACGGTGCCGCGCGCCACGCCGAGTTTTTCGGCAAGAATCCGGCAGGACGGAAGCGGCATGGAAGCCGCGATCTGCCGGTCGAGGATGGCGGCGACGATCGCCTGGCGGATCTGCGCCTGCAGGGTCTGACCGGATTCCGCCGAAATCCGGAACAGGCCGGACCAAATGGCCGTGTCGTTTCGCTGTGGCATGGGAGATGTTCCTCGATGGCCAGCTTTTTTCACATGGCTGGACCAGTCGAATGTACCGGTGGCACAAGGTGTTGCGCCAATCAATTTTTCTGATCGCTGGGATTTATGCCAGTGATCCTTTGAGCCGGCCCACGCTGCGCTGCGGCATCGCTGCGCATTGAAACAGATGGGATTCGACCCGATAGTTTGCCGCGACGACACGCGCCGGAAACATCCGGCCTGATAAGATGCATCTCAAGAGACCGGAGCGAAGCAGTGGATCAATCGTCCTTTCAAAAGCAGCTCGACGCATTGCGCGATCACCGTGCGGCCAAATCGGGCTCGATGCGCGAGGCTTTCGCTGCCGATCCGCAGCGCTTCGAGAAATTCTCCGCCAGTGACGGCGACCTGCTGCTCGACTGGTCGAAATGCGCGGTCGATGCGCGGACTATGGAGTTGCTGGAGAAACTGGCTGAGGCCGCTGACCTCGAAGGCCGGCGCGACGCGATGTTTGCCGGCAAGAAGATCAACGTCACTGAAGGCCGCGCCGTGCTGCACACGGCGCTGCGCAACCTGACCGGCAAGGGCATCGTGCTCGACGGCCAGGACGTGAAGGCGGAAGTCCTTGCCGTACTCGACGCGATGGGTGCCTTCGCCGACGCGGTGCGTTCCGGCAAGGCGGCCGGCGCGACCGGCAAGAAGATCACCGACATCGTCAACATCGGCATCGGCGGCTCCGATCTCGGCCCGGCCATGGCGACGCTGGCGCTGGCGCCCTATCATGACGGGCCGCGCGCGCATTACGTATCCAATATCGACGGTGCCCATATCCACGACACGCTGAAGGGTCTTTCCGCCGAAACCACCCTGTTCATCATCGCCTCCAAGACCTTCACCACGGTCGAGACGATGACCAATGCCGAAACCGCGCGCAGATGGGTCGAGAAGGCGCTCGGCAAGGAAGCGGTCGGCAAGCATTTCGCCGCCGTCTCGACGGCGCTCGACCTGGTCGCCAAATTCGGCATCGCGCCCGATCGCGTCTTCGGCTTCTGGGACTGGGTCGGCGGGCGCTATTCCGTCTGGGGTGCGATCGGTCTGCCGGTGATGATCGCCATCGGCCCGAAGGATTTTCGCGCCTTTCTCGACGGCGCCCATGAGATGGACGAGCATTTCCGCACCGCCCCGCTGGCGAAGAACCTGCCGGCGCTGATGGGGCTGATTGGCTGGTGGCACCGCGTGATCTGCAAATACCCCGCTCGCGCCGTCATCCCCTACGATCAGCGTCTGTCCAGGCTGCCGGCCTATCTGCAGCAGCTCGACATGGAATCGAACGGCAAGAGCGTCACCCTGGACGGCGGCGCTGTAACGACGCCGACCGGCCCGCTGGTCTGGGGCGAGCCCGGCACCAATGGCCAGCATGCCTTCTTCCAACTTCTGCATCAGGGCACCGACTTCATTCCGGTCGAATTCCTCGCCGCTGCCGTCGGCCACGAGCCGGAACTGAAGCATCACCACGACCTTCTGCTTGCCAATTGCCTGGCGCAGTCGGAAGCCTTCATGAAGGGCCGCACGCTTGAGGAAGCCCGAGCGCAGATGCTGGCGAAAGGCATGAAGCCGGCCGATGTCGACAGGATTGCTCCGCACCGCGTCTTCTCCGGCGACCGCCCCTCAGTGACGATCCTCTACAGGAAACTCGACCCCCACACGTTCGGACGGCTGATTGCGCTTTACGAACACCGCGTCTTCGTCGAAGGCACGCTGTTCAACATCAACTCCTTCGACCAGTGGGGCGTCGAGCTCGGCAAGGAACTGGCAACCGGGCTGCTGCCCGTCGTTGAAGGCAAGGAGAACGCCGCAAAGCGGGATGCCTCGACTGCTGGACTGGTGGAATACATCCACCGCTTGCGCGGCCCGGAGTGAAAAGCTTGGCGGACATCAAGGGAATATTGTTCGACAAGGACGGCACGCTCGTGGATTTCAACGCGACATGGCTGGGCATCGCCGACTTCATGGCGATGGATGCGGCCGAAGGCGATCGCTGGAAAGCAGACAGGCTGCTTGCGGCGGCGGGCTTCGACTTCGCCACCAAGCGCTTCAAGCCGGATTCGATTTTTGCCTCCGGCACCAACATGGACGTCGTCGAGCTGTGGTTTCCACGGCTGTCCGACGAGGACCAGATGCTTGCCGTCGCCCGCTTCAACGCCATCACCTCGGCGCAAGGATCGGCAATGGCGGTGGCGCTGCCGGGCGTGGTCGAGACGCTTGGCCTGCTTCACAGAAAATCCTACCGGCTTGGTGTCGCCACCAACGACTCGACCAGCGGCGCGGAAAAGACCCTGGTCACGCTGGGCGTCGCGCAGCTTTTCGACGCCGCCTATGGTTACGACGCGGTGGCCAATCCAAAACCGGCGCCGGATACGATCCTTGCCTTCTCTGATCTGACGGGGCTCAGGCCCTCGGCAATCGCCATGGTCGGCGACAACCGTCACGATCTTGAAATGGCGCGGGCGGGCGGCTGCGGTCTGGCGGTCGGCGTGCTGTCCGGCACCGGCACACGTGAATCGCTGTCCCAGATAGCCGACGTCATTCTGGATTCGGTGGCCGACCTGCCTGATTTTCTTTCGGCGCGGGTCAGCGAGACAGTCTAGACTCGCAGCTAGCTGGTCCGAACGAGAACACGCCGCTCGGTTTCATCGCCGCATTCCTGCCTTCGCCGACATCCGGCACCTCGTATTCGGCCAGCAGGCGAAGCCGCGAGCGGGGCAGATAGGCGCGGCCCGGATCGCCGATCAGCACGGCGATGCCGGCTGCAAGGCAGCGGTCGAGGAAGGGGACGACCCGGCCGGCGAGATCATGGGCGTAGAACAGGTCGCCGACCACCACGACATCCACCGGTGGCGGCGGACCGCTGGTGATGTCTTCGCCAATGATCATGATAGCGACGCCGTTCGCAGTCGCGTTGAGGCCGAGCGCAACCACACCGTTGCGATCGATCTCGGCCGCGACGACCGCGCTTGCCCCGGCTTTTGCCGCTGCAATGCCGACGAGACCCGAACCGGCGCCGAGGTCGAGCACGCGACGGCCGGCCACGGTCTCCGGCCGGTCGAATATGTGGCGGGCAAGGACCGCGCCGCCGGCCCAGACATAGGCCCAGTACGGTGGCTCCGGTTCAGGTCCGTCTTCTTCGGTCGCATGTTGGTTCCATTCGAGAAGCCGCCTGAGCCCGCTTCCCGGATGGGCGGTGTAGAGCCGAATTTCGGGAAGCGCGGGCACGGGGGCGATCCGCATGTTCGCCCGGATGAACTGTGCCGGGTCCGGGCGCGAACCTATGCTCACGGCGTTGGCGCCGGCGATGCAATCGCTCAAGCTGCGCCTAGCCCCGCAACGCCCGTCGCAGGATCTTGCCGACCGGTGTCTTCGGCAGCTCGGTGCGGAACTCAATATATCTGGGACGCTTGTAGCCGGTCAGGTTCTCGCGGCAATAAGCCGTCAGCATGTCGGCGGTCAGTGCCGGGTCCTTCTTGACGACGAACAGCTTCGGCACTTCACCCGAATGCTCGTCCGGCACGCCGATCGCCGCCACTTCGAGTACGCCTGGATGCTGCGCCACCACTTCCTCGAGTTCGTTCGGATAGACGTTGAAGCCGGAAACCAGGATCATGTCCTTCTTGCGGTCGACGATCTTGGTGTAGCCAAGGTCGTCCATGAAGCCCATGTCGCCCGATTTGAAGAAGCCGTCCTCGGTCATCACCTTGGCGGTCTCGTCCGGCCGGTTCCAGTAGCCGGCCATCACCTGCGGTCCGCGGATGCAGATTTCGCCGACTTCGCCGAGCGGCAAATTGTTGCCGTCGTCGTCGCGGATGGCGATCTCGGTCGAGGGCAGCGGCAGGCCGATCGTGCCGGTGTAAACGCCGTCGCTGAATTTGTTGATCGTTGCTCCCGGCGAGGTCTCGGTGAGCCCGTAGGCCTCGCTGATCGGGCAGCCGGTCAGCGCCTTCCAGCGTTCGGCGATGGCCCTCTGCACCGGCATGCCGCCACCCAGCGTCAGGATCAGCGGCTTGAAATCGAGCTTGCGAAAATCCTCATTATTGAGCAGCGCATTGAACAGCGTGTTGAGGCCCGGAAAGATGTGGATCGGGTATTTCTGCAGCTCCTTGACGAAGCCGGGAATGTCGCGCGGATTGGGGATGAGGACATTCTGCGCGCCTTGCTGCATGCCTACCAGCACGTTCGCCGTCAGCGCAAAAATGTGATAGAGCGGCAGCGCGCAGAGGAAGTTCAGATGCGCCGGCTTCGGCTTGACGGTAAAAGCGTCTTCGGCCCACAGCGCGTTCTGCGCGACGTTCGCCAAAATGTTGCTGTGCAAAAGCATCGCGCCCTTGGAGATGCCGGTCGTGCCGCCCGTGTATTGCAGGAAGGCGATGTCGTCGGCCGCGACCCTTGCGGGCCTGAAGGCCTTGCCGGTGCCCGCCTTCAGCGCGGCGTTGAACTTGACATGGCCGGGCAGCGACCATGCCGGCACCATCTTCTTGACGCGGCGTACAACGAAGTTGACGATCGTTCCCTTGAGCCCGCCGAGCATGTCGCCCATCGAGGCGACCACGACATGCTTGACCGCGGTCCTGGCGATCACCGCCTGCAGGGTGCAGGCAAAATTTTCGAGGATGACAATGGCTTGAGCGCCGGAATCCTTGAGCTGGTGCTCCAGCTCGCGCGGCGTGTAGAGCGGATTGATGTTTACCACGACATAGCCGGCGCGAAGCACTGCCATCATCGCCACCGGATATTGCAGCACATTCGGCATCATCAGCGCGACGCGCGCGCCCTTCTGCAGCCCCGTTGATTGCAGATAGGCGCCGAAGGCGGCCGACTGTCGCTCGAGGTCGGCATAGGTGATCGATTTGCCCATGCAGACGAAAGCCGGCCGGCTTGCAAACTGCTTGCACACGGTGACGAGAAAGTCGCCGATCGAGCTGGAGGGCAGGGCGCCGATCTCGGCCGGCACGATCTTTGGATAACTCTTGAGCCACGGTTTTTCCGGCAGGCCGGCGGCCAGCGACGTGATCGCCTTTGGTAATCTCTTGGCCGGACCTGCCGGCAGTCGTGGCGCTGTCGGCACTGCCTTCGCCGCCGGCTTGGCGGCAGACTTTGCAGCAGGCGCCGTCTTGCCGGTTGCCGGTTTAGCAGCCGCTCCAGCCGTGGTCTTCGCCGCCGGCTTCGCGCTTGCCTTCGCGGTAGCCGTCGGCTTGGCGGCGGCCGCTTTTGACTTGACTGCTTTCGATGTTGCCTCGGCCTTTGCTTTCGCCGCGTTGGTTGTCTTTGCCGGTTTTGCCACCTGTCGCTCCCTCAATCGTTCTTATTGTTTCGGCATGCTTGCGCGCCACCACCGCCCTGATCACAACGATATCCCACGCTTGCAGCAATGTCCGGAACGTGGGAAAATCCGGCACGCTGCCCACCTATCTATGTATTGCCACAAGCGACGGCCGTGCAAGCCTCTCCACCTGGAGTGCGGTAAGACTTGCCGTCAAACCTCTCGGCCGCGACCGGTTTTCGGATGCGCATCTCTTGAACCGAACGGCTCGATTCCCACAATTGGCGGCATCGCCGATCAACAAAAAATTGAAGTCGCTAATAATGTCGTGATCTGCGGATTCGGCTCGTTTTTTCCACAATTTGCCGCGTGCCGGAATTTTTTTCTGCTTCCCGTGGGTTAGGCAAACAAGCAGTTCCAAAGCTAGAAAAACGGTGCTTATATGCGGCCTTCGCGAGCCTGATAGAGGGGCTTGGAAGAACATCAGGGAGTGCTCAATGAAAAAGAAACTGACTTTTGCAGCCGCGTTGCTGGCTGCAAGCGTCCTCGGCGGCATGGCCAATGCAAAACAACTGGTCTATTGCTCGGAGGCTTCGCCGGCCGGCTTCGACCCGTCGCCATGGAGCGGCGGCAACGACTTCGACGCCTCGTCGCGCACCATCTATTCGCGCCTGGTCGAGTTCGAGCATGGCAAGACCACCATCTCGCCCGGCCTGGCCGAGAGCTGGACGGTTTCCGACGACGGTCTCGAATACACCTTCAAGCTTCGCCCGGGTGTGAAATTCCAGACGACCGATTATTTCACGCCGACGCGCGACCTCAACGCCGACGACGTGATCTTTTCCTTCGAACGCCAGTGGAAGAAAGAAAGCCCGTGGTACAGCTATCTGGAAGGCACCGGCTGGGAATATTTCACCGGCATGGGCTTCCCCGATCTCCTGAAGGAAATCGTCAAGGTCGACGACCTGACGGTGAAATTCGTGCTGAACAAGCCTGAAGTCGCGTTCCTGCCGGACCTCGGCATGGATTTCGCCTCGATCGTCTCCAAGGAATATGCCGACCAACTCGACAAGGCCGGCACCAGGCAGCAGTTCACCCAGAAGCCGGTCGGCACTGGTCCGTTCCAGTTCGTCGACTATCAGGTCGATGCGGTCGTGCGCTATGCAGCATGGGACGGCTACTATGGCGGGCGACAGAAGATCGACGATCTGATCTTCGCCATCACGCCCGATCCGGCCGTACGCGCGCAGAAGCTGAAGGCGGGCGAGTGCGATATCATGTCATACCCGGCGCCGGCCGACATTGCCGGACTGCAGGCTGACGCGAACCTCAAGGTCGACGAGCAGGAAGGCCTGAACATCGGCTACATGGCTTACAACACGACGCAGCCGCCCTTCGACAAGGTCGAGGTCCGCAAGGCCCTCAACATGGCGGTAAACAAGAAGGCGATCATCGACGCGGTCTATCAGGGCGCCGGCGCGCCGGCCATCAACCCGATCCCGCCGACCATGTGGTCCTATAACAAGGACATCAAGGACGATCCCTATGATCCGGAGGCGGCCAAGAAGATGCTGGCCGATGCAGGCGTCAAGGATCTGTCGATGAAGATCTGGGCTATGCCGGTCAGCCGCCCCTACAACCCGAACGCCCAGCGCGTCGCCGAGTTGATCCAGGCCGACTATGCCGCTGTCGGGGTCAAGGCGGAGATCGTCAGTTACGAATGGACTGAGTATCGCCAGCGCGGCAAGGCTAAGGATCGCGATGGCGCCTTCCAACTGGGCTGGACCGGTGACAATGGCGATCCGGACAACTTCTTTTTCCTGCTCGGTTGCGATGCCATCGGCCAGTCCAATTATGCGATCTGGTGCAACCAGGAATTCGAAGCCCTGCTGAAAAAAGGCAAGGCGACGACGGACGTCGCTGAGCGCACCAAGATCTACGAGGAAGCTCAGGTGGTGTTCAAGCGGGAGGCTCCGTGGCTGACCATCGCCCACTCCAAGGTCTTCATGCCGATGAACAAGAAGGTGTCGGGCTTCGTTATGGACCCGCTCGGCATTCATCGGTTTGACGGCGTCGACGTCACCGAATAAGTCCTGAGAAATTGAACGGCGGCGCTGGACTTCCCGCGCCGCCGTTCTATGAAGCAAGATGCTCCGTTATCTCCTCCACAAGCTCGCTTTGATCATCCCGACGGTGTTCGGCATATCGCTGGCGGCGTTTGCTTTCGTCCGGCTTCTGCCCGGCGATCCTATCCTGGCCCTGGCGGGCGAGCGCGGCGTCAGCCCCGAGCGTTACGCCCAGCTCATCGAGCAGTTTGGCTACAACCGGCCCTATGTCATCCAATACCTGGAATATATCGGCAGGGTCCTGACCGGCGATTTCGGCATATCTATTGCCACCAAGCGGCCAGTGCTCGGCGAATTCCAGGCGCTGTTTCCAGCCACGCTGGAACTGGCAACAGTGGCGTTGATCATCGCCGTCCTGCTCGGCATTCCTGCCGGTATCTTCGCCGCGGTCAAGCGCGGCTCGTGGTTCGACCAGGCGACGATGGGCGTCGCGCTGACCGGCTATTCGATGCCGATCTTCTGGTGGGGGTTGCTGCTCATTATCTTCTTCTCCGGCTATCTCGGCTGGACGCCGGTTTCCGGCCGCATCGGCCTGCAGTATTTCTTCAGGCCGACGACCGGGTTCATGCTCATCGACAGCCTGATCTCCGGCAGGAGCGGCGCTTTCAAATCTGCCGTCAGCCATTTGATCCTGCCGTCGATCGTGCTGGCGACGATCCCGCTTGCCGTCATAGCGCGCCAGACGCGCTCGGCGATGCTCGAGGTGCTGGGCGAGGACTATGTCCGCACCGCGCGCGCCAAGGGCCTGGCGCCGCGCCGCGTCATCGGTCTGCACGCTTTTCGCAACGCGCTGATCCCGGTAGTCACCACCATTGGACTGCAGGTCGGCACCTTGATGGCGGGCGCCATTCTGACCGAGACCATTTTTTCCTGGCCGGGCATCGGCAAATGGATGATCGATGCCATCGGCAAGCGCGACTATGTCGTCGTCCAGAGCGGATTGCTGATCATCGCGCTGATCGTCATGGCGGTGAACCTGATCGTCGACGTGCTCTACGCCGTCATCAATCCGCGCATCCGGGTGCAGTGAGATGACCGACGAATCCGCCGCCGAAGCTACCGCCGCCTCCATCCCGACAGGCGGCAGGCAACGGGCTTTCGCCGAGTTCTGGCACTACTTCTCGATGAACACCGGCGCGGTCATCGGCCTTGTCGTGTTTTCGGTGCTGGTGCTGGTGGCGATCTTTGCGCCGTTCGTCGCCCCACATTCGCCCGACGAGCAGTTTCGCGATGCGCTGCTGGCACCCCCTGCCTGGCAGGAAGGCGGCAAATCGATGTTCCTGCTCGGCACCGACGCGGTCGGCCGCGACATGCTTTCACGGTTGATCTTCGGGGCGCGTTTCTCGCTGTTCATCGGTCTGGTGGTCGTTGTCTTCTCGCTCACCAGCGGCATCGTGCTTGGCGTGCTCGCCGGCTATTTCCGTGGCTGGGTCGACACTCTGATCATGCGCATCATGGATATCATCCTGGCCTTCCCGTCGCTGCTTCTGGCGCTGGTGCTGGTGGCGATCCTCGGCCCGGGCCTTTTCAATGCCATGCTGGCGATCGCGCTGGTGCTGCAGCCGCATTTCGCGCGCCTCACCCGCGCCGCCGTGATGGCCGAAAAGAACCGCGAATATGTCATCTCCGCCAAGGTGGCTGGTGCCGGTCATCTTCGCTTGATGGTGAGGACGATCCTGCCGAACTGCCTGGCACCGCTGATCGTGCAGGCGACGTTGTCCTTCTCCAACGCTATTCTCGAGGCTGCGGCGCTCGGCTTCCTCGGTGTCGGTGCGCAGCCGCCGACGCCGGAATGGGGCACGATGCTCGCCTCGGCGCGCGAGTTCATCCTGCGCGCGCCTTGGGTGGTGACCTTCCCCGGCCTTGCCATCCTGATCACTGTGCTTGCCATCAATCTGATCGGCGACGGCTTGCGCGATGCCTTCGATCCCAAGCTGAAGAGGTCATAATCCAATGCCTCTTCTCGAGATCAAGAACCTGACCGTTTCCTTCGACACCGCCGCTGGACCATTCATGGCGGTACAAGGCATCGACCTGTCGGTCGAACCGCGCGAGGTGCTGGCGATCGTCGGCGAATCCGGTTCGGGCAAGTCGGTGGCGATGCTGGCGGTGATGGGGCTTTTGCCCAACACCGCGACGGTGAGGGCCGACCGCATGGCCTTCGACGGCATCGACCTGCTCAAGCTCGGCCCATCCGAGCGGCGCAAGATCGTCGGCAAGGACATTTCGATGATCTTCCAGGAGCCGGTCGCCAGCCTCAACCCGTGCTTCACCGTCGGCTTCCAGATCGAGGAGGTGCTGCGCTTCCATATGGGCATGGACCGCGCCCAGCGCCGGGCGCGTGCCATCGAATTGATGAAGTTGGTCGGCATCGCCGACCCCGAGGAACGGCTGGGCTCCTTCCCGCACCAGATGTCGGGTGGTCAGTGTCAGCGCGTCATGATCGCCATCGCCATCGCCTGCAATCCCAAGCTTTTGATCGCCGACGAGCCAACCACGGCGCTCGATGTCACCATCCAGAAGCAGATCCTCGATCTGCTGGTCGGCCTGCAGGCCAAATATGGCATGGGCCTGATCATGATCACCCACAATATGGGGGTGGTTGCCGAGACCGCCGACCGTGTCATCGTCCAGTACAAGGGCCGCAAGATGGAAGAGGCCGACGTGCTGTCGCTGTTCGAGTCCCCCAAGAGCAACTACACGCGCGCGCTCCTGTCGGCGCTGCCCGAAAACGCCGTCGGCGACCGGTTGCCTACTGTTTCCGACATGCTGTTTGAGCCGGCCCCATCTGTAGTCGCAGCCCGGTCCGCAGGAGGAACCGCCTCATGAGCGTGACGGTAGTCGAAGGCAAGAACATCGTGCGCGACTATCATGTCGGTGGCGGGCTTTTCCGCCCCTCCCGTACGGTTCATGCGGTCAAGGGTGTTTCGTTCAGCGTCGACAAGGGCAAGACGCTGGCCATCGTCGGCGAGAGCGGCTGCGGCAAGTCAACACTCGCCCGCATCATCACCCTGATCGACCCGGCGACCTCCGGCGAGCTTTTCATCGACGGCAAGAAGGTAGACATCGGCAGGAACGGCCTGTCGAAGGAAATGCGCCGCAAGGTCCAGATCGTCTTCCAAAACCCTTATGGTTCGCTCAATCCACGCCAGAAGATCGGCGACGTGCTTGCCGAGCCGCTGCTCATCAACACCGACAGCACGGCCGACGAGCGGCGCGATCTTGCCATGAAGATGCTAAAGAAGGTCGGTCTCGGCCCCGAGCACTTTAATCGCTACCCGCATATGTTTTCGGGCGGCCAGCGCCAGCGGATCGCCATCGCCCGCGCGCTGATGCTCAACCCCAGCCTTCTGGTGCTGGATGAGCCGGTCTCGGCACTTGATCTTTCGGTGCAGGCGCAGGTGCTGAACCTGCTCGCCGACCTGCAGGACGAGTTTCAGCTAACCTATGTTTTCATCAGCCACGACCTGTCGGTGGTGCGCTACATCGCCGACGACGTGATGGTAATGTATTTCGGCGAAGCGGTCGAATACGGCTCGCGCGACGAGGTCTTCGCCGACCCCAAACACAGCTACACCAGGACGCTGTTCGCTGCGACGCCACGTGCCGACGTTGCCAGCATCAAGGCACGTTTGGCGAAGAAGAAGGCCGCCTGATCCGGCGAGGTTTGCCGGCCGGCTACCGCTTCTCGATCCCCGGAATGCCGGAGATCTGCTCGGCGAGAAAGTCGACCAGCAGTCGCACCCGGGCAATGCCCGCACGCTCCGGAACGATCAGCATGCTCAGCGGGACGGGAGGCGGAAAATAGCCCGGCAGGACCACTTCCAGCCGGCCGGCCGCCAGGAGATCGTCGACAAGCCAATGGTGGCGGGTGCGATACCGCGTCCGGCGACAAGGGCTTCGCGCGCGGCAAGCCCATGGTCGACCCGAAATCGACCGCCAAAGGGCACCGCAAAGCGTTTGCCGCCCGGCCCCTGCAGGGCGAGTGTGTCGCTTCCCGCGATGTTCGACATCCGGATGCCTTCATGGCCAGGCAGATCCTGCGGGACAGCCGGTCTGCCCCGCGCCGCCAGATAGGCCGGCGCCGCCACCAGCAGACGCCGGGATTGCCCGAGCGCCCGCAGTTTCATTGAGCTGTCGGTGAGCGGACCCAGGCGAAGCGCAATGTCGACGCCCTCCCGCACAAGATCGATGCGCTCGTCGGTGAGGCTAAGATCGATGCCGATATCGGGATAGCGGTCCTGAAAGGCGAAGATCAGCCGGCTGACGTGCAAGACCCCGAGCGCCGCTGTGCAGGATATCCGGATCGTGCCGGCCGACGCGCCGCGCGTGCCCCGCGCCTCATCGCCGGCCTGCTCAACGAGGCGCAGGACCTGGACGCTGTCGGCATAGTAACGGCTGCCTTCATCAGTCATCGTCACACGCCGGGTGGTCCTGCTGAGCAAGGGCACTCCGACGGCCTCCTCGAGTTCTCGCAAATGCCGTGTGACCGTCGACTGCCCAATTCCGAGCTCGCGCGCCACCGCCGAGAGGCTGCCGCGCTCGGCGACGCGAACGAAGGTGCGCATGCGCTCGAGAGTGACGTCCGATCTATCCATTATTCGGCATTATCTTATACATTTCCTACATATAGTGGATCATTCCGCGGCTGGCTACCTTTGGTGTCTATCGTCCTTCTTCGGAGTAGACCCATGAAAGTCCTGCTTGTTTTTGCTCATCCTGAACCGCGTTCGCTCAACGGCGCGCTGCGCGACGTCGCCATCAGGGAACTCGAGGCCCAAGGCCACGAGGTGCGGGTGTCGGACCTCTATGCCGACGGCTGGAAAGCCGAGGTGGACCGTGCCGACTTTCCGTCGTGGCCGCCCGAAGCACGCTTCCTGCCGGCCGGCGCCTCCAAAAAGGCTTTTGCGACCAACACTCTGACCGATGACGTCAAAGCCGAGATCGACAAGCTGCTATGGGCCGACACCCTGATCCTCCAGTTCCCGCTGTGGTGGTACGCCATGCCGGCGATCCTCAAGGGCTGGGTCGATCGCGTGTACGCCTACGGCTTCGCCTATGGCGTTGGCGAGCACAGCGACAAGCGGTGGGGTGACCGCTTTGGTGAGGGAACGCTCGCCGGCAAGCGCGCAATGCTGATCGTGACCGCAGGCGGCTGGGAAGAGCATTACTCCGCCCGCGGCGTCAACGGCCCGATCGACGACCTGCTGTTCCCGATCAATCACGGGATTCTATACTATCCGGGCTACGACGTGCTTCCGCCGTTCGTGGTTTACAGGGTGGACCGTTTCGGGGAGGCGGATTTCGAGCCTGTCGCGGAGCGACTGCGCGAAAGGATGCGAACGCTCGAGACAATCCGGCCCATTCGTTATCGGCAGCAGAATGGCGGCGATTACTTGATCCCAAGCATGCAATTGCGCCCCGGCTTGGAGAACCCGGGTGCGACCGCCTTTGCGCTTCACGAGGATCGCGCCGGCGCCGCCGCCCACTCCGATCAGGACAGCCGGGCGATGATGGTGCGCAGCGCCTCGCCGAAGCGCCGGACTTCCTCGATCGTATTGTAATGCACCAGCGAGGCGCGCACGGCGCCGCTGTCCATGCCGAGGTTGAGCCGCTTCATCAGACGCGGCGCATACATGTGGCCGTCGCGAATGCCGATCTGCATCTCGGCCATTTCCTCGACGATCCTCTGCGGCGATAGCGTGCCGACATTGAAGCAGAAGGTCGGCACGCGCTCACTGAGGCGTGCCTCGTCGGCCACGCCGTAGATCGTCGCGCCGCAATCTTTGAGCACCGCCAGCATTTCGCGCGCCAGCACCTGTTCGTAGTCGCGGATGGCATTCATGCCGGCGACGATGTTGTCGCGGCGCGACCGGTTATTCTCGGACAAGAAATTGCGGCCGACCGATTCGAGGTAGCGCACCGCGGCATCCATGCCGGAGACGTTCTCGTAGATGAACGTGCCGGCTTCGATTTTGTGGGGCGGCTCGTCGGGGATGAAATCCTCGCGGAAGGTCGGCAGGCGCTTCAGTGTTTCGAAGCGGCCCCACAGGAAGCCCATATGCGGCGAGAAATTCTTGTAGCCGGAGCAGACGAGATAGTCGCAATCCCAGGCCTGCACATCGATCAGCCCGTGCGGCCCGTAATGCACGCAGTCGAGGAACACTTCGGCGCCTGCCGCATGCGCAATCGCAGCCACGGAGGCAACGTCGACAATCGAGCCGATCGAATGGGCCGTGACCGTGCAGGCGACGAGCCGGGTGCGCTCTGAGACCAGCGGGCGCAAATCGTCGACATGCAGATTGCCGTCGTCGCGCATCCGCCACCATTTGAACTTGGCCCCGGCGGGCGCCAGCGCCAGCCACGTCGCGATATTGGCGTCGTGATCCATGTCGGTGATGACGATCTCGTCACGCTCCCCGTTTGGGCGCTCGGAAAGCATCTGGCCGATGCCGAGGCTGACCAGGCGGATGAACGAAGTGGCGTTCATGCCGAAACAGATCTCCGCCGGGTTGGTGGCGTTGATCAGCAAGGCCACGCTTTCGCGAGCGCCGGCGACGGCTTGGTCGACGGTGACGCTGCGGCCATAGCGGCCGCCGCGCTGCACATTATGCGCGACCAAATGGTTGGTGACCGCATCGAGCACGCTTTGCGGGATCTGCGCGCCGGCTGCATTGTCCATGAAGACGAAGTCCCCGGCTTGCTGCAAGGCGGGAAACATGGCGCGGATCGTCTCGACTGGGAAAGCTGCGGCATCGCCGGTTTTCGAAATCTGATGCTGGTTCAAGGTCGTCTCCTGCGAAGTGCGCTGACAGATTAGCGGGTCTTTTCGGTTTGAAAGCGGCGTTCAAGGAGGCTGACGAAACGGACCATCGGCCAGAGAAAGATGAGGTAGACCAGCGCCGCGCCGATCAGCGGTGAAGGATTGGCATAGAGCGATTGCGCGTTGGTCGCTTCTTTCAGCAGTTCGGGCAGCGCCACGGTGGAAGCGAGCGAAGTATCCTTGAACATCGAAACGCAATTGCTGGTCATTGGCGGAATGACGATGCGGATCGCCTGCGGCAGCACTACCTTGCGCAAGGTCAGCAAGAACGGCAGGCCGAGCGCCTGCGCCGCCTCGAACTGGCCGCGCGGAATGCTCTCTATACCGGAGCGGAACACCTCGGCCGAATAGGCCGCCATGATGATGGCGAAGGCCATCACCGCGGACGTCCACGATGACAGGCGAATGCCGAGGAACGGCAGCGCATAGTAGATCAGGATCAGCACGACCAGCACCGGCATCGCCCGGAAAATGTCAATGTAGCCGACAGCCAGCAGCCGAAGCGGCTTTGGCGCATAGAGCCGCACCAGGCTGATCGCGAGGCCGACGGGAATACCGATGCCGATGCTCATGATTCCGAGCAGCAGGGTGTTCAGGAAGCCGCGCAACAGCGCCGGCAGGCTGGAGACCATGACGTCGGCGTTGAAGAAGGTGTCCAGCAGCGACATCGCAGCATTTCCGAAACGTTTGGCGTCCCGCGACGCTCGAGCCCGAGCCCGAAATCCGAAATCGTGCCGGCATCGAAAGCCGGCACGACATTTAAGCGTGAACTGCCGCTCAGGCCTTCGGCATAGGAGTTTCCTTGACGGTCGAGGAATCGGCAGGTGCGTCGCTGCCGAACCACTTCTTGTGGATCGCGGCCAGCGTGCCGTCCTTCTTCATCGCGGTCAGCGCGTCGTTCAGCTTGCCGAGCAGCGGGTGGTCCTTGGTCATCATCAGACCGTACTGCTCGCCGGTCTTGATGCGCTCTTTTACGGCGAGATCCTTCATCCTGGTGAAAGAATATTCCAGGCCCGGAATATCGCTGACCGCCGCATCGACGCGGCCGGAGCTGAGATCGAGCAGCAAGTTCTGCTGCGTGTCGTAGCCCTTGACGTCACTGAACCCGTCCGCTTCCTGGTGGGCCTTGACCCAGGCTTCGCCGGTCGAGCCGGACAGCACGCCGACGATCTTGCCCTTGAGGTCGGCCTCGGCCTTGATCGGGCTGTCGGCCTTCGCGGCGATGCCCATGTCGGAATCATAGTAGGGCTGCGTGAACGACTGAGACTTCAGCCGCTCCGGCGTGATGGTGATCGACGAGATGGCGACGTCGATGCGCTTCGAGGTGGTGGCGGCGAACAGCGCCTGGAAACCGAGATCGGCGATATCAGTGGTCATGCCGATACGCTTTGCCGCCTCATTGATGATGTCGACTTCGAAACCCTCGAACGTGCCGCTCTCGTTCTTGTATTCAAAAGGCGGATTGGTCGGATAGGCGCCGACATTCAGCGTGCCTTCGGCGTAGGCCGGGCCGCCGGCGATGCCGATGGCAGCAGCAAGAAGCAGCAGGTTGCGACGGGTGAAGTTCATTTTCGTTCCCTCTGGTTGTGATCGGACGGGTTTGGCCCCGCACGGTTTTGATGCGTCAAGTGACGGGACTGCCGGAAAGCCCTCCCGGCACGGCAGTCGCAAGACATCGAATGCTATCCAAAGTACCGCGCTTTTCAAGGCGAAAGTTTTAAGCTTAAAAAATTGCCGCGTGTTGCCGTCACTCCGGAATAACCGCTGTGGCCTGGATCTCAACCTTGGCGCGATCCTCGACCAGCGCCATCACCTGCATGGCGGCCATCGCCGGAAAATGCCGGCCGATCACCTCGCGATAGACCTCGCCGATCCCCTTGAGATTGGCCAAATATTCCGCCTTGTCGGTAAAGTACCAGGTCATCGAGGTGATATGTTGCGGCTTGGCGTCGGCCTCGGCGAGCACAGCAACAATATTGGCCAGCGTCTGCCGCACCTGGCCGACAAGATCATCGGTCTCGAAGCGGCCCTGTCCGTTCCAGCCGACCTGCCCGCCGACGAAGACAAGCTGCCCACGCGCGGCGACGCCATTGGCGTAGCCGACGGGTTTCGCCCAGCCTTCCGGCTGCAGGATGGTGTGCATGTCAAAACCTCCCAATGCTCAAATCCGGTCGCTCAAAACTCGAAGACAATAATTTCACGCAAACTCCCGTCTCAGGCCGCTCCCATCACTTGCCGTGCAATCACCACCTTCTGCACATCGGACGCTCCCTCGTAGATGCGCAGCGCCCGGATCTCGCGATACAGGCTTTCGACGATATGGCCCTTGCGGACGCCGTCGCCGCCATGCAGCTGCACAGCCCTGTCGATCACCTCCTGCGCTTTGTCGGTAGCGAACAGCTTGGCCATGGCGGCTTCGCGGGTAACCCGAGCCGCGCCCATGTCCTTGGTCCAGGCGGCACGATAGACCAGCAACGCGGCGGCATCGACATCCAGCGCCATGTCGGCGATGTGGCCCTGCACCATCTGCAGCTCGGCCATCGGCGCACCGAACAGCCTGCGCTCGGCCACTCTTGTGATGCTTTCGTCCAGCGCGCGCCGGGCAAAGCCGAGCGCCGCTGCGCCGACGGTCGAACGGAACACGTCGAGCACGGACATGGCGATGCGAAAACCGTCCCCGGGTCTGCCGATCAGCGCCGAGGCTGGAATGCGTGCATTGTCGAAGGACAGCCGGGCGAGCGGGTGCGGCGCAATCACCTCCAGCCGCTCGGCAACGATCAGCCTCTCGGTTTCGGAAGGCACGACAAAGGCGGAAAGCCCCTTGGCGCCGGGCGCCTCGCCGGTACGGGCAAAGACAACATAAAAGTCAGCGATACCGCCGTTGGAGATCCAGGTCTTTTCGCCGGATAGGAGATAGCTGTCGCCGTCACGCGCGGCGGTCATTTCCATATTGGCAACGTCCGAGCCCGAGCGCGGCTCCGACAGCGCGAAAGCCGAAATCGCCTTGCCGGCCCGTGTCTTCGCCAGCCAGTGCTGCTGGTCGGGCGAGCCGAACAGGCTGAGCGCGCCAGTGCCGAGCCCTTGCATGGCGAAGGCGAAATCGGCCAGCCCATCATGCCGGGCCAGCGTCTCGCGCGTGAGGCAGAGCGTGCGCACGTCGAGCGGCGAGGGGTTTTCGGTGTCGAGCGCCGTCGGCTTCAGCCAGCCGTCCCGGCCGAGCTTGGCCACCAGCTCGCGGCAGGCCGCGTCGACATCGTCATGCGCGACCGGCAGGTTCTTGGCGCACCATGCCTCCAGCCGCTCCGCCAGATCGCGGTGGCGATCCTCGAAGAACGGCCAGGAGAGGAAGGAACGGTCAGGCATTGCTGCCTCCACAATTCTCCGGCCCTGGCGCTCCACGACGCCCCCCTCTGTCCTGCTGGACATCTCCCCCTCTAGGGGGGCGATTGGCGGCTTCGCTGCCACGGCTCTCCCTGCGATGTTGGAGATTGGCGAAAGCGGGCCTGATATCCAATCTCCCCTCTGTTTGGACCGGAGACATCGCGAACAGGTGTGCGAGGACATCGCGAACAGTGCTCCATGCTATCTCTCGACGAGGTTGAGGTCGA